>CAZIQL010000015.1:0-53336 GCA_964541485.1 uncultured Lachnospiraceae bacterium
GTCGCTTCCGGGACATCCGGATAAGGAATTGTATGATAAGTATTTTCCGAACGGCGGCGCAAGTATCTTTACATTTGAAATCAAGGGTGGTCAGAAAGAGGCGCATCAGTTTATTGACAGCCTGAAAATCTTCTCCCTGCTTGCCAATGTTGCAGATGTAAAGAGTCTGGTCATTCATCCGGCAACGACAACGCATTCACAGTTGAATGAAGCAGAGCTTGAGGAACAGGGCATTAAGCCGAATACCATCCGCTTGTCAATAGGAACGGAGCATATTGATGATATTCTGGAAGACTTACAGCAGGCGTTCGAGGCAGTTCGTTAAGTGTTCTGATGTTGATTTACCTACTGATCTTGTAGTATAATGTGTGCAAAGGACGGAGTGGAATGAAGCGAACGAGGAAATGCTTGCATTTTCGAGGCTGCGTCCTTTCTAGTATGGTATAATGAGGTAAAGAAATGTTGATTTCGACAAAAGGCAGATATGCAATCAGAGTATTGTTAGATTTAGCCGAGCATTCGGACGGACAGTTTGTGCCATTAAAGGAAATTGCACTGCGGCAAAACATTTCCCAAAAGTATATGGAAGCGATTATGACGCTGTTATCAAAGAATGATTTTGTGGAAGCTGTGCACGGGAAGGGCGGTGGTTACCGCTTAAACAGACCGGCAGGGGAGTATAAAATCGGAGACATTCTGAGATTGACGGAGGGAACTCTGGCACCGGTGTCGTGCCTGGAAGAGGGCGCAAAGCCTTGTGAAAGGGAGGCACAGTGTAGAACACTTCCACTGTGGGAGGGACTGGATAAGGCAATCAGAGAGTATCTGGACAGCGTTTCGATTGCAGACATACTAAACGGAAATGTGAAATGAGAAATATGAGATAAGAGGAACCCATTCTGGCTTATTGGCAGGGAGTATGCTGTTGATAGGCCGGGATGGGTTTTTGACTTTACTGCCAGGATTTCATGAAGTATAATGAGAGAAAGCTTTACTTTGCTTTGTGCGTTTTTTGGGGGGATGAGATTTCGGAAGGAACAAAAGTCTCTGCAAGCGACCATTACGGAGTGCTGGCTGAAGTAGAATTCGAAAAATGAGTACACAAGAAAAATAGGAGAACATCATGCTATATTTATCCCAATTTGAGTTTCCGGATTCTGACCGGGAGTTTGATTTTATCTTACAACAGAAGAGAACCTGCTATGATACCTACTATCCGTTCAAGATTTTATCAGAACATGGGGTGAAATGCCTGAACTTTGAGCAGGTGACAATTCTCTATGGTGGAAACGGTTCCGGTAAAACTACAGCCTTAAATGTCATGGCTGAGAAGCTTAATTTGGAACGGGATGCACTTTATAACAGGTCTGCATTCTTTGAAGACTACACAAAGTTTTGCGACTATGTAACGGAGCGCATGATTCCGGAGGAGAGTCGGATTATTACGAGTGATGATGTGTTTGATTTCATGCTGAATCTGCGAAGCCTGAATGAAGGAATTGACCGGACTAGGGAAGATTTGTATGAAGAGTACAGGCGGCTGATTGACCCAAGACAGCCGAGATTCCAACTGCATTCCCTAGATGATTACGACCAGTTAAAAAAGGTGACGGCAGCACGCAGTAAGACGCAGTCAAAATACGTCAGGGATAATCTTGGAGAAAATATCAGGGAGCGTTCCAACGGAGAAAGTGCACTTCTCTATTTTACAAACAAGATTCAGGAAAACGGACTGTATCTTCTGGATGAGCCGGAAAACAGTCTGTCACCGGAAAAGCAGTTAGAATTGGTAAAGTTTCTAGAGGACTCTGTGCGGTTCTTTGGCTGTCAGTTTGTGATTGCGACGCATTCGCCGTTCTTTCTTGCAATGCGTGATGCAAAAATCTATGATTTGTCAGGCGAACAGATGAAAATACGACCATGGACAGAGCTTGCCAATGTGCGGACATATTATGACTTCTTTAAGAAACATGAGAGAGAATTTGAGTCGTAGTCAAAACTTTATAAAATATTTTAAGAATAGAAAAGGAGAACCGCGAATGTCGCAATGTCAATTCAATGACGTTGCGCCCTCGCCGGAGCTCCTTTTTTCTATGGATCGAACTCCTCGAACTTGATTTAAAAGAATAAATTAGGTATAATAATTTAATGGGCAAAAATAGAAATCCGGAGTATTCAATATAATGAGAAAACTTACAAGACACATAAATTTTGACATGGTAAAAATCATCTTGGCCCTTGCTTGGCCGACGATGCTGGAACAGCTGATGCAGACGGCGGCAGCCACACTTGCCGGAAATGCATATGGGGCAAGGGATGAAAAGCGAATGAAGGAGCTTGCAAAGCTGTTCCTTCCAAATTGAGATTATTTTGATGATGTTTTCGGGTGCGGTATTATTTGCCGCAGCACCGGCACTTATGGGTATTTTCTCCGAGAGCAATGAGGTTATCAGCCTTGGAACAACAGTACTTCGCATGGTAGCAGTATCCGAACCATTCTATGGTTTTTCGATTATTGTGGAAGGCATGATGCAGGGTGTCGGAAAGACGAAGGCACCATTTGTCTATAACATTATCGGTATGTGGTGCGTGCGTATTGTCGGCACTTTTATCTGCACGCAGGTTTTTGAACTCGGACTTGTGGCAGCATGGGGCTGCATGATAGCGCATAATCTGTTATTGTTTGTGCTGTTTTTGGTTTGCTATATCAGAGGAACATGGAATCCGCTTGCACAGATAACAAAGCGGGATGTATGAACAAAAAATCGAAATCGGAAGTCAAAGTAAGTCAGCTTAGAAACGGAGCAGAACATTATGTCAGAGTTTCACTATTACATGTTTTACAAACCCATCGGCTGTGTTACGGCAAGACGTGATGACAGGTATCCAACGGTGATGGACTATTTTAAGGAATTGAATAATGAGAATTTGTCTCCGGTTGGACGCTTGGATATGGAGACGGAGGGACTTCTGATTATTACGGATGACGGAAAATGGAATCAGGAGATGGCGAATCCGTTTTATCAAAAGGAAAAACAGTACGAGTTTTTCGTACTTGGCAATATTACGCCTGAAAAGAAACAGCAGTTAGAAGAAGGTGTCAATGTCATTGGCTCGGACATCAAAACCGCGCCTGCAAAAATTGATATAACTGAAACAGGACTGCTCTTAAAGGACGTACTTCCGACGTTGCCGGAGCAGTTACAAAGAAAATATAAGCACAATCGTCCGGAGCATCCGGTGACCAAAGGTGTAATTACAATTACCGAAGGGAGAAAACGGCAGATTCGCCGCATGATGAAGGCGGTCGGCTGTCTTGTGATTTATTTAAAGAGAATCTCTATGGGTGAGTTTGTTCTTGATGAAAACTTAAAACCGGGAGAATGGAAAGAAATAGAGGTGAACTAGCGTGAAAAGCAAAATAACACCGTTAGAAAGAGAATGGGGTAAGGTGGTCAATCAGGAAATGGCTTACTTACAAAAACGGGCTGAGAAAACCGATTCTCGTTTGAATCAGCTGTTAGAAAAAAAGGTACCGGCAGGCTTGCAGAACACCTTGGATACTGCATTTGGTAAGGCGTTTTGGCTGGTATTTGAAAAGGGTACCGGAGTGATTGAGAAAACTTACAATAAGGACGAAATGCAAAAGACATACCAAATCAATGAATATGCAGCAAAGATACGTGGAAATAAAAAGTCGCTGAAAGTATTTTCCGGAAAGGCAAAAGGGGTCGGAACGGGGAATCTTCTGGTGTCCGGAGCGGCAGGTGTCAGCCTTGGAATACTTGGTATCGGCTTGCCGGATATTGCACTGTTTACAGGCCTTGTATTAAAGGGCATCTATGAAATTGCGTTAAATTACGGATTTGAGTATGAAAACGAGGAAGAAAAGAAATTTATTCTGCTTCTGATCCGTGGGGCACTAAGCCATGGAAAAGAATTGCAGAGTATCAATGAGAAATTAAATTTCTATATGGAGCAGGGTGTTTTCAACATGGCAGAAAGTACGGAGGATGCGCTGAAAGCGGCAGCAGGCTGTCTTTCCAAGGAATTACTCTATATGAAGTTTTTGCAGGGCATTTCTGTGGTGGGTGCTATCGGAGGTGCCTACGATGCCATTTACATGAAGCAGATTATGACGTATGCGGAGTTAAAATATCGCAGAAGATTTTATTTGAGACAAAAACGTAACGGCATGGAATAGGACAAAAGAAATAAAGAGGTTAACACTATGAAACTGATTCTAAAGTACTTAAAACCATATTACGGAAGGATGCTGTTCGGTCTGCTGATTAAAATAGCAGGTACGGTGGCAGAACTTTTTATGCCTTGGATTCTGGCTCATATTCTGGATGATATTGTGCCGGAGGTAAAATTGACCGGCGTATTTGGCCCGATGTATTTTTGGGGAATCATGATGTTTTTGATGGTGGTTATTGCAAGAAGCTGTAACGTGTTTGCAAACCGTAAAGCCGCTGAAGTATCAAAGAATACGATTTATGCCCTGAGAAATGATTTGTTTGAAAAGATTCTTCATTTGTCCGGTAAACAGACGGATAAAATCGGTATTCCTTCCTTGATTTCAAGAATGACTACAGATACCTATAATATTCACCATGCCATCAATATGATGCAGCGGATGGGCGTGCGTGCCCCGATGATTATTATCGGCGGTCTTTTCCTTACGGCAACGTTAGAACCGGTGCTGACACTGGTGCTTGCAGGAACACTTCCGTTTGTCGTGCTTGTAGTCGTTGTGGTATCCAAAAAGGGCATTCCGCTCTATGCGAAGGTGCAGCAGGCAATTGATGTGATGGTGCGTACTGTTCGTGAAGACGTAGCAGGAATCCGCGTCATCAAGGCACTTTCTAAAAATGAATACGAAAAGAAGCGTTTCGGTAAAGCGAACGATGACGTGGTAAAGGAGGAACTAAAAGCCTCAGGAGTGATGGCGATGTCCGGACCTCTTCTCAATCTTTGCTTAAACATCGGACTGACGCTGGTTATCATAGTGGGTGCTTACCGGGTTTACGGAGGGTACTCCCTGGCAGGAAAAATCGTAGCATTTTTAACGTATTTTACCATGATTTTGAATGCGGTTATCGCAGTGAACCGTATCTTTGTGATGATATCAAAGGCATCTGCTTCGGCAGTGAGAATTGATGAAGTGTTTGAAGCTGAGGATGACTTAAAAATAGAAGAGATGACGGGATTTGTAACAGATACAAAACTGGAGTTCCGTGATGTTTCCTTCAGCTATCAGGATGACATGGACAAGCTGTGTCTGGAGCATGTGGACTTTGCGTTAAAGGCAGGAGAAAACTTAGGGATTATCGGGGCAACGGGCTCCGGCAAGACCACACTGTTTCATCTGATTATGCGTTTTTATGATGTGACGGAGGGAGAAATCCTGATTGACGGCAGAAATATCAAGACTTATCCGCTGCAGGAGCTTCGTCGTAAATTCGGCGTGGCATTCCAAAATGATGTGGTGTTCCACGATACGGTAGAAGAAAATATCCGTTTCGGAAGAGAATTGACTGATGAAGAGATTACAGAAGCCGCAAAATGGGCCAATGCGTATGATTTTATCATGGAAAAAGAAGGCGGTATGGAGCATGTGGCAGCCATTAAGGGAGCAGATTTTTCCGGAGGACAAAAGCAGAGAATGCTGGTGGCAAGAGCCTTGGCGGGCAGACCGGAATTTCTTCTCCTTGACGACGCTTCTTCGGCACTTGACTATAAGACGGATGCATTTATCAGAAAGCAGATTAGGGAGAATTGTAAGAACACGATGACAATCACCATTGCCCAGCGAATCAGCTCCGTGATGCAGTCGGATTTGATTTTGGTGCTCGATGACGGAAAAGTCATTGGGCAGGGCAAGCATGAGACACTGCTTGAAACCTGTGAGACTTATCGAGAGATTTATAAGTCACAGATGGGTGCAGAACTATAAAAATAGGAGATAAAAGCATGGCAGTAGGACAGGGACCCAAAACCCCGGCACAAAAGAGAGTGGAGCGGGCAAAAGACCCGAAAAAGGCACTCCGTGGGTTATGGGAATATTTAAAATTATATAAATGGATGTTGCTCGGTGCGATTGTACTTACCTTTGCAAGTAACGGATTTGCATTGGTCGGACCGATGCTTTCGGGTAAGGCAATTGATGCCATTGTGGGACCGGGAGAAGTGGATTTTAATACGGTATTTTTCTATGCAGGCTGGATGATTTTATTTTATATCGCATCTTCGGCACTTTCGTATGTGCTTGGACTTTTAATGAGAACTATCACACAGAAAACCGTGCGCAGGATGCGTCAGGACGTATTTGACAAGCTGATGGAGCTTCCGGTCGGCTTTTTTGACACGCACTTATCCGGTGATATCATCAGTCGTATTTCGTATGATATTGATGTAATCAATACCTCACTTTCCAACGATGTGGTGCAGATTTGTGCGAGTATCGTAACGGTGGTCGGCTCGTTTGTCATGATGGTTGTGATTGCACCGGAGCTTGTGGTGGTGATGCTTCTTACCATTCCGATGTCGATTCTTTACACCAGATATATGACAAAGAAAACGAGACCGCGTTTTTCAAAGCGGTCCGCAAAGCTTGGCGAAATGAACGGCTTTATTGAAGAGATGATTACCGGACAGAAGCCGATTCAGGCGTATGCCAGGGAAGATGTGATGCAGGAGCGGTTTGCAAAGATAAACAAAGAAGCAATGGATGCTTATTATGATGCGGATTACTACAGTGCAACCATGGGACCGACGGTCAACTCGATTAACAATTTATCACTTACCTTAGTGACGGTATTTGGGGCGCTGCTTTATCTAAAGGATATTTTGTCCCTTGGAAACATTTCTTCGTTTGTGCAGTATTCAAGAAAATTCTCCGGTCCAATCAACGAAGTGGCAAATATTGCGGGAGAATTGCAGTCTGCACTGGCGGCAGCAGAGCGTGTATTCCGTGTACTTGCTGAAGAAGAGGAAGTAGCAGATATTTACGGAGCCGTAGACTTGGAAGAAGTAGAAGGGAATGTTGTGATTGATGATGTGACTTTTGGTTACAAAAAAGAGGCAGCGATTTTAAAGAACTTCTCTCTGAATGCAGAAAAAGGTTCGCTGATTGCAGTGGTAGGACCAACAGGTGCCGGAAAGACGACACTTATCAATCTTCTGATGCGGTTCTATGACCCATGGGAAGGCGAAATCTGCATTGACGGTACGGAAAACCGTGAAATCAAACGTGCATCGCTCAGAAAGGCATATGCTATGGTACTTCAGGATACCTGGGTGTTTGGCGGCACGATTTTTGAGAATATTGCATACGGAAAAGAGGATGCGACCATGGAGGAAGTAGTGGAGGCGGCAAAGGCGGCACACATTCATTCCTACATCCGAAGACTTCCGGACGGATATCATACCATTTTAACAGAAGACGGTGTGAACATTTCCAAAGGACAGAAGCAGCTGATTACCATTGCAAGAGCAATGCTTCTTGATGCCAAGATGCTGATTTTAGATGAAGCGACCTCAAACGTGGATACGAGAACCGAGCAGAGAATCCAGGCGGCGATGGAGCGTCTGATGGCTGGAAAGACCTGCTTTGTCATTGCACACCGCCTTTCCACGATACAGCATGCAGACACGATTCTGGTGGTCAATGACGGTCAGATTGTAGAGCAGGGCAATCACGAAAATTTAATAAAAAAGAAAGGATTTTATTACAGTCTCTACACTTCACAGTTCGAATAAAATGTGGTATACTATAGGGTGATTAGTTACGCATACTTTTGCGTGCACAACACTACACAAGAAAGGCTTGGTAGCAACTTGAAAGAGATATTATTTTTAAAACCTGTTTTTAAGCAGATGATTTGGGGCGGCAACCGCATGGCCGCAGAATATGGATATGAAATTCCGGGAGATAATACCGGAGAGTGCTGGGCAATCAGTGCACACGCAAACGGCGATGGTATGATTGCAGGCGGTACGTATGACGGATGGAATTTAAGCAAGCTTTATAAGGAACACCGAGAACTGTTTGGTAACAGTACGGAAGAGGTGTTTCCTTTGCTTGTAAAGATTATTGATGCAAAGGCGGATTTATCCATTCAGGTTCATCCGGATGATGCTTATGCAAAGGTGAATGAAAATGGTTCCCTGGGTAAGACCGAGTGTTGGTATATTTTGGATTGTGATGAGGATGCAACGATTGTTATCGGACATAATGCAAAGGACAAGGCAGAGCTCCGTAAGATGATTTCAGAGGACCGCTGGAACGAGTTGATTTCTGTCAGAAAGATTCAAAAGGGCGATTTCTTCCAGATTGATCCGGGTACCGTGCATGCGATTAAAGCGGGCACACTGATTCTGGAAACACAGCAGAGCAGTGATGTGACTTACCGTTTATATGATTATGGACGTCTGCAGAACGGCAAGCCGAGAGAATTACATATCGAAAAGAGTATTGATGTCATCGGATGTCCGCACAAGGAGCAGCAGGATGCTTATCTTGTGGGGCATGTAGGGGAAGCCAGAGTGCAGACCATGGTGACCTGTCCGTTTTATACAGTAAAGAAGATTACGTTAGAGGGTGGCGAGGCAGAGCTTCCGGTGGAAGGAGAGTATCAGCTGTTCAGTGTAATCGAAGGTGAGGGAAGCATAGACGGAATTCCGGTAAAGAAGGGAGACCATTTTATTCTTCCGACCGGATATGGCAGCTATCTTCTGAAAGGAACGTTGGAGTTAATGACCTCCTACGCTAAGCGAAAGGAGGAAATGAACTAATGAATAACTGGTTAAATGCCGACAATAAATTTTTCAGCTTTATGGGAAAAGCGTTTGATATGGTGGTAATCAATGTGATGTGGCTGATTTTATGCATTCCAATTGTTACCATTGTGCCGGCAACAACGGCAATGTATTATACTGTGGTGAAAGTAATCCGCAGAGAACGCAGCTACGCGATTGAGGAATTTTTCCGTTCCTTTAAAAGAAATATGAAACAGGGTTCCTTCTTTTCGCTGGCGCTGGTGTTTGCAGTATTTATCATGTATATCGACATCCGGTATTCGTTGCTTCTGATTGAGCAGGGAGAGACCACCGGAAATACTTTTTTGGGTGTATTCCTGATTATTGCACTTTTAATTTGTGCGGTGTTTACATTCCTTTGTCCGGTATTGTCAAGATTTGATATGAAGTGGGGCGGTATTTTAAAGACAGCTTTTTTCATGTCAACAAGACATATCCTGACAACATTGGTATTGCTTGTACTGATGGTGGCAGTGCTGCTTGGTTCTTATATCCTGCTTCCGGGCATCTTTTTTCTGCCGGTTGTCGGGACATTGCTTGCTTCGTTCCTGATTGAGCGTGTATTTAAAAAGTACATGCCTGAAAAGAAAGAGCACAACGAAGAGGAAGAAGGCCACATTGCAGATGCCGAAGAGCGTGAAGATGCAAAGGATGAGTGGTATTTGGAATAACTTTGAAGGGAGATTGTTATTTATGGGAAGCTTGTTAGAAAAGAAGATAAATTGGGAAAAGGTTGAGGGAATTGTGTATTCCGATACAAAATATCCGTTTCAGGTGTTGGGACCACAGGTGACGGAAGACGGAATCCGAATTTGCTGTTTCTATCCGGATGCTACAGGAGTTGTAGTAAAGGAAAAGAAAACAAAGAATACATATGAGATGGAAAAACTGGATGAGGCAGGCTTTTTTGGTGTTCTGACAGAGAAGGACAAACTGTTTGACTATACTTATCAGGTTTATTATGCCGATGGTACCATGTGGGAGCAGGAAGATACGTATGCATTCTTCCCGGAACTTCCGGAAAAGGATTTAGAGCTGTTTGCACAGGGCATCCACTATGAAATCTATAAAGTATTAGGCGCGCATAAAAAGAAAATCGGCGGCGTGGAAGGTGTTCAGTTTGCAGTTTGGGCGCCAAATGCGACAAAGGTCAGTGTAGTAGGTGACTTTAACCTTTGGGATGGCAGAAGACACATCATGGAAATGCACAGTGAATCCGGTGTATTCAGCCTGTTTGTTCCTGGGCTTTCCGACGGAGCTATCTATAAGTATGAAATCCGCATGAAGGGCGGAGCAACCGTATTAAAGGCGGACCCGTACGCAACGCATTCCCAGAAGCGTCCGGACAATGCTTCCGTGGTATTTGATCTTTCAAAGTATGAGTGGAATGATAAGGCATATATGGATGCCAGAAAGAAGAACGATCCGCTTGCAGGACCGATGAACGTTTATGAGCTTCATTTAGGTTCTTGGAAGAAACCATCCGAGGGTGACGGAGATTTTTATAATTACAGAGAGCTTGCAGTGATGCTTGCAAAGTATGTAAAGGATATGGGCTATACCCACATCGAGCTGATGCCGGTGATGGAGCATCCGTTTGATGGCTCCTGGGGCTATCAGGTGACAGGATACTACGCTCCGACCTCCCGTTACGGCACACCGGAAGACTTTATGTACTTCGTGGATTATATGCACCAGAACGGCATTGGTGTAATTTTAGACTGGGTACCGGCGCACTTCCCAAAGGATGCATTCGGACTTGCCTGCTTTGATGGGACCTGCCTTTATGAGCATGCAGACAAGAGGCAGGGAGAGCATCCGCACTGGGGTACTCTGATTTATAACTATGGCAGACCTCAGGTGTCAAACTTCTTAATTGCCAATGCTCTTTACTGGGTGGAGCAGTTCCATGCCGACGGTATCCGTATGGATGCTGTGGCTTCCATGTTGTATTTAGACTATGGAAAGAACGATGGAGAATGGGTGGCAAACTGCTACGGCGGAAAAGAGAATTTAGAGGCAATTGAGTTGTTGAAGCATTTAAATTCCATCATGCATACGCGTAATAAAAATATTCTTATGATTGCTGAGGAATCCACCGCATGGCCGATGGTAACCGGCAAGGTAGAGGATGGCGGTCTTGGCTTTAGCTTAAAATGGAACATGGGATGGATGAATGATTTCTTATCCTATATGAAGACAGACCCTCTGTTCCGTAAGCATGCACATGGATGCATTACGTTCAGTATGATGTATGCGTACAGTGAGAGATTCCTGCTTGTATTCTCGCATGATGAAGTAGTACACGGAAAGGGCTCCATGATTAATAAGATGCCGGGTGAGTATGAGCAGAAGTTTGCAAACCTTCGTACCGCATATGCATTTATGAATGGACATCCGGGTAAAAACTTCTTATTCATGGGACAGGATTTTGCGCAGTTTGCAGAGTGGAATGAGGCAAAGAGTCTGGACTGGGGCTTAATCGATGAATATGACATGCACAAGAAATTCAATGACTACTGCCGTGATTTGAATAAGTTATACATTACAGAACCGGCGATGTATGAGCAGGATTTTGTTCCGGACGGTTTTGAATGGATGAGCTGTATGGATGCAGACAGAAGCATAGTTTCCTTTGTAAGAAGAGCAAAGGACTCGGATGATTGCTTGTTGTTTGTCTGTAACTTCACACCGGTATTATATGAGAAGTTTGTACAGGCAGTTCCGGGGGCTGGTAAGTATAAAGAAATCTTTAACAGTGATGACAAAAAGTATGGTGGTGCAAACTACGTAAACACCAGACAGCTGACGGCAAAGAAGGTTCCGTGCGACGGCAGGGACTATTCCATTGAGTTTACATTGCCACCACTTGGTACAACGGTATTCCGTTTTAAGAAGGCGGCTCCGGCACCGAAAAAGGAAAAGGAAACGAAGCCGAAAAATAAGCAGTAGTAATAAGTAACTGTTGTAAAAAAAACTTTTCATTGAAAAAAAAATATGATAAGATAGCACTAAGTAAGTGCAAGGAAAAGGTGTTCTGACGTTAGGTTTAGGGCACCTTTTACTGTATGAGGCGGGAAAACGGTGGAAAGGTGTGGATTAGTATGGCAGAAATAATTACAGATTTTTTCGGGATTGACGTATTTAATGAATCCGTGATGAAAGAACGTCTTCCAAAGGAGACATTTGATGCGCTGAAAAAGACGATGGAGAATAAGGAAGAGCTCGACCCGCAGATTGCGGATGTGGTTGCCGGTGCAATGAAGGATTGGGCAATTGAAAAAGGAGCGACCCACTATACCCACTGGTTCCAGCCAATGACAGGAATTACAGCAGAAAAGCATGATGCATTTATCAGCCCGGCACCGGAAGGAAAAGTGATTTTAGAGTTTTCCGGAAAAGAGCTTATAAAGGGTGAACCGGATGCATCTTCTTTCCCATCCGGAGGTCTTCGCGCGACATTTGAGGCCAGAGGTTATACTACATGGGATTGTACCTCGCCTGCTTTTGTAAAGGAGGACGCCGGCGGAGTGACGCTTTGTATTCCGACGGCATTTTGTTCCTACACAGGTGATGCACTGGATAAAAAGACACCGCTGCTTCGTTCCATGGAAGCCTTGGACAAAGAGGCAGTACGCATTTTAAAGCTGTTCGGACATGAGGAAGTAACCAATGTTTCCTGTTCGGTAGGTCCTGAACAGGAGTACTTCTTAATTGACCGCCAGAAGTTTTTACAGAGAGAAGATTTAATCTATACCGGACGTACATTGTTTGGAGCACTTCCGCCTAAAGGTGCAGAGATGGATGACCATTATTTCGGCTCTTTAAAAGAACGTGTTTCTGCTTATATGAAAGAAGTGAATCACGAGCTCTGGAAGCTTGGTGTGCTTGCAAAGACACAGCACAACGAAGGCGCGCCGGCACAGCATGAGCTTGCACCGATTTATTCCACGGCAAATATTTCCGTAGACCACAACCAGCTGGTAATGGAGGTCATGAAAAAGGTGGCAAAGCGCCACGACCTGGAGTGCCTGTTGCATGAAAAGCCGTTTAAGGGGTTGTATGGGTCCGGTAAGCACAACAACTGGTCCATGGTGACAAACACAGGCAAAAATTTATTAAGCCCGGGCAAGAGGCCAAACGAAAATCTGCAGTTTTTGTTGTTTGTGACAGCGGTAATAAAGTCAGTGGATGAGCATGCGCTGTTACTTAGATGGTCTTCATCGGGAGCGGGAAATGACCACAGACTGGGTGCCCATGAAGCACCGCCTGCGATTATTTCGATATTCCTCGGCGAGCAGTTAGAGGACATCGTCCGTCAGTTTATTGAAAAAGGCGATGCAACCGAGTGTAAGCAGAAGAGCTATATGAATATCGGTGTACATACCTTGCCGGAAATCCGCAAGGATGCAACAGACAGAAACAGAACATCTCCGTTTGCCTTTACCGGTAATAAATTTGAGTTCCGTATGGTAGGAGCGCCAATGTCAATTGCCGGACCGAATACGGTGTTAAATACTATTGTTGCGGATACACTGGCCGCGTATGCGGACGAGCTTGAGAAGGTGGCGGCAGAGGATTTTGAAGCGGCTGTAAAGAAGCTGCTCCAGAGAGAGCTTGCAGCACATGAGAGAATTATTTTTAACGGAAACGGTTATTCTGATGAATGGAGAGAAGAGGCGGTAAAGAGAGGTCTTCCGAATGAAGATTCTTTTGTCGGCTCGGTAAAGGCGTTAACTGATGAAATGACCGTAGAAGTGTTTACCAGACAGAAGGTATTAAACAGAACCGAGCTGGAAGCACGTGCGGAAGTAAATTATGAGAACTACTCAAAGACGATTAATATAGAAGCCAGAACCATGCTTCACATGGTAGCAAAGCTTTACATTCCGGCGGTAATCCGTTACACATCGGAACTGGCAGGGTCTATTAATTCTGTCAGAATGGCTGTACCTGCGGCAAATGTATCAGTACAGGCAAAACTCTTAACGAAGATTTCTTATTTGCTTGCACAGGCAGAAGAGGCAGTTGAAGTGTTAAGAAAGGAACGTTCAGCGGCTTATCTGATTAAGGATGCAAAGCTTCAGGCAGAGACATATCGTGAAAAGGTGGTTCCTGCAATGGAGGCGTTACGTGCACCAATTGATGAACTGGAGGGCATTGTAGATAAAAATGCATGGCCGGTTCCTGCGTATGGTGATTTAGTTTATGAAGTTTAGAAAAAATTTAAGGAAAGACAGATGAGATAAAAGTATGACACAGATGAAGCAGATGATTCGTGTCGCGTGGCTGATGGCAGTGCTCTTGCTTGGTGGAGAGATTGCAGGTGGGACAGGAATTCCGAAAGGAAATATCAACGAGGTTATGGAGCAGCAGAGGGCGCAGGCAGTGCCTACGGCTACCCCGGTGCCAACAAGCACACCTACACCAACAAACACGCCAACACCGACTAGTACGCCAACACCGACCAAGGCTTTAAAGGAGACCTTGACACCAACACCGACATCCGCGGGAAAGTATACGTTTGCGGAGAGGAATCTGATTATGTATGCAACCCAGAATGTGAACATCAGAAGTCTTCCGAATACGAGCGGAAATGTGCTTGGGACACTTTGGAGTTCGGACGGAATTTGGGTGACCGGCAAGTGTAATGAAGTAAATTGGTATCGTGTCGAGTACGATGGAAAAACGGCATATATTTACGGAGCATATTTGACAGCGACAGCTCCGACACCGACGCCTGCGCCGCCGGTGCAGTATGCAAATTCGCTCTGCGTAGACGAAGAAGGAACTGTGTATGTGCTGGATTTATATGACACAAAGCTGGTAACGGCAGAGGGAGCAGAGTTTGGTGACAGCATCGACCTTCCGGGGTGCGTTCTTCCGGCAGATGTGTGTCTGGCAGATGGGAAATTTTATGTATATGACGAAGTACTGAATGAGGTACTGGTTTACACAAAGAACGGAGAACTGCTGAGCCGTACAGAGATACCACTGACAGAAGATTATATAAAGAGGTTTGACTTATGCGCAGGTCCGGTATCGCTACTGACCTATGGTGGAAAGAAGCTTGTGTTTTCTGAAACAACGGGGACATTCACAGAGGAGATTTATGAAGAAAAGCAGGTTTATTCCGATGGCTTTGATTTTGTGGAATATTTAGGTGAGGATGCCTCCGGGATCCGGTATTCCCTGAACACAACATTAATTAAGAATTGCTCAGTTCTTGCGGGAGAAATAATGATTTGTGCTTCTTCTGAGGAGGGGGAATTCCTTGGAGGTTATAATATACCGACACTGGAGTGTGAGTGGCTTCCGGACAACTATGTCTGCTTTACGGAGGACGGTGCAGTTTACGTTCTGTTAGTAAAGGAGGAAGAGGTTATTGTAGAGAAGGTCGAGCTGGTGAAGTATCCTGAGTCGCAGCTGGCACAGATTGAAAAGATGGCAAAGAATACGGAGGCCGGATATAAGAAAAGCTCTGATGCGCGTATTGCAGAAAAGAAGACCTATACAAAGGCGGTGGCACTGACAAGAAATGAAGTATATCAGCGTGTCGTTGCGATAGCAGAATATGAATGGATGCTGACGCCACAGAATACAAACTTGTCACTGGTGACGAATGCAAGATTGCCGCGGTATATTACAAACCTGATAGAACTGATGGAGGGACAGGCTGAATGGGAGCTTGCGATGACAGGAATTCCGTATTGCTGGGGAGGCTTTAACTCGCTTTACGGAACGAAAAGCACGCGCTTTAGCACAGTCATTGCCGGTGGAGAATATCTGGCAGGAAATATCAATACGGTGGGGGAATATCGTGGTGATACGGCCGGATTGGACTGCTCCGGTTTTGTCAGCTCGGTGTTTGGCACCTCGTGGAAATTGAATACCAGACACTTTGCGGATATGGGAAGCCTTAAGAAGGATTTGAATGCGTTGGAACAGATGGATATTTTTGTGGCACCGAGTGACCACATTGTTATTTTTTTGGAATGGATAGACGAAGGAATCATTCTGGCATCGGAAGCGGCAATCCGTGACGGAAGAGTGACCATTCATCCGCGTACCATCAACTCGTTTTTGATTGAGGGAACCTTCCAGATGCGCTCACCATGGTAAAATTTTTTCGGTAAGCCTTTACAAAATGGAAAGAATGGGTTAAGATACCTATTTGGAATTATAGGGCGGGCATTTTGCTCCGCAAAACATGGAGGATTGATTAGAATGATACAGGCATGTAACGTAACACTGCGATTGGGTAAGCGCGCATTGTTCGAGGATGTAAATATTAAGTTTACCGAAGGAAACTGCTACGGCCTCATTGGTGCAAACGGAGCAGGTAAGTCTACATTTTTAAAGATTTTAAACGGACAGCTTGAGCCAAGTAAGGGTGAAGTGGTGATTACTCCGGGCCAGAGACTTTCCTTCTTGCAGCAGGATCACTTTAAGTACGATGCATACGATGTTTTGAGTACCGTAATTATGGGTAACCAGAGACTGTATGACATCATGAAGGAAAAGGATGCCATCTATGCGAAAGAAGATTTCACCGAAGAGGATGGTAACAGGGCAAGTGAGCTTGAGGCTGAGTTTGCTGACTTAAACGGATGGGAAGCAGAGTCTGATGCGGCAACACTCTTAAACGGTCTTGGTATTGAGACAGACTTGCATTATTCCCTGATGAGCGACTTAAACGGTTCCCAGAAGGTGAAGGTATTACTTGCACAGGCATTGTTTGGCAATCCTGACATTTTGCTTCTTGACGAGCCGACCAACCATCTGGATTTGGAAGCTATCCGTTGGTTAGAAGAATTTTTGATTAACTTTGAAAACACGGTAATCGTGGTATCCCACGACCGTTATTTCTTAAATAAGGTTTGTACCCACATCGCTGACATTGACTATGCAAAGATCCAGCTCTATGCTGGTAACTATGACTTCTGGTATGAGTCCAGCCAGCTCATGGTAAAGCAGATGAAGGAAGCGAACAAAAAGAAGGAAGAAAAGATTAAGGAACTGCAGGAATTCATTCAGAGATTCTCTGCAAACGCATCCAAATCCAAGCAGGCAACCTCCCGTAAGAGAGCACTGGAAAAGATTGAGCTTGATGATATCCGTCCGTCTTCCAGAAAGTATCCGTACATTGATTTCCGTCCGGCGAGAGAAATCGGTAATGAGGTACTGACCGTAACCAACTTATCGAAGACAATCAACGGCGTGAAGGTGCTTGACAATATTTCCTTTATCGTAAACCGTGATGATAAGATTGCATTTGTCGGCAGCAATACACTGGCAGCGACAACGCTTTTTAAGATTTTAATGGGTGAAATGGAGCCGGATTCCGGTTCTTACAAATGGGGAATTACCACAACGCAGGCATATTTCCCGAAGGACAATACACAGATGTTTTCTGTGGATGAGACAATCGTGGATTTCCTGATGCCGTTTTCTCCGGAAAAGGATGTCACTTATGTGCGTGGTTTCCTTGGCAGAATGCTCTTTGCCGGTGAAGAAGGCGTAAAGAAGGTAAATGTATTATCCGGTGGTGAAAAGGTACGTGTTATGTTATCCAAGATGATGATTATGGGGTCTAACGTACTTGTGATGGATGAACCGACCAACCACCTTGACATGGAATCCATTACCGCACTGAACAATGGTCTGATTAAGTTCCCGGGAGTTATCTTATTTACGGCACTGGACCACCAGTTCATCCAGACAACGGCAAACCGTATTATGGAAATTGTTCCGGGCGGAAGCTTAATTGATAAGGTAACTACTTACGACGAATATCTTGACAGTGATGAAATGGCACGTAAGAGAACCATGATGACTGTGATTGAAGGAGAAGTGGAGGACTAGTATGGAGAAGGGGTTTACAGTAAAACAGGGAGTGGGTATGCCACTTGGTTTATCCTACAGCAATAACTGTTTTTGGTTTGCGGTATCGTTGCCGCAGGCAGACTCCTGTAATCTTGTGTTATTTAAAAAAGGTGAAACTATGCCGGCAGAGGTAATCCCGATGGATGCCTCTGCTTTTGGTGTCTTTACGGTTGGTGTGGTATTGCCGAAGCGACAGGGATATACAGGGTTTGAATACTTATATGAGGCAGACGGCAGGCGGTTTTGTGACCCATATGCCAAAAAAATTAATGGAAGAGAATATTTTGGGAAAGAGGCTTCTGAGGTACGTGCCGAGGTGTATGTGCCGGAGCTTTACGGAGTTTCGTCCAATTACGGGAGACATGCGGCAGAGGATTTGATTCTTTATAAGCTTCATGTGAGAGGCTTCACAAAAGCGGCAAATTCCGGTGTAAAAAAGAAAGGCACCTATGCGGGACTTGCAGAAAAGATTCCTTATCTAAAGGAGCTTGGCATCAACGGAGTTCTTTTATTGCCGGTGACAGAATTTGATGAAAGAGAAGAGGCAAATAAACACAGTTTCCGTACGGTTATCGGTGCACCGAAGCGTTCGTACGTGGGACAGACGGAAGAAGGGCTTGGAAATACAGCAGCTTCTGCGGAAGAAACTCCTGTGAAGTTAAATTATTGGGGATATACTTCTACTGCATATTATTTTGCACCAAAGGCATCGTATGCGGCAAATCCTGCGAAGTCGAATGAGGAGTTTGCGCAGATGGTGGAAACGTTTCATGCGGCAGGAATTGATGTGTATCTGGAGATGATGTTTGATTATAATTGTGCAATGACTTACATGACGGAATGTCTGCGCCATTGGGTGATGACTTATGGCGTGGACGGATTTCACATCAGCAATGCAGTGCTTCCGGTAAATCTGGTTGCAAAGGATGCTTATTTACAGAAGACGGCATTTTTGGTGTCGGATATTCCGGAGGAAATCAAGGATAACTATCCGGGGCGTTTTATGGAATACAGAGAGAATTTCTGCATGGATATGCGCAGGTATTTAAAGGGAGATGAAGGACTGGTTCCTACGTTCTGCCATTACATGAAGAACCGCCGCATCGGTGCGCCAAGAGTACATTTTCTGACAGACCACAACGGCTTTACCCTGGCTGACTTGTATTCCTATGATGTGCGTCATAACGAAGCAAACGGAGAACGGGGACTAGACGGCACAGAGTATAATGCCAGCTGGAACTGTGGGGAAGAGGGCGTTACAAAAAAGAAAAAGGTGCTTGCACTCAGACAGAAGATGGTCCGGAATGCAATGCTGACCTTAATGCTTTCCCAGGGGACACCGATGTTTTTGGCAGGGGATGAGTTTTTACGTACCAAGCAGGGCAATAATAATGCCTATTGTCAGGACAATGAAATTTCGTGGCTGGACTGGTCGTCACTTAAGAAAAACAAAGAGTTCTTTGAGTTTACAAAGAGCCTGATTGCTTTTAGAAAATCCCATCCGATGTTTACATTAGAGCGGGTACTCAAGGAAACAGATTTTATTTCGTGCGGCTGGCCGGAAGTATCAGAGCATGGTGTCAGTCCGTGGCAGGTGGATGCTTCGGCGTATAACCGTCTCATGGCACTGATGTATTTTGGAGATTATATCAGAAGAAGTGACCGCACCTATGAGGATCATTTTTACCTGATGTACAATATGCACTGGGAGGAACATGAATTTGAACTTCCCGAGGTAAAGGATGTTACATGGAAGGTTGTGTTCGACAGCAGTGAAAAATCCGGGATGCCTGAAAGGGAAAAAAAGGCAGGGGAGAGCATGCTCTTAGAGCCTAGAAGCATTCTGGTGTTACAGGGAATCCGGAAGGTGCCAAAGAAATAGAGAGGGAGTTTTTTTGTGATTTCATTAAAGATTGCGGAAATGAACCGCTTTATGGCAAAATTGTTAAAAGGTGAGGCGTTTGATTCTTTCTTATTAAAAGAAGGATTTTTGCGTACCAATATGGAATATCGTTTCGGGGGACGGGTGTGTCTTGAGTACTTTGATACGGAAGAGAGGGAACATCTGACAGAGGAGTACGTGTTCTGGAGCGAGATTAAGCCGTTTGTTTTTGAACTGATTAAAGGAAAGAAGACACCGCTTGCGTTTACGTTTACACTGTTGCTTACAAGGAAAGCAGTGGAAGAATTTCTTACAGCGTATGGTGTTTCGGAAGGCGATGACAGACCATCTCTCTATCTGCAAATACGTTTTGAGCATGGGATGGGACATGTGGTAACAGGAACGGCACGCAACGTCTTTACGCTTGACAAGTCACTCGATGAGGCGTGGGATACGGAAGCGGTACGTCTTTTGAAAAGCATGGAGATTGCTGTGGAAGAAGAGTAAACTAACGTGTAGAAATCTAAAGAAAAAATAAATTATTAGCACTCAGATGTTCTGAGTGCTAATTTTGTCTTGACTTTTCTTTTTTGGGGTATTATAGTGGATGTAAAATAAGCAGGACAAGAAAATTTGAATTGTGTGAAAGTGAAAGGAGACAGAATGATGAGTACAATGAAAGGCAATTTGTCAATCAATTCGGAAAATATTTTTCCTATTATTAAGAAGTGGTTATATTCGGATCACGACATCTTTTTCCGTGAGCTGATTTCAAACGGTTGTGATGCCATTACAAAGCTAAAGAAATTAGAGCTGATGGGTGAAGCAAACATTCCGGAGGGTAATGAGTATAAGATTCAGGTGATTGCAAATGCGGAAGCAAAGACGCTGACCTTTATCGATAACGGTCTTGGTATGACTGCGGATGAAGTGAACGAATACATTAACCAGATTGCGTTTTCCGGTGCGCAGGATTTCCTTGAAAAGTATAAGGATAAGGCAAATGAGGACCAGATTATCGGTCATTTCGGTCTTGGTTTTTATTCGGCATTTATGGTGGCTGACCGTGTGACGATTGATTCCCTTTCCTACAAAGAAGGAGCAACTCCGGTACATTGGGAATCCGAAGGTGGCATGGAGTTTGAGATGGGTGAGGGAGACCGCACAATGCGCGGAACAACCATTACATTGTATCTCAATGAAGACAGTTATGAGTTTTCCAATGAGTATCGTGCAAAGGAAGTAATTGAAAAGTACTGTTCCTTTATGCCGATTCCGATTTATTTCATGAACGCCGGCAACGAAGATGCAGAGGAAACAGCGGACGTGGTTGATGCAGAGGCAGAAAATGCAGAGGCAGAAGGTGAAGAGGATGAAGGCACCACAGAGGCAAAGGAAGAGAAGAAACCACAGCCATTAAATACTCCAAATCCATTATGGAACAAGCATCCGAATGAGTGTACCGAGGAAGAGTACAAGAAGTTCTACCGAGATGTATTCATGGATTATAAGGAGCCGCTGTTCTGGATTCATCTGAACATGGACTATCCGTTTAACTTAAAGGGTATTTTATACTTCCCTAAGTTAAATACAGAATATGATAGCCTGGAAGGAACCATTAAGCTTTACAGCAACCAGGTATTTATTGCTGATAATATTAAGGAAGTCATTCCGGAATTTTTGATGCTCTTAAAGGGTGTCATTGACTGTCCGGATCTCCCTCTTAATGTATCCAGAAGTGCCCTGCAGAATGACGGCTTTGTAAAGAAGATTTCCGATTACATTACAAAGAAGGTGGCAGATAAGCTCTCCGGTATGTATAAGGTAGACCGTGAGGAATACGAAAAGTTCTGGGACGATATTTCGCCATTTATTAAGTTCGGCTGCTTAAAGGATGAAAAGTTCCGTGAGAAGATGAAGGAATATGTCATCTTTAAGAATCTGGAAGATAAGTATGTAACGCTTCCGGAGTATATCAAGGCGGCAAAGGGCGAGACAGAGGCTACAGATGAATCCGGTGAAAAGGTGGAGGCTGAGGTTGTTGACAGCGAAAATGAGGAGAACAGTGAACCGAAAAAGGACATTGTTTATTATGTAACCGATGAAAAGCAGCAGAGCCAGTACATCAATATGTTTAAGGAAAACGACATTGATGCACTCATTCTGACACACAACATTGACCAGCCGTTTATCAGCCAGTTAGAGTATGAAAACCAGAATGTGAAGTTCCAGCGCATTGACAGTGACTTAACAGACAGCTTTACTGAATCCACAGAGGATATCGCAGGACTTTCTGAAGATTTGACTAAGCTGTTTAAAGATAAGCTTGGCAAAGAAAAGTTAGAGGTTAAGGTAGAAAAGTTAAAGAGCGAAAAGGTTTCTGCCATGATTACACTCTCTGAAGAGAGCCGCAGAATGCAGGATATGATGAAGATGTACAACATGAGCGGCATGGGCGGCGATATGTTCCCGGTAGGTGAGACGCTTGTGCTCAATGCAAATCATCCATTAGTGAAGTATCTTGGTGAGCATCAGGATGAGGAGCATGCAGAACTGATTTGTAACCAGCTTTATGACCTTGCAAGCTTGGCACATCGTCCTCTGGAACCGGAAGCAATGACAAAGTTTGTAGAGAGAACAAATGAAATTATGATGTTGCTTACGAAGTAAAATAAAAAAGCAAGTTGGCCTATATGGCTGACTTGCTTTTTTGTTTCAAATTTAATATTGACCATATAGGATATATCCTATATAATAAGAATATAAAGGAGGAGAAAAAATGCCGGTTATTTCAAGATTTCATGGAATTGTGATAAAGATGTATTTAAGACAAAGAGAACATAATCCGCCGCATGTGCATGCTATTTATGGAGATTATATTGGTATGTTTTCGTTATCAGATGGAGAGATGTTTGAAGGTGATATACCGGGGAAAGAACAAAAAATGATTCAGGCATTTGTTCTGAGGTATGCAGCTGAATTATTAGAGATGTGGAATACACAGCAATTTAGTGTTTTATCTCCAATCGAATAAAAGGAAGGGAAGAAAGAGAATGACGCATAGAATAGCATCGGTTGAACCATTGGAAAATAGCGTTTTGTTTGTTGTTTTTCAAAATGGAGTAGAAAAAACGTATGATATGCATAATCTGTATCATGTGTTGCCGCAGTTTCAAGTGTTTGAAGCAGACATAGAGTTGTTTCGCAGAGTCCGAGTTGATGTAGGCGGCTATGGAGTTTCATGGAATGACAATTTGGATTTAGATGCGGAAGATATATGGGAAGACGGAATTGAAACAGGTAAGATAAGAGAGTTGGGAATCGCACTTGCTTTTGCTGAAAAATTGATGGAAGCGCGCGTAGACGTAGGATTAACACAAAAACAGTTAGCAGAGTTGACCGGAATATATCAGGCTGATATCAGTAAGATAGAGAGAGGTTTGGCAAATCCATCTTTATCGACAATAAATCGTCTTGCAGAAGGAATGGGGCTAAAGGTAAGAATTGAGTTTGTAAAATAAAAAAGACTTCAGCGATTTGCTGAAGTCTTTTTTTTGAGCTGAAAAAGGGACTTGAACCCTCGACCCCTTCATTACGAGTGAAGTGCTCTACCGACTGAGCTATTTCAGCACTTTTTCTGTAAAAACAGAAAAAAATCGAGGCGACGTGATTCGAACACGCGGCCTCTGCGTCCCGAACGCAGCGCTCTACCAAACTGAGCCACGCCTCGATATGTATTCGCGGAACTTACCGACTAAACTATTATGCAACTAAAAGATTAAAATGTCAAGACATAATTGCACAAAGTTTTTCGGGAAATCATAAAATAAGGTATCAACGGGTAGAGAGAAAACAAGGAGAACTGATTATGAGCTTTCTGGATATTTCTGGGCTGCAATATTCGTATCATACAAAAGCCGGAGAAACCAAAGCGCTCTCTGATATAAACCTGGAGGTAAAGAAGGGAGAGTTCCTTGCAATTGTCGGACCGAGTGGCTGCGGAAAGTCAACGCTTCTCAATCTGATTGCCGGATTGATTGCTCCGGAGGAAGGAACCATTCAGATAGAAGGAGTTCCGGTGGCGCAGAATAAGGCGCTGGCGGGATATATGTTGCAAAAGGATCACTTACTTCCTTGGCGGACGACATATGAAAATGTAGTGCTTGGCCTCGAAATCAATCATAGCCTGAATGAAGAAACAAAAGAAAAGGTGGCCCGCTTGCTGAAGGCATATGGTTTGTATGAGTTTAAAGATGTGAAGCCGGCGGAACTTTCCGGCGGTATGCGTCAGCGTGCGGCACTCATCCGGACGCTTGTGATGGAGCCGGAGCTGCTGCTTCTTGATGAACCGTTTTCGGCACTTGATTATCAGACCAGGCTTGGCGTGGCGGATGATATTTATTCCATTTTAAAGCAAGAAGGAAAGACTGCTGTTTTAATTACGCATGATATTGCAGAGGCCATTAGTATGTCTGAACGCATTCTTGTGTTATCAAAGAGACCGGGTAGAATCAAACGGGAACTTAAAATACAGCTTACCATGCCGGGAACCGGAGAGAAACCGGGGAAGCCGTCCGAGGCACGCGGTGCAAAAGAGTTTGCGGGATATTATCAGGAAATATGGAAGGAGCTGATGGACCTTGATGATGAAGTCGGGAAAATTGTTGTTCCAAAGTCTTGACCGGAGAGAAACAGCACCGGTATCCGAAGCGCAAAGGGAGTACTTGCTACAATGTAAGAGGGAGAAGAGAAGAGTACGGTGGTGGCAATGGCTTGTTATGATTTTGTTTCTGGGAGCGTGGGAGATTGGAGCAAGGTGCGGTATCATTAATGCATTTGTGTTCAGCTCGCCGTGCGGCGTATTAGAAACTGTCGTTACTATGTCAAAAGACGGAAGCCTCTGGTATCACACAGGAATTACACTGGCAGAAACCTTTGTCAGCTTCCTTCTCATTTTGGTGATTGGAATCGGTACAGCAATCATCCTTTGGTGGAATGACACGTTGTCAAAAATATTTGAACCGTATCTTGTAATGCTGAACAGTCTGCCAAAGTCCGCCTTGGCGCCGGTCTTTATTGTCTGGCTCGGTGCCAATATGAAAACTATCATTGTGGCAGCGGTTTCCGTCGCGGTGTTTGGCACGGTGCTGACACTCTACCACAGCTTTGCAGAAACGGAAGAGGATAAATTAAAATTAATTTATACATTAGGAGGAAAGAAAAAGGATATACTAACAAAAGTAATTCTCCCTGGCAATGTACCGACCTTGTTTAGTCTGATGAAAGTAAACTTAGGACTTTCTTTGGTTGGGGTGATTATCGGTGAATTTCTTGCGGCAAGAGCAGGACTTGGGTATCTGATTATCTATGCAAGTCAGGTATTTAAGTTGGATTATGTCATAACAAGTATTTTTGTGTTATGTGTGATTTCGGTGGTTTTATACCATGGAATTGCAAAGCTGGAGAAACACTACTAGTGTATTATTGTATACAATAGCCTTTTTCTCGGACTTATAAATACAATAAGAAGTTCGGGAAAAGGCTTATTTATGCGAAATAATAAATGATAAATTTTTCTTGACAAAACGTATACGATAATAATATAATAGAGAGCGTTAAGAAAAGTGAATCGGAATTCTATCAGAGACTGTTTATCGAGGCGGAGGAGCTTCCATGAGGAGTGCATTGGAGGTTTTGTTCGCTCTCCTTGTATATACAGCTTTTATCTTTTATCACGGCACGTCACCGAATTAAAGTGACAAACTAGTAAAACATAAAAGACAAAAGCTGATATACATTAACAGTGGAGAAAGAGAGGAGCTTAACAAAAAAGGAGGACAAAATTATGTTCAAAAAGAATCTGAAGAAAGTTTTTGCCATCGCGCTCGTTGCAGCTATGATGGTAGGAACAGTTGCAGGTTGTGGTAAGGGTGGCGACGACACTACTCCAACACCAACACCTACAACAGCAGCACAGCCGGGCAATGATCAGCCGGGCAATGATCAGCCGGGGGTTACACCATATGTGCCTAAGCAGGCTGAGTACAACACAACCACATCCACTATGCCAAGCAATTGGAATGAGTTCACCTATGTGGATTCCAATGACACTCAGATTATGAGTTACATTGGATCTTCTTTCTTCGAATACGACTACAAGTTCGAAGATGATGTAAAATTCAATGCAGACGGATCCATCAATAAGGATGCTATTGTTTCTGGTGCTTACACCACCAACTACTCTGCAGCAACTAAGCTCGAGGATGTTACCTCGACTGTGGATGCTAAGTGGGGATACACCGACGCCCAGAAGGCGGAAGGTGGTTACGCTTGGAAGATTACTCTTCGTGATGACTTAAAGTGGGACGATGGCACAGCTATCACCGCTGCTGACTTTGAATATTCCATGCGGCAGTTGCTTGACCCTGCTTTCATGAACTACCGTGCTAACACATACTACGACACTCTTATGATTAAGAACTCTAAGGATTACTTCTTCCAGAACCAGGAAGGTACCAATGAGACCGTTGGCTCTCTCGGCTATGCGTCCAACGCCGCTGCCCTTGAAGCTGGCGAGGTCATCATGATTGATGCTTATGCATTCTACAACGCTGCCGGCTACGTTGACGAAAATGGCAACGAGTGCCCTCAGTGGGTTGCATACAACGATGAAACCGTTTATGACACTGCCAATGCTTGGGCAACCGGTACTGCAGAGGACGCTTTCTCCGGTAAAGATCTGTGGGATTACTTCTTTGCTCCTGATGCTCCTTACGGCTACGGCGGCTACGTTGAAGTTGGCCAGAGCTACGCATCCTGGCTCTCCATCTACGTTGAAAACCCTGTACGTAACGTTACATGGGATAACGTTGGTATCTATGCTATTCCTGAAGAGAACGCTATCGTTGTTTGCCTTGATAAGGCATACTCCTTCTTAAAGGAAGATGGCAGCCTCTCTGTATGGGCTCCTTACTATTTCTCCAGCCTTCCTCTTGTTCACGAGGCTAAGTACGAGGCTTCCAAGATTGCTCCTGCTGATGGTGCAACTCTCTGGACCTCTAATTACAATTCTTCTCTTGCGACAACTGCAAGCTGGGGTCCTTATAAGCTTGTAGAGTTTGAGGCAGGTTCTCACTACAGACTCGAAAAGAACGAGTACTGGTACGGTTGGAACATGGAAGAGAACAAGAATCAGTACAACATCACTGCTATCAACTGCCGTAAGGTTGAGGAGACTTCTACTAAGTGGCTGGGCTTCTTAAATGGTAGTTATGATGATGCATCTCTTACAACAGACAATGTAGCTGATTACCTTGACTCCAAGTACGTTTACTTTACCTCTACCTCTACAGGTACCTACGGTATGCAGCTCTACTCCGATCTCGATGTTCTTAAGAACAGCGAAAATAATAACGGTATTCTGGCCATTCAGGAGTTCCGTCACGCATTTAACCTTGCACTTAACAGAAGTGATATCGTTGAAAAGATTTGGCCGGGTACGGCAATCCCTTGCTTTGGTCTTCTTAACGTAGCTTACTACTATGATATTGAAAACTCTCCTGAATTGGAAGACGGCGGTCAGTACCGTAACACTACAATCGCTAAGGAAGGTATCCTTCGCGCTTACGGCTTCACTCAGGATGCAAACGGCAGGTGGTCCGGTGGTGACCTCACAAATCTTACTACCGAAGACGCTTACGACTCCTTAACCGGTTATAACCCAACTCTTGCAAAGCAGAAGATGCAGGAAGCTATCGCTATCCTCACTGCTGACCCAGAGAAGTATGGTTACGATGCTACAAAGGACATCACTCTTGTTTATGGTTCTTCCGTAGATAATGACAAGCAGAGATTCCGTGCAGACTATGTTCAGGGCGTTCTCAATGGTCTTACTGAGGGTACTGCTCTTGAAGGAAAGATTAAGGTTGTATTCGATGCTTCCGCTGGAAGTAAGTGGGCAGACGCTTTCCGTTCCGGTCAGACTCAGATCGGTTTCGGTTATGGTTTCTCCGGTAACGCATTCAATCCTTTCGATATCGTTGGTGCATTCGTTAACCCGGATGATAGTTTAAACTATCACATGTACTGGGATACTTCTAATATTGATATGACTCTTACTATGCCTGCCGGCAATTACGACGGTGCAGGTGAGACTATCACCATGAGCATCCAGAACTGGTACTTCTGCCTTAATGGACTTGCAGAGACCGAAAATCAGCCTAAGACTTACAACTGGGATGCAGGCTTTGCTCCTACGGAAGCAAGACTTATGATCCTTTCTGCTCTTGAAGAAGTTACCATTAAGGAAAGCCGTTCCGTTATGCTTATCGCTAGTGGTGGCGGTTCCTTCCTCGGTGCTAAGTTCTCTTACTTCTCCGAAGATGAGCACACCTTCATGGGCTTCGGTGGCATTAGATACATGGAAGTTAACTACACCGATGCTGAATGGGCTGATTTTGTTGCTCAGAACGGCAATGATCTTTCTAAGGAGTACATGAAGTCTGAGTAATTTTAGATGAAATAGCAAAAATTACCTTGATTTATGAACGCGGACTAACGGTGAACCAACAGGCTCACCGTTAGTTTGCGGTTTGTTCGGAATTTTAAAATGGCGAAATAGGTATATTTCAAAATTGCAATAATAAAAACACAAGAAAATTGATAAAAACAAGATGTTTTAAGTGTAAGTTTTGACGGGGTGCAACTTTTGTGTGTTGAGCTAAGCAGGGAACTGCTTTTTGCTCATACAATATGAATTGGAAAATTACAAGACAGAGGAGAAAAAGCCTATGTATATGTTTAAATATGTAACAAAGCGTTTGGGCTTGATGTTGTTCACATTTGCCATCATTTTCACGATGTGCTTTGTGCTTATCAAGCTTCTTCCGATTCCAACCAATGCCCTTCCGGGACAGGATCCTGAAATTGTTATGAAAACTTTGGAGGGACGCGGTTGGATTACTAACATTAAAGAGGGCGCAAACGGTGTTTGGACCTATGACCGGGTGCCGATTTTGATCCAGTACGCAACTTATCTTAAGAGAATTGTGACCAATGGTGACTTTGGTATTGCAACCACCTATGGCGAATATCTTAACATGAATATTTGGGAGGTGTTTGTGAATCATCTTCCACCGACCATCTTAATTAATATTTATTCCTCCCTGATCGGAGTACCGATTGGTCTCGGTCTGGGTATTTTAGCTGCGCTTAAAAAGAACAAGTGGCAGGACCAGTTGATTAATGTTGTTATTATTCTGTTGATCTCGGTTCCGGGCATTGTATTGGCGCTGATGATTCAGTATGTATTCTGCTTTAAGCTTGGCTGGTTCCCGCTTACCATGTCAACGAGCAATGATTACTTTACCTGGGATGTATTTCATTCCATGCTTCCTGCGGTATTCGCGATGTGTCTGGGACCTATTGCCGGATATGCACGTGGTACCAGAGCGGAGCTCTCTGAGGTTCTTACAGGAGAATTTATGCTTTTGGCAAGAACTAAGGGTCTTACAAAGAGACAGGCGATTTATCGCCATGCGATGCGTAACTCCATGGTCGTAATCTTCCCTTCCATACTTGGTGAATTTATCTCGGTACTGTCGGGTTCGCTTATTATTGAAAAGATGTTTGCAATCAACGGTGTTGGCGGTCTTTACCTCAACTCGATTACCTTCCAGGATTATGACTTCTTTATGTTGTTATCCGGTTTCTACACTTTGGTAGGACTTATGGCAGGCATTGTTATCGATATCAGTTACAGTTTCATTGACCCGAGAATCAGAATGGGGGCGAAATAACTATGGATAATAATTTTAATAACATTCCGGTAGAAAAGTTTCAATTTGCGAAGAAAAACGATTTGTATCATGACAGAAAGCTTGAAACCAAGCCTGTAAGTTATTTTCAGGGTGCATTTCGTCGCTTCAGCAAGAATAAGGGTGCCGTTGTTGGCGGTGTAGTAATCGCCATTTTAGTGCTTTTTGCTATCATTGCTCCTTTTTTCACTCCGTTTAAGCCTGCATATTACGATATGGTGTATTCCTATGTAACCCCTAAGTCAAATCTGTTTGCTAACAGTGGTATTGATTTTTGGGACGGTTACAGACAGAAGGAAACGAGTTACGTAAGCTTCCTTAAGGATTACGCTCTTGCTGCTGAAACGGGCAGAGAAATCATCAAAAACGGCGAGTATACTATAAGTGAAGATGGTTCCACTTATTCCTATCGTTATGATACCTATTACGGCGTAGGATTTGGTAAGTATAAGATAATTTCTTTAGAAGAGTTTAACGATATTCAGAGATATCAGAACGAAACCGGCAGACAGGTGCTTTATCCTGTGGTAAAGCTTTCTGACAGACCGACAAAAGAGAAGAACAAATATGATGCCAACATCTACTACGAGATGGTAGATCCAAATGCATCCGTAATTGTTCCAAAGCTTGATGAGAACGATCAGATTATTCCGAATTACTGGACCTATGAGGCAGGAAACGCCAGTGGTTTGATTCCTGAATATAATTCTCTCAGAATTGAAGGAGAGAATGGTATAGAAAAGGACGGAACACAGTACTATTATGCTTACGGTCGAAAGGTAGACGGCGGTATTGAGATAAGAGCCGAGTACTATGAGTACTATATATATCAGCATACACAAGTAATCAAGGATGGCATTACGGAGCCGCTTTTCCTATTCGGAACCACGGAAACAGGTAAGGATATTTTTGCCTGCCTTGCCTATGGTGCAAGATTTTCATTTGTTTTTGCGATTGTTGTTGCAGCTTCTAATTTTATTGTTGGTGTTATTTGGGGCTCCATTTCCGGTTACTACGGAGGAAAGCTTGACCTCTTTATGGAAAGATTCGCAGAGATTTTGGGGGCTGTACCTAGTTATATTGTAATTACGCTCTTAAAGTACCATATGGGTGCATCGAGTCAGGTGCTTGTCCTATTCATAGCATTCTTTTTGACGGGATGGATTGGCATGGCCGGCACAACGCGTATGCAGTTCTATCGTTTTAAAAATCAGGAATATGTTTTGGCAGCAAGAACGCTGGGCGCACGGGATAGAAGAATTATGTTTAAGCATATTTTCCCGAACGGTCTCGGTACCATCGTAACCAGAATTGCGCTGGTAATTCCGGCCATGATTTACTCTGAGACAAGTCTTTCCTACTTAGGTATTATCAATCTGGAAGCAGGAAATACGACCAGTGTAGGTACTCTTATCGCGGCAGGACAGAGGTCCATTACGGCAAATGCAGGATACGTGGCATTGTTCCCTTGTGTGTTCCTGATTCTTTTGATGCTCAGCTTTAACTTATTCGGTAACGGATTACGCGATGCGTTTAACCCATCGCTTAGAGGAACGGAGGATTAAGTATGAAGAAAGAAATTAAATTATCGGTAAATAATCTTAAGGTCTCCTTCCGTACAGATGCAGGAAAGGTGCAGGCAGTGCGCGACATTTCCTTTGATCTTTACAAGGGTGAGACGCTTGCCATTGTTGGTGAATCCGGGTCCGGTAAGTCCGTAACCTCTAAGGCAATCATGGGTATTTCCGCAGGTAACTCTATTTATGAGGGCGGCGAAATCCTGTATGACGGTCAGGACCTTACACGTATTCCTGAGGAGGAAATGCATAAGCTTCGTGGCGACAAGATTGCAATGATTTTCCAGGATCCGTTATCTGCACTCAATCCTATCATGAGAATCGGCAGACAGATTACCGAGGCGATGCTTTTAAAGAACAAGGCAAACCGCAAGGAGGGTCGGGAGACCTTTAACAAAACTCTTGCGGAGCTGTCCGAAACGATGAAAAAGGCTCTAGCCAAGAACCCGGATGCGAAGTACTCTGTTGCAGATGTTGACAGATATATTAAAACCTTTGACGACTTTAATATTCAGGCAATCAAGCTTGAGAACAGCTACAATGAGTCACGCACAACCACAGAGGAAATGCTGGCTGTCATCGAGGATATTTTGTTCCTTACCGGAAACAGGCAGAAGGTCGATGCTGTATCAATGCTTGGTCTCATAAAACATAAGCTTAAGGGAATCAACGACAAATACTTTGTTTCGAACTATGCGGAGACTCTGAAAGCGCACGAGAAGTCACTTGTCAGTGTTATGCGTATAGAGCGGAAAAATGTAAAATTATTTGATTCTGCTAAGAAGCTTGCAGGCGGAAGTGCAGCTAAGAACGAAGCATCCCCTGAGACGATCAAAGCGCTTGAGGAACTTAAGAAAACAGCAAAGGAGATGCTTAATCAGCCTCAGTACAATTTCTTCAGAATCGGTTATTACGTATATAAGAATCCGGGAGCCGATTTAAGCAAGATGTCTGCAGAGGAAGCTAATGAGATGGCTGTAAAGTTCCTTGACGAGGACTTTATGAATTCCTTTATTGCACTTGAGAAAATCGCAGTGCAGTATTCGTTTAATAAAAACATTGAAAACAAAAAGGCTGCCATTGCTGCGCTTGAGAATACGATTACTTTCTTTCGAACAGGAAAGTTTTCTGAAAAGGAGGCGGATGCGGCCTGCAAGAGCGTAAACAAGAGCGTTCTTGCCGCAATTGATCCGCTTGCTGTTATCAAGGATAACATCGCTTATACTTTTGGCGGAGCACTGGAGAGAGAAGTGGAGAAGTACTTCTTCTTGCTTAAGAATAATCCGAAGGAAGAGGCACGCTTTGCACGTCAGACCGCAAAGAAAGAAGCGTTGCTTGCGAAGGGTAAAACGGTCGACTGGGAAGTTATTCCTAAGTCTGTGATCGAGCCTGAAGTACAGATTGAGAACATTGTTTCTGTTCTCACACGTGTCATGAACAAGTTTAAGGCAGATGTTGCAGCCGCAGAGAACTTTGACGTTGATAAGCGCTGCATAGAGATTATCGATTTTCTTAAGGAAAAAGCGGCACAGGTCGTTTATAAGCTCACCAAGAATATCGCAAAGGAAAAGGCAATCAAGCTTATGGAAGAGGTAGGTATTCCTGAAGCAAGAATGCGTTACAGACAGTATCCGTTTGAGTTTTCCGGCGGTATGCGTCAGCGTATCGTTATTGCGATTGCGCTTTCGGCTAACCCGGATGTTCTCATTTGTGATGAGCCGACAACGGCACTTGACGTTACAATTCAGGCACAGATTCTTGAGCTGATTAACCGAATCAAGCGTGAGCGTAACCTTTCGATTATCTTTATTACGCATGACCTTGGCGTGGTTGCCAATATGGCAGACAGAATTGCCGTTATGTATGCAGGTAAGATTGTAGAGTACGGTACGGCGGAAGAAGTGTTCTACGACCCTAGACATCCGTATACCTGGGCATTGCTTTCTTCTATGCCTGACCTGGATACCAACGAAAAGCTGGATGCAATTCCGGGCACACCACCGAACATGATTTATCCGCCTGTCGGAGATGCGTTTGCGGAAAGAAATAAGTATGCAATGGAAATTGACTTTGAAATGCAGCCGCCTATGTATGAGGTTTCTCCTACACACTTTGCTGCAACATGGTTGTTACATCCTAATGCACCGAAGGTAGAACTTCCAAAGATTATTACGGAACGTATCATGCGAATGAAAGAAAAAGGAGGAAACCATGGAGAAGAATAATGAAGTTTTATTAAAAGTGGACCACCTTTGCCAGTATTTCAAGTTAGGACGTAGGGATCTGAAAGCGGTTGATGATGTAAGCTTTGAGATTCGTAAAGGGGAAGCCTTTGGTCTTGTAGGTGAGTCCGGTTGTGGAAAGACCACAACAGGACGTTCCATTATTAAGCTGTATGATATTACCTCGGGTAACGTATATTTCAAGGGACAGAGAATCGGAGCAGGAACGCGTTCTTACAAGGATGCGATTTCCGCTGCCCGTGCCGATGCTGCAAAAAAAATCAAGATTCTGAATTCGGAAAAGAACCCGGGCTATCAGGAAGAAATCAAAAAGATTACAGAGGAACGGGATACGATTATTGCAAAGAACCGTGCTCTTATAAAGGATGCGAAGTCTGACAGTAAGGCAGTAGATAAGCAGTATGCAGAGTCACTTCTTAAAGCTCTGGAGATAGAGTATGCCGAGAAGTTTAAAATGGCAGAAGGCGATAACGAAAAGTTAAACGCGCTCAAGAAGGAATATAAGAATCGTTGCCGCGTGGCAAAGAAGAGCAAGCTCATTACCCAGATTCAGATGATTTTCCAGGATCCGATTGCTTCTCTTGACCCTCGTATGACCGTGCGCGATATTATCGCTGAGGGGCTTGTAATAAACGGCATCACTGATAAGGACTATATCAATGAAAAGGTTTACGAGATTCTTGAGATGGTTGGTCTTGTGCGTGAGCATGCAGACCGTTATCCTCACGAGTTCTCCGGCGGTCAGCGTCAGCGTATCGGTATCGCAAGAGCAATTATCATGCAGCCTGAGATGATTATTGCCGATGAGCCGATTTCCGCGCTTGATGTATCGATTCAGGCACAGGTAATCAATCTGCTCAACGAGCTTCGGGATAGTTTAGGTCTTACCATTTTATTCATCGCGCACGACTTGTCGGTAGTTAAGTATTTCTCTGACAGAATCGGCGTTATGTATTTCGGTAAGATGGTAGAACTTGCGGATTCGGACGAACTCTTTAAGAATCCTTTGCATCCTTATACGAAATCTCTTCTTTCGGCGATTCCGTTGCCGGATCCGGTATATGAGAAGCAGCGTACGAGAATTACCTACAATCCGATTGCAGAACACGATTATTCCGTAGATACTCCTTCACTTCGTGAGATTACACCGGGACATTTCGTATACTGCAATGATGTGGAAGAGGAAAAGTATCGTCAACAGATTAAGTAACAGGATGGATGGTTAAAAGCAGTGAAACAGGAAACCAAAATAACATTAAGAAAATATGCGATTTGCTTTGGCATTGAAGCAGTCATCGCGTTTTTGGTGATTTGGGCAAACGACTTTTTTACGCAAAGTGCAGCGGTAAATATCCAGATTTTGGCAGACGCTTTCTTTATTGCCGGTATTGTAATGACCGTTTATGCGGCCATGGTCTACATCAGCGATGAGGGGGCATTTATCGGGATTGGCTTTGCTCTTAAATATGCTTTACTTACCTTTATTCCTATGGGTAGGGCAAAGCACGAGAGATATATTGATTACCGCGCGCGTAAGCTTGAGAAGGCTCAAAAACATAACAATAGCCATATTCTTGTGACAGGACTTATCTTTGTTTTTATTGGAATCGTTTTTACGATTATTTGGTATATAGGATTTTATAACGTATAAAATGATATCATTTCAATAAAAAAGACTCTTTGTCAAGAGTTGGAAGAAAATAAATTTTTTCAGATTTTTTTCAGAGGCAGGAAGATTATTCCGGCCTCTTTTTTTGTTGACAAGCAGGAAAGCATGTGGTAGTATAAATACAAACAAATGTTCTGGTTCTGCCGGACGAACTTGTGGAGAGTGGTTTGTTTTTCAATAACATGGCAGAGTGTTCTGCCGGAGAGGAGCTGTCTATGGATGTTATGGAAAAACTTCAGATTTTATCTGACGCTGCAAAATATGATGTGGCCTGTACCTCCAGCGGCTCTGAACGTAAGGGCATGGCGGGAGCAATCGGAAATTCCGTTGCTCCCGGTATTTGTCATACGTTTTCAGCAGATGGCAGATGTATTTCTTTATTAAAGATTCTTTATACAAATCACTGCATTTATGACTGTAAATATTGTATTAATCGTTCGTCAAATGATGTTCTGCGTGTTTCTTTTACTCCGGAGGAGGTGTGCAGGCTTACCATAGAGTTTTATCGGAGAAATTATATTGAGGGGCTGTTTCTTAGCTCGGGGATTAACAATACCCCGAATGAAACGATGGCAGAAATAGTAGAGACCCTGATGCTCCTTCGGGAAAAATATCATTTTAACGGCTACATACATTGTAAGGCGATTCCGGGTGCAGATTCGGATCTGATAGAACTGGCAGGCTGGTATGCGGACCGCATGAGCGTAAATCTGGAGCTTCCTACGGCGGATGGACTCCGTACACTTGCCCCACATAAAAACAGGAAAAATATTTTACTCCCTATGCGTCAGATTCAGGCCGGTATAGAAGAAAATATGATGGCTATTGGGACGAATGACAGCAGGGGGCGATTCTGGCATACACAGAGGGAGCTTGGGCGAAAGGAAGAAGACACTACATTGCTTCTAAGACAGCAGCTTCGGAGAAAGATTGCGTCAGAGAACGGGAATGAGATAGAACGGCAGACGGAGTCCTATCTGGAGACAGAAAAGAAGCCGGTGGCTCTTCCGGAAAAGTTTCTACCGAAGAGAACATCCATGGGCCTTCACATGCAAAATGAATCCAAGTGGTCCAGGGAGGTTTCAGGGAGATTTGTGCCGGCGGGGCAGTCAACGCAGATGATTATCGGAGCAACAGGAGAGAGTGATTATCAGATTCTGTCGGTGTCGGAGGCATTGTACCGGAAATTTGATTTAAAGAGAGTGTTTTATTCGGCATTTATCCGGGTAAATGATGATTCCCACCTGCCGGTACTTCCGGGTGGTCCGCCCCTTGCGCGGGAGCACAGACTTTATCAGGCAGACTGGCTATTGCGCTATTACGGGTTTGAGGCCGGAGAATTATTATCAGAGCAACAGCCGAATTTCAATGAGTTCCTGGATCCGAAGTGCGATTGGGCTATCCGTCACTTAGATGAATTCCCGGTAGAGATTAATCGGGCAGATTATTATACACTGCTCCGTGTACCGGGCATTGGTGTGAGGTCTGCCAGACGGATTGTAAAAGCAAGGCAGACAGGAGTGCTTGATTTTGCTGACTTAAAGAAAATCGGTGTAGTGTTAAAGAGGGCGGTTTACTTTATTACCTGCAAGGGAAAGACATACTATCCCATGCAGATGAGTGAAGGTATGATTTTAAATAATCTTCTGCTGGCAGAAAAGCCGGTGGTACAGGATGGTATGCAGTTTCAGCAAATGTCCCTGTTTGATGGGAGTTATCAGGATTTACTTGGTCTGACAGAGAAAAAGCGGGAAAGTATGGAGTTTTTAAAGAATGTAATATAGCGGAGTGAAATGGGATGCGGTATGTTTTACAGTGTGAAGACAGTATAGAAGGTATTTTTTCTGCGGTGTATGCTGCATGGGAGATGAAGTACGGACATGAAAACACCTCCATTCAGGTTTTACAACAGGAGTATGTGATGCCAGAACTGTTTTCGGAATATATCTTACTGCAACCGGATTCTGTAAAGGCAGAAAAAGTATTACGTACCATAAGACGGCAGTGCTGTCCGTTGGTTTATGAAAGACTGTTTCATGCGGCATGTTCGGATGCAGAGGATAAGGCAGATGTCATTTACCGTTACATACAGATGGCGCTTAAGATGGGAAATGGAGTTTTGAATCACTTAACAGACCCGGCAGTGGTTCGCGTCATGGAGCTGTCCCGCGCGGTTGGAAATGAGAGACATCATTATGTGGGGTTCCTTCGTTTCATAGAGATTCCGGGAAATATTCTGTTGGGACGATATGAGCCCAAAGGCAGACTGACGGAACTGATAATGCCGCATTTTGCAGATAGGTTTCCGGAAGAGAAATTTGTTATCTGGGATGTCGGGAGAAATGTGGCGGGAGTTCATATTCCGGGGCAGGAATATATCATGGTTTCCCTGACAGAGCAGGAAAAACAGCATCTTATGAAATATTCCGAGGACAATCTTGATGCAGAAAACCTATGGAAAACGTTTGTAGAAAGTATTAGTATAAAAGAGCGGGAAAATAAAAAGCTGCAGCGGAACAATATTCCGTTACATTTTAGAACGTATATGCCGGAATTTCAGGGAGAGAAGAAGGAGAATGAAAATGCAGTTTCAGATGAAGGCAGTGGTTTTTGATATATTGGCAGAGTGCAGAGAACTAAAATGCGAATTGCAAAAGACCGGTGTTCCGGTGCTGGCACCTTTTCTGGGAATACGTATTACAGAGGCACTGAAACAGGAAACCGAATCGGCCGGTCTGTCTGCGGAAACGTGCCTTTTTATCACAAATAAAGAACAGCATGCAAAGGAGGCAAGAGCACTTGGTATGGCTGTGATTGGATGCGTGGAAGGACATTTTGAAGTTCCAAAGACTACTATCTTGCTGGAGTCCCCGGAGGATACGTCTGTTTCCTATTTGGACCGGGCGTTTTGCCATGAGAAAAAGCTTCCAGCCATGATTTTTGAGACACCGCGCATGGTCGTGAAAGAACTGACCGGGGAGGATATGGATGCCTTATATGCAATTCTGACGAAAGATGAGGTAAGCAGGTATCTTCCTGCAAAAGCAGGAAACAGAGAAGAGGAACTGGAAAAACTGATTTCCTATATTTCCTGTGTGTATTCTTTTTTTGAGTATGGTTATTGGGGCGTGTTTGCGAAAGAAAGCGGAGCGCTCATTGGACGCGCCGGATTCAGGGAAGGCAGTTATCCACCCGAAGTGGGATATGTAATTGAACACTCCCGGTGGGGGATGGGATTGGGAACAGAAGTGCTGGAGCATCTAATCCGCTATGCAGGAGAAGAAATCGGCTGTTCTGAGATTCATGCAAAAATCGATAAAGCAAACACTGCTTCCATACGTGTTGCTCAAAAGTGCGGATTTGCAAATCGCGGGACAGTGCAGGAAACCGGAGAAAATGATATATTACTATTTCAATATGATATGTAAGGCTTGGGATTTTCCCAGGCCTTTTTGTTGCAATGGTTTGCCTCTTATCTTGTACCGTGGTCTGTACCGTTCTCCATATCATCCAGAGTGCCTTCGACTCCGTCAATGACATCGTTTACACCGTTCATGATGCCGTCGCCGGCATCTTCTACACCATCAAGGACACCATCGCCAATGTTGTCCGGGATATTGGTAGGCGAGTTAACCGGATCCTTGGTTGGAGTCGGTGTGCTGGTTTGACCGTAGGTACCTTCTGTCACGGAGTTGTTATTGCTTTTGTTTTTGTCTTTTCCGCAGGCGGCAAAGACGCAGGTCAGCATGCAGCAGAGTACCAATAGTAAAATGGTATGTTTTTTCATAAAGAACCTCCTAAAAAGATTTCTGAGGACGAAATATCGTCTAAAGGTAGTATCTGCACAGAAAAAAATGTTATTCGTACGAATTGTTAGTGACATTTGGTAAAATATCTGTTAAAATAAAGCGATAATATATTAAAGTGGGATAACTGCAAGCATTTTTGCATAAAAGAGGTATTTCATGGAAATTGAACGGAAATTTACTATTAAAGCATTACCGGATGGATTAGAACAATTGGAAAAGAAGGAAATTGAGCAGGGGTATTTGTGTACCGGTCCGGTTGTCCGCATCAGAAAAAGTAATGAGGATTACATCTTGACCTACAAATCAAAGAAGGGGATTGTGCATGCGGAAAATGCTACCGCGCGGAGCTGTGAAGAGGTGGAACTGCCATTGTCAAAGGAAAGCTATGAGCATTTAAGAGAGAAGGCAGACGGACATCTGATTGCAAAGACAAGGTATCTGATTCCGATTGAGAACGGTCGAAAGATTGAGCTGGATGTATTTCATGGGTGTTTAACCGGTCTTGTGTTTGCTGAGGTGGAATTTGGCAGCGAGGAAGAAGCCGCTCAATTTCATCTGCTGGATTGGTTTGATCAGGATGTGACATTTGACCGTCGTTACAGCAATGCATTTATGACAAGAGTTTCAAGCTACGAAGAACTGATGAACGGTAAGACAGAGGACAGATTGAAAAACAAGACAATATATTTATCAGAAAACAGCTAAGACAGGATGGATAATAAGGCATGAAAAAGGGCGAAGAATACATCGGAATTGTAGAAAGAGTGGACTTTCCGAACAAAGGAATTGTTACGCTTGAGGATAGAAAAATCATAGTGAAAAATACGATTCCGGGACAAAAAATCAAGTTCCGTATTGCAAAGCTCCGTTCGGATAGAGGTGAGGGAACACTGCTTGAGGTGACAGAACCGGCAGAAACGGAGCTGGCTATACCGGCATGTGTGCATTTTGGAGTATGTGGCGGTTGCGTGTATCAGTCGCTTCCGTATGAGGAACAGTTAAAGATAAAGGAAGCACAGGTAAAAGCACTGCTTCGACCGGTGATTGGAGAGGTCCCTTTTCTTGGAATTCAACCAAGCCCTACACCGGTGGCATACCGGAATAAAATGGAGTTTTCCTTCGGAGATGAGGTAAAGGGCGGAGAATTGACGCTGGGCCTTCATAAAAGAGGAAGCTTTTATGATATTGTACCGGTAGGAAACTGTCAGCTGGTGCATCCGGATGTACTTAAGATTTTGAATGCAGTTTCTGATTATTGCAAGGAGAAGGAATTGCCATATTACCATAAGATGACTCATGAAGGATATCTTCGGCATCTGGTGGTAAGAAGGGCAGAAAAGACCGGAGAGATTCTGGTGAATCTGGTGACAACATCGCAATGTGACCATGATATGGAGGAATGGAAGGAAAGACTGCTTGCATTGCCGCTTGAAGGCCGCTTTGCAGGAATTCTTCACAGCATCAATGACGGGCTTGCGGATGTTGTAAAAAGCGATGAAACCAATGTACTGTATGGCCGGGAGTTTTTCTATGAAGAACTTCTTGGACTGAAGTTTAAGATATCTACCTTTAGCTTTTTTCAGACAAATTCATTTGGTGCAGAGGTGTTATACAGTCTGGCACGTGAATTTATCGGAGAAGGAGACAGAAAGGTCGTATTTGATTTATACAGCGGAACTGGTACGATTGCGCAGCTGATGGCGCCTGCGGCAGAAAAAGTAATTGGGGTAGAAATTGTTGCGGAGGCTGTGGAAGCGGCTAAAGAAAATGCAAAGGGAAACGGATTATCCAATTGCGAGTTTATTGCGGGGGACGTTTTAAAGGTTCTTGATACCATTGAGGAAAAGCCGGAGTATATTATTCTGGATCCGCCAAGAGACGGAATTCATCCGAAAGCACTGCAAAAGATTATTGCCTATGGCGTGAAACACATGGTATATATTTCCTGCAAGCCGACTTCTTTGGCAAGGGATTTGGAAACATTGACAGCAGAAGGATATGCAGTTGATAAGGTGGCGTGTGTGGACATGTTTCCGGGCACGGCGAATGTTGAAACCATATGTCTGCTTACAAAAAAAGAGTAAGTGAAGATAGTTAAAAACACATGATGGGGGAACTATCGATGAAAAGACAAAAGGAAAAGATAAGGAAAAGGATATACCGGACATGGATGTCATGCGGAGTATTGCTTGCACTTGTTTTGGGGATGCTTCCGGCACTTTCTGCGCGGGCTGAGGATGAGGAGAAGATAATCCGGGTCGGTTATTTTGAACAGTGCGGTTTTATAGAAGAGAAAAATGGCATATATAGTGGCTATGCAATCGATTATCTTGAAAAAATCGCTTATTATTCCGGATGGAAATATGAGTTTGTGGAAGCAGAGACAGAAGAATGTCTGTCCATGCTTGAAAATGGAGAAGTGGATCTTCTTTGCGGAGTCCAGTTTACTGAGGAACGAGCAGAAAAATATCTGTTCACCCACATTCCGGTAGGGTATGAATATACTACGGTGTATGTACGTAATGACAGGGAAATTTATTATGAGGATTACGATGCATTAGAAGGCTGGACCATCGGCCTGATTTCCGGCAGCTTCCATTCGGATGCGTTTTGTGAACTGGCAGAACAGAAGGAAGTTACGTATCATATTGAATATTATGATGAAGAAGAGGAAGTAATGAAGGCTCTGGAAAACGGGGAAGTGGATGCAGTAGTTATGGGAAGCATCCATTTGCACGAAGGAGTGCGTATTGTCGGACGATATAATGTAAATCCTTTTTACTTTATGTCAAATGGCAGTAGTACGGAACTGATGACGGTGCTGGATGATGCGATGCAGAAGATAAAGATGGAAACACCGGAGTTTGAAGCAGAGCTGACTGAGAAATATTACGGAGCCAGCCTGGTTTCGGACGGACCGTTGCTGACAAGGGAAGAGAAAGAGTACATTGATAATTCCGGAACGATTAAAGTACGTCTTATGGAGAATTCTGTTCCGCTTAGCTATGTGATTGACGGAAAACCCGCGGGCATCCTGGTGCGATATTTGAACCTGTTATCGCAATACAGTGGCTTACAACTGGAAATTGAGATGGACGTAACGGCGACATCAATGGAGGATGACACCTCGCACATTTCGGATGGAAAGTATATGATGCTTCGTACGGAGCGTGCCATTGCAAGTGGGCAGGTGGCAGACCATCTGCTGGCAACCAATCCGATACTGGAGACCAAGCTTTCTTATGTTATCCGCAAGGATGCCATCGACAGCGTCGGTACCGGACGAAAGGGTTATGTGCTTGCGGTAACGAGTGAGATGAATTATATTGAAGAACTGATGGAAAAGGATCAGTTCGATTGTGTAATAAAGCGTTATGGAACGACAGAGGAATGTCTGGACGCTGTGGTGAGTGGTGAGGCAGACATTGCGGTGCAGGATTCTTATGTGGTAAGCTATGCGCTCCAATCTTCCAGATACTCAGGCGTATTGGTAGAGTATCCGGGTGAGGACGTAGTAAATAAGATGTGTCTGCTTGTGGCAGAAGAGGATGAGGTACTGCTCCGAATCTTAAATAAGACAATCCGGTTCATTTCGGAGGCTGAGGTGGAGTCGCTGGTAACAAAGGAGATTTTACTGAATCCGTATCAGATTACATTTGCGGATTTTGTATACCAGAACAGACAGAGCCTTTTTGTTGCGGCGCTGGGACTGCTTGTGCTTATGGTGGTTTATTTCCTAATGCAGCATAAGATGACGGATTTGAAGCTTCGAAAGAAGGAGTATGAGGTTCTTCGGCAAAAAGTGCAGTCAGATGAACTGACCGGTGTATTAAATCGCCAGTATTTCTATGAAAAGGCAAGAGAGATGATAGCAACCAGCACAGAAGAAATGTGTATTGTTATCGTGGATATTTCGAATTTTAAGGTAGTCAATGACCTTTACGGAATGCGTATCGGTGACAGACTGCTACGCCAGATGGCAAGAGAACTTCAAAAACTTGGAGAAGGCAGAAATGTGATTGTTGCAAGATTCACAGGTGACCATTTCTATATGTGTATGAAGCGTGCAGACTTTGATGCAATCAATTTCCCTCAGAAGTTTAATACGTTTCTGGAGGATATGGAAATTAAAGTGTCCTACGGGGTGTTCCTGGTAGGTGACCAGAAGGATGTTCCGGTGAATATCATGTGTGACCGTGCAAGTCTTGCAGAACATGATAAGGAGCAGGTGCAGACAGAGTATATCCGCTATTACAATGAAGAAGAGCGTAAGAGAATTATCCAGGAGCAGGAAATTGAGAATGAGATGGAAAAGGCACTGGAGAACAATCAGTTCTGTGTCTATGTACAGCCAAAGTACGATGTGGAGACAGAAACCATTGTAGGTGGCGAGGCATTGGTCAGATGGAAACATCCGCAGAAAGGAATGATTTCTCCGGGAGTGTTTATTCCTGTGTTTGAAAAGAACGGCTTCATTTTAAAATTAGACTATTTTGTATGGGAGGAAACATGCCGCCTGTTGTCTGAACTGAAGGCAAAGGGACTGCCGACATTTCCGATTTCCATTAACATTTCCAGGGTCCACTTTTATGGAAGGGATTTGAAGAAGAGGCTGGTGGATTTGATAGAAAAGTATGGTCTTTCTCCGGAGGATCTGGAGCTTGAAATTACAGAAACCATCTGTGCGGAGGATACGGATATTATTTATAAGAGAATCCGTCGTCTGCAGGCACAGGGCTTTAAGGTGGCTATGGATGACTTCGGAAGCGGATATTCTTCTTTAAATATGTTAAAGGAAATGCCGCTTGATATTATCAAAATGGATTTACGTTTTCTGGATGACAACGGATATGAGGAAAAGAGCCGTTTGATTCTGGAAACATTGATAAAGCTTTCGAAAAATATCAATCTTGGCGTAGTTATCGAAGGTGTAGAGACAAAGGAACAGCAGGATTTCTTGAAGGGAATTGGCGGTTGCCATGCGCAGGGGTACTATTTTTCAAAGCCGGTAGACTGCGAAACTTATGAAAAAATGTTACGGAAAGAAGAATAATGTAAGTTCTTACATAAAACGCTGAAAGAGCATGAAAGGGAACCGGGGATAACACGAAGTGTTGCCCCCGGTTCTTTTTGTTTTATGGTAAAATTGCACATGTATACAAGGTAAAATTCGTGAAATATGGAGAAAATGTATGTCTGAAGGGGAAAGAGGGATTGTAAGCATTTACGCAAAAGCAGAAATGTGCTAAGATTAAAGTGAAGTTGTGAAGTTGCCTTTTAATAAACGTCCGGGATGCGTGGGGAGTAAACGGTCCGGGGCACGTATTATCTGGAAGTAACAACAAAATTTCATCCGAAAAGGATAGAAAAGGAGCGTGCATAATGAGAAGATTATGGAAAAAGGTACTTGCAGGCGTATTGGTTGCAGGTATGATGCTTTCACCGGTTGCAGGTGTCGGCACAATTGCGAATGCGGAGGATGATGTGCTTTTAATTGCATCAAATCCAAATGCATCCGTAACTTATGATTTTACTGACGGTTCCATCATTCCTACCGACACAGACGGTAAGCAGGATGTAACTTACGGAAACCTGACAGTAAAGGTTGGCACACAGAATGCGTACAAGTATAACGGTGCGCAGCATGGTGTGGAATTCAAGGTTGGCAATACCATTGAAATTAAGGTAGACGGACCGGTTAAGATTGAAGTGGGTGACTGTGCATATTCCGGCAGTGATAAGCTGACGATGACAAGTGCAGACGGCACATGGACACAGACGGTGGATGCAAAGACGGGTTGCCAGCATAATGACGGCAGCGTGATTGTATTTGAGTACAGCGGCGGAGCAAATACCTTAGTTCTTGGGTTTGAAGCAAAGTGCTACATTCCAAAGATTACCGTGACTCCGGTTGTAGCAAGAAGTATGGAGCCTGTAGCATATGACTTTACGGATGGTTCCATCATTCCTACGGATACCAATGGAAAGAATGATGTAACAAGCGGTAATTTAACAGTAAAGGTTGGCACACAGAATGCGTACAAGTATAACGGTGCGCAGCATGGTGTGGAATTCAAGGTTGGCAATACCATTGAAATTAAGGTAGACGGACCGGTTAAGATTGAAGTGGGTGACTGTGCATATTCCGGCAGTGATAAGCTGACGATGACAAGTGCAGACGGCACATGGACACAGACGGTGGATGCAAAGACGGGTTGCCAGCATAATGACGGCAGCGTGGTTGTGTTTGAGTACAATGGCGAAGAAAACACCCTGGTTCTTGGGTTTGAAGCAAAGTGCTACATTCCAAAGATTACCGTGACTCCTGTGGAGAAAACAATTGTGGGTGAGGCAGAGAGCTTTACATTTATGTACGATGAACAGGCTGTTGACGGTGTTGTGGCAACGGGCTTATACAAGTTTGCAGACAGTGAACTTCTTTTAGCAGGCGAGACTGTAAACGGCGTTATTACACAGTATACTGTAAAGAGCGGCAAGACAATCACAGTGAATGGTAAGACTTATGATGCTTATACATCCGGTAAGAGACATGCTGATGTTAACAACATTTTAACACTTCCGGGTGAAGGTGATGGATGCTTAACCGTATTTAAGCCGGCGGATAAGGGTATGATGACAGTGTACTTTAACTCCACCTCCTTCATCAGAGTTCATGATTTTAATAACGACGGAACAAAGAATGGTTATGTGGATGCAGAAGTAGGAATTACGGAATATTCCTTCGAAGTACTCCCTGGACATACCTATGTAATGTCCACAACAGGTAAGACCAATAACATGTTCTATGCAGGTTACAGCTATGTTGTTGATGAGAAGGTCAGCGTGCCTGTAACAGTTACTAATGTGGATGCAGCCATTACGGATGCATTAGAGATCAGCCTTGTTGATGCACAGCTGGGTGGTAAGCCTATCGCGCTTAATACGGCAGGTGATACCCTTGAACTTTTAAAGGGACACACCTATCAGATTTCTACCAATGACGGTGGTGTTAAGGCACTCGTTGGTGAGAGTGATACATTTGTTGTATCCGAAGAGGGCGTAACAGTTACACTGAACAATGTTCCTGATCTTACACTTTCCGGTAAGATTGTAGGAGCAGATGCTTCCTGTGTTACAAAACTTACATTTACCAACATGGTTAATGGTACCGTATATGAAGCAACTATTACAAATGACACTTATACCGTTTCTCTAAAGCCTGGTGAATATAATGCCGGTGTTGAAACAACAAACGGTGCCGTTACCTTCGACAGAGCTTCTGTTCAGGAAGGTCGCGAGAATACAAACGATGTATATTTAGAAGTTTCTGATCCGACAGCGAAGAGAGAAATCTCCTATACGGATATTGAAAATCTTGAGAAGACCGGTAATGTTGCAGTAGAGAGTGGAAAGGCACACTGTGTTGGACGTGCGGATTCCACAGTTACGATTCCGGTAAGCGGCAAGGCAAAGATTGTTGTGAATGCTTATTATGCTGCTGATTTCACAATTAATGGCGAGCGGAAGATTGTTGATTCCGGAACAACATCCACAATTGATTCCTTTGAGCAGGTGGTAGAGGGCGATGTTACCATTGCATTTAATGCTACCTCTTACCTGACGAGTATTGAAGTAATCCCGGTTGTAGAGTTCAAGAGCGAGCTTAACGTACCTGGTGATTATGCTACATTAAATGAAGCTTCCGATGCTATTCTTGGTATGGTAGACAGACCGGAGGGTGAAGCCGGCAGAGTAACCATTAACCTGACTGCAGATCTCTTTGAGCAGGTTGTTATGAGCGCACCATATGTTACACTTAAGGGTAACGGTCATACCATTTCCTGGTACTATGGTGTTGGCACACTTTACTACTCCGTAGACCCAGATACAGGCTTATACAATAAGAGACTTGCGATGGATAAGTATTCCTATGCAGAAGGTAACGGAAATCTTTGGGGTGGTGTATTCATCGTAAGAGGTGACAACTTCATTGCAGAGAATACAACATTTAAGAATACATATAACTATGAATTAACAGAAGCAGAGAAGACCGATATTGCAGGTTCCACGATCAATGTTGACAGATTGGCGGCAGGTGCTGACGTAACTGCATACGCATATAAGGAAAGATCGAATGCTTTCTATATTGATGCAGACAATATCGAAGTATACAACTGTAAGATTCTTTCTTCCCAGGATACACTTGGTAGAAACGGTTCTTCTGATTTAGGATACCATGCATACTTCAAGAATTGTGTGATTGGTGGTAATACTGACTACATCTGTGGTGAGTTTGCGGCTGTATTTGACAACTGTGAATTACAGTGGAAGACATATGCTAATGATACCAGTAACAATGCTAAGATTGGTTACATTGTAGCACCTAAGACAAATCCATATGTATTCAGAAATTGTACTATTACAACAGATGGTAATGCTGGTGAGGCTACAGTTCTTGGTAAGTTAGGTAGAACATGGGGTGCAAATTCCAATGCTTCCTTCATCAATGTTGAGACCAATGGTTTGATTGATGCTGAAGGCTGGGGCGAGATGAATAGTGGCGATAAGGTTACAGCTGTATTTAATGAGTACAATATTACAAGCAACGGTCAGGCGTATTCTTCTACAGGTGCAACTAATCATACTTTAGAGGCAGTTGTAAATTATATTGATACTGCAACAGTAAGTGCTTCCAATACAGTGCTTGATTCGTGGGTTCCGGTTCATTATGGATATGTTCTTGACGAAGGTATTGAAAAGACTACAGATGGCAGAGCAGTTTACGCCGGCGAAACCATTTACATTGTAAAGAAGGGTGATTCCTTATGGAGCATTGCAAAGCGGTTGCTTGGCAGCGGAGTAAAATATAAGGAACTGCTCGCAAGAAATAGTGATATTATTGAAAAGGCAGAGTTAATTTTCCGCGGACAGGAACTCATTGTTCCTAAGGTAGAAAATGTTAAGGAAGAACCAAAGGTAGAAATTGAGGTAGTAGAAGACGTAGTGGTTGATCTTTCCAATGGATTAACTGCAGGCGTTAATTACGGTGGTATCTCCGTTCTGGGTGACATGGCTGTAACGGATGGTTATACGTTCCCGGATGGCACTGCATATGCAGTAGGCGTACAGGGCAGCGTAAATCCAAATCCAAAGAATGGCGCAATTCCTACGGAAGGTGCAGCTGTAAAGGTTACTCCTAAGGCTGATGGTACGTTTAAAGTTGTATATAAACTCGGTGCAGGTAAGTCCTATCATATGATTGATTCTGATTTGAATGTAATTGAAACGGCAACAAATGATAGTGGAGAATCTCAGTATTTAGTAAAAGAATACAAGGTAGAAGCAGGCAAGACTTACTATTTCTACGGAAATGGCACAAAGCTTCCATTATACTTCCTTGGTATTGATTACTAGAATCAAGTAGAAAATCGTAAAATGATATTCTGACAATATAAAATTGGTTGTCCGTTCTGAAAATGAGCGGTCAACCAATTTTTTTGATTAGGGTAATTTTTCTTTGGTGATATTGCTGAATGATGCAGAGGAATAGGACAATTTTCTTGTAATAATTCACAATGTAAGCGTTTACAAATAATCAAAAATATGCTATTCTAGATTACGATAGAAATATTATATTTTTATTGGTCATGTCCGGAGAATGAAATGTTGTCCGGGTGGCAGGAAAGGAGAAAAGATGAAGAAAAGATTCAGAAAAATCTGTGCGTCGGTTCTTGCATTCGCACTTTGTCTTGGAATGGTTTCCCCTCTGATGGGTACAGTTACCTTGGCTAAAGCAGCAGAAGACACTATTTTCAATGCAAGCGAACAGACGGCGGGGGACATTACCGAGGCGACTACTTTTGGTAGATTTACGGTAAACGCAAGTGCTGAAAAGAATGTTACCATTGATGGTAATAAGAAGTTCAGTGACAGTGGTCTTGAATTTACACAGAGAATGAAGTTAAACGGTTCAGGAAACGCAGAGGTTAGAAACGTTTCTTTTACAACAAGTGGTCCTGCAACTATCATTGTATATGCAATGAGTGGTTCGAGCAGCGAGGACAGACCACTGCTTCTTATGGCAGCAGACGGTGTGACGGAGCTTAGCAGAGCGACAGCACTTGGTACTGTGGATGAGAGTATCATTCCTGTAATTACATTTGAGGTTACGGAAGCAGGTACCTATTATATTTGGTCTGCAAGTAAGAGCATTAACATTTACTATATGGAAATCAAGGAGACAGCAGCTCCTACAGCCGGTGGAAAGACTCTTGTATTTAATGCAAGTGAGCAGACAGCAGGAGATTTCACAGATGTTACTGTGCTTGGCGATTTCACAGTCATTGCAACAGCAGAAAAGAATGTTACCATTGACGGAAATAAGAAATTCAGTGACAGTGGTCTTGAATTTACACAGAGATTAAAGTTAAACGGTACCGGTACGGTGGAAGGCAGAGCATTTTCCTTTACTACAGGCGGTGCGGCAACGGTTACAGTATATGCAATGAGTGGTTCAAGCAGTGAGAACAGACCGTTGGTACTGTTAAGTGCAGACGGTACGGAAGTTGGCAGACAGGAGGCGCTCGGCACTGTAGATGAGAGCATCATCCCGGCACTGACCTATGAGGTGACAGAAGCAGGTACTTATTATTTCGTATCCGGTTCTAAGGGCCTGAATATTTACTACGTAGAAGTAAAAGAAGCAGGCGGCGCAGTTGCGGCAGAACCTTCTGTATTGAATGCAAGTGAATTGACAGCAGGAGATTTTACGGATGTTACTGTTCTTGGCGATTTTACAGTCATTGCAACAGCAGAGAAAAATGTTACCATTGACGGAAACAGTAAATTCAGTGACAGTGGTCTTGAGTTTACACAGAGATTAAAGTTAAATGGTACCGGTACAGTGGAGGGCAGAGCACTTTCCTTTACTACAAGCGGTGCAGCAACTGTTACAGTATATGCAATGAGTGGTTCAAGCAGTGAGAACAGACCGTTGGTACTGTTAAGTGCAGATGGTACCGAGGTTGGCAGACAGGAGGCACCTGGTACGGTAGATGAGAGCATCATCCCGGCGCTGACCTATGAGGTGACAGAAGCAGGTACTTATTATTTTGTATCCGGTTCTAAGGGCCTCAATATTTACTATGTAGAAGTTATGCCGGAAGGCGGCGGTGCAGTAGCTGAGCCTGAGAGAGCTGCATGGAATACAGTGGCAGCTCCGGTGCTTGGTGAGCCTGTAATTTCTACAGGAAAGATTAAAGTTCCATATACGATGTTAATTGGTCCTGCTACAGATGGTTGTGACAGATTGTATGTTTACATGTACGATGCAACCGGTGCAGAGGTTGACAAGGTTACGGTAGCGGTTCAGTCGACGGAAGGTGTTGCTGAATTTAGTCCGGTGGCCACAGGTGATTACACCTTTACAGCAGAAGCAGTAAGAACTGACGAAGAATCTGTTCTTTCCGGTAATACAGTAGAAGCTAAGGGTTATGTATTGCCGCTTGGCGTAACTACAATTACAAGTGCAACCAGCACAGGTAACGGAAAGATTTCTATTGTATGGCTTCCGGTAGATGAAGCAGAAGCCTATATTGTTTCTTATCGCGTAGACGATACAACAGATGCTTTCACAGAGGCAGGCAAGGTAACTACTACAGAATTTGTGGTAGAAGGTCTCACTGTTGGAACAAAGTATGAATTTTCCGTACAGGCAGTCAGAGGTACTGAAGTGGCAGGCGCTGCTACCATGAGTGCATCTGCTACAGCAGCAGAACAGAGAGTATGGTCTTTCGTGGCATACGGCTCCAGTACAAAGGCTGATGAGAAGAACACCTATACAGGTTCCGTAAACGAAGATGGTCAGGTTACTGTTATCAGTACAGGTAACGGTGGTAAGTTAACAACAGATGCGGACGGTATCTCTTTTTACTACACCGTGATTGATCCGGAAACAGAAAACTTTAAGTTAAGCGCAACTGCAACGGTTGATACCTGGACATTCTCCAATGGTCAGGAAGGCTTTGGTCTTATGGTAGCTGACAGAATCGGTGAACACGGCGATTCTACCGGTATTTTAAACAACTTGTTTGCATCGATCGTATCCAAGGTAGAATACTGGTATGACCCAAGTATTGGTGAGTTTACTGAGAATACAGGTAACAAGATTACCATGAAGCTTGGTATCGGTGCACAGGAAAAGACGGGTGTTACTCTGGAAAATATTGCAGACGGCACCATCGTTTCCAACAGAGATCAGCTCTATGTTTCTGAAATCACACCTTTAGAGTGGAGTCAGAGACTGATGCCTGGTACCAACACCTTTAACTTGGTTGGTAACTCCACCAATGAAGTACCGGGAACCTTACCGGATAAGGCAATCCTTACTTCCTTTAGATTCACAATTGAAAGAAATAACACCGGTTACTTCGTATCCTATGACGATCCGATTACCGGCGAAACCGTAACACAGAAGTATTATGATTTAGAGAGAAATGCATTAACACAGTTGGATCCTGACAATATTTATGTTGGTTTCTATACTGCAAGAAATGCAACAGTAACATTCTCTGACATTGAGTTTACAGTAACTGATCCAGCAACAGATGCTCCGGCAGAGGGAAGAGAAATTAAGTATACCTCTCCAATTGTCAGCGTAGTTTCCGGTACGGATTCGGGTATTGCAGAGCATGATTTAACACTTTATACCAATGCTTCCGGTACAATTACTGTAAAGAATTATTTGACAGATGAGGTAATCGTAGAGAACGTAAGAGCAAATGCAGATGATTATACATATGTTCCTGTAACATTAACCGAAGGTCAGAATGTATATGCAATCTACTTTACTCCGGATGCAGACTTTAAGTTTGGTGAATATCATCACCTTACTACAACAGAAACAGTAGAGCTGATGCATGTTATCCAGCACAGAACATTTGAAGGCAAGATAATTTACGTTGGTAAGAATGTTGATCCAAACAACTCCGGTTACGGTACCAAGGAAAGACCAACCGATATCGGTACAGCCGTGAAATATGTTCAGCCGGGACAGATTATTCTTTTAGAGGGCGGCGTTTATGATCCGCTTTACTTAAAGAAGGTAACGGCAGAGCGTGGTACTGACGGTACAGCGGAAAATCCAATTTATATGATTGCTGATCCGACTTCTACAGAACGTCCGGTACTTGATTTTAGTATGGTAGATGCAGGCTCCGGCGGTGCAGCAGTAATTATTGCCGGTGACTATTGGATTTTATCCGGTTTTGATATTACTAACACACCATCCGGTCTTAAAGGTCTCCAGATTTCCGGTAACCATTGTATCGTTCAGGATGTCAATGCGTATGGAAACGGTGATACCGGTATTCAGATTTCCAGATTTAAGGGAACTGACTACAATGAAGACTGGCCATCCTACAACTTAATTCTTAACTGTACTTCCTACAACAACGCAGATGCCGGCGGTGAAAATGCCGATGGTTTTGGTGCAAAGCTGACAGTAGGCGAGGGTAACGTATTTGATGGATGTATTGCTTATAATAACTCCGATGATGGTTACGACTTATATGCGAAGCCGGATACCGGTGCGATTGGTCTGGTAACCATCCAGAACAGCTTGGCATTCAGAAACGGTGTAACCTTAGACGGAAAGCTTAAGGGTAACGGTAACGGATTTAAGCTTGGTGGTGACAGTTTCACAGGCTACCACAAGTTAATCAACTGTGTAGCATTTGAAAACCTGGCAAAGGGTCTTGACAGTAACAGCTGTCCGGATATCCAGTTAAGCAACTGTACTTCCTTTAACAATGAAAAGTACAATGTAGCTCTGTACACAAACAACGGTCTGAACACAGACTTTAGTGCAACCGGTGTGCTTTCCTTCCGTACATTGTATACGGATATTTCCGAGACCTTTGATTTGCGTGGTACACAGGATACTGCAAAGGTTTACGGAACAAGCAACTACTACTTTGATGTAGCAACAGGCAAGTCCCTGAACAGCGAAGGCGCAGCAGCAGATGCTTCTTGGTTTGTATCCTTGGATACATCCGTAGCTATCACAAGAAACGCAGACGGTACGATCAATATGAATGGTCTGCTGGTTCTTACGGATGCAGCTCCGGAAGGTGTTGGTGCTACAGTTGGCGGCACAGCAAACACAGATTACAGTGCTATCGTTCTTGCAGCAATGGAAGAGGATGCAAAGGCACAGGAGGTTACTCCTGCTTCGACACAGGCACCTGGTGTTGACAATGACAAGGATGTTTCCGGTAATACAGGAAATGGCCCGGTTGTTGCAATCATTATCGTGGCTGTTGTAGCAGTACTTGCAATTGCAGCAGTGGCAGTAGCTGTTGTTCTTAAGAAGAAAAAGACAAATAAATAAGGCTTGAGGCGGGAAACGTAGTTTCTTGATTTAAGCGAATGAAAAATAGGGTTCTACCTGGAAATTTTCAGGCAGAACCCTGTTTTGTATATACAATATAAAAAATACAAAAAATATCAAAAATTTTTAAAATTCCTGTTGACAAATGCGCTCACATGGTGTATAGTACATATTGTTCGAAAGAACAAAAGAAATGCGCGAGTGGCTCAGTTGGTGGAGCGCGACCTTGCCAAGGTCGAGGCC
>CAZIQL010000016.1:0-2051 GCA_964541485.1 uncultured Lachnospiraceae bacterium
TTTACGTATTAACAAAGGATGAAGGTGGTCGTCATACTCCATTCTTCAACAACTACAGACCTCAGTTCTACTTCAGAACAACTGACGTAACTGGCGTATGTAACTTACCAGAAGGCGTAGAAATGTGTATGCCAGGTGATAACATCGAAATGTCCGTAGAACTTATTCACCCAATCGCTATGGAGCAGGGTCTTGGTTTCGCTATCCGTGAAGGTGGTAGAACAGTAGGTTCCGGTAAGGTTGCTACAATCATCGAGTAATTGATGGTAGTCTAAAATCAGAAGTTATTCTAAAATTTTTGTTCAGCCCTCTAGGTTTCTAGGGGGCTGAATTTTTCAAAAGCTTTGAGCGGATTCCTACGGCTAAGGAAACACGAAGTGTTTTCAAAGGACGTAAGGGGCGCTGCTTTTTTCGAAAAGGTCGGCTGATTGTCCCGATGTTTCCTATGTGACTCGTTTCTGAGTCGAGCTTCCTAATTGATTTTTTGTTTTTGGCGTGGGGTTACCATTTGCGTAGTGAAATTGTAGAACTGGAGGGTAATTGTTTCGGGAGTACCAGAGAGATTACCATCTAGGAGAATAATAGCGTTAGACTGATGGTAAAAAAGTTGAGTTTTAGCGAAAGTTTACCATCTAGAATAAGTAAAAGCACCAACGGATAGTAAAATAAGGTAAAAACAATTGGATTTTACCATTTACAGGAGAGAAATCTTTGTATAAAGGGTAAAAAGAAGTATTATAACAGGAAATTTACCATCCACGTTGATGTTATTGCATTATAGAGGGTTAATGAGAGTTTTTAAACTGAACATGTATAAAGAAGGAGGTTGAGAGTATAGAACGTTGATAAATACAGAGAGGATATAGGGTGAGGAAGAACAGGAGATTAAAGATAATGTAAAGGAGAAGAAAATTGTTAAGAAGACTAAATTATGAATTGAAATGTTTAGAAGAAGCGAAGAGGAGAAACGCAAAATTAGTGAAAAGTGCTCCGGAGGGGAAGTTAAGATGTGAGGTAAGTAAGGGGTACTATCAATATTATTTGGGAAAAGAGTATTTAGGGAAAGACAAGAAAGAGTTGATAGGGAGACTGGCACAAAACGAGTATGGAGCACAATTGAGTAAAAAGCTTGAACTATATTTGAAGAAACTAAATGAACTCAAAAAACTTTATGAAAAAGAAGAACTTGAAGAAGTATACCGAAAATTACATCCTGCGAGAAAAGTGCTGGTGGAACCAATTATCCCCCCGGTAGAAAAGATAATAGATGAGTTTAACCGGATAGACTATGAAGGAAAACCATTTTCGGAAGATGATAAAACAGAATTTTATACGATAAAGGGAGAACGCGTACGGTCAAAATCCGAAAAAATTATAGCAGACGAATTATATAGAAAGGGAATTCCATATAAGTATGAAATGCCCATTGAACTGGAAGGATGGCAGAAGAGAGTTCTTATTTATCCTGATTTTACAGTGTTAAATAAACGTACCGGAGAGCGATGGCTGATGGAACACCTGGGAATGATGGATAAATCGGCATATTATGAGAATGCGATGCAGAAATTAAGTACATATGAAAAGAATGGAATTTTACTTGGGGATGGGCTGATTGTGTTACATGAGACGTCAGGAAGCCCGTTGAATACGGTTGTTTTGAAAAAGTACATAGAGAGGTATTTGTGTTAAGAGGGTGAAAGGTTTCCGGCTGAATTTCACTTTCCCTCTTGCAATCTTCACAAATCTATGTTATAGTACGAAACATCAAATTGAGAGGAAATGACTATGAGCAAACTGTTTGTAAACAGCTTAAGACGCCCAGAAAGAAGACGTAAGCTCTTGTAATCATTGCATGCCGCATGGTTACAAGGATGGTACGTCTTGTTTCTGTGCGGTCCTGTTTATAGCGAAATAGATGCAGAACCGTAATAGACTTAGCAGATGCTAAATCCGTTGCGGTTCTTTTTTTTTCTTAGGGAGAGGCGGTGAAGCCTATTCTGTTTCGGGGCAATAGTTTCATAGGAAAGAATCTGCAAAATAAAAAAATCGGA
>CAZIQL010000016.1:2151-43740 GCA_964541485.1 uncultured Lachnospiraceae bacterium
GGAAAATCCTCTGCTCGCATGTGAGCTCGCATTTTCCTTCGGAAAACAAGGAGGAAAATCCTCTGCTCGCATGTGAGCTCGCATTTTCCTTCGGAAAACAAGGAGGATTGAAATGAAAAAGGAAATCAGCAAGTATTTATCAGAGGTAGTATCGGAACTTACCGAGGACGAGATTCTAAATCTCATCGAAATTCCACCGGAGGAGAAATTGGGGGATTTGGCGTTGCCATGTTTTACGCTTGCAAAGAAGCTACGGAAAAATCCGGCACTTATTGCAGGTGAAGTCAAAGAAAAATTGGAAGAAAAGAAAGGTGCACTCGGGATTGAAAAAATTGAAACAGTAGGTGCGTACTGTAACCTTTATCTGGATCGGGAGCGGTATGCGGAAAATTGCATGAAAAAGCTAAGCGGGCCGGACTTTGGTATCAGTCAAATTGGTGTAGGTAAGACGGTTTGTATGGACTATTCCTCCCCAAACATTGCGAAGAACTTTCATGTCGGACATCTGCGGACGACGGTGATTGGAAATTCACTTTATAAGATTTATGAAAAGCTTGGCTATGAGGTGGTGCGTATCAACCATCTGGGGGACTGGGGAACGCAGTTTGGCAAGCTGATTGTGGCGTACCAGATGTGGAGTTCCAAAGAACAGGTGGAGGAAAAGGGAGTTGAAGAGCTTCTGCGGATTTATGTAAAGTTTGAGAACGAATCAAAACAAGACCCGGAATTGATTAAAAAGGCACGGGAATGGTTTGTGAAAATGGAGCAGAACGATGAAGAGGCGCTTGCAATCTGGAAGTGGTTTAAGGAAATCAGCATGGTGGAGTTCGAGCGGGTATATAACCTGCTTGGCATTTCATTTGACTCCTATCTTGGTGAGAGCTTTTACCGGGATAAGGTTCCTGCACTGGTGCGCGAACTGGAAGAAAAGAATCTGCTCACGGAGAGTCAGGGAGCAAAAGTAATTAGTCTTGACGAGTACGGCATGCCGCCATGTCTGATTACGAAGAGCGATGGTGGTTCCATTTACCATTCGAGGGACATTGCAGCACTATTGTACCGCAAGAAGACCTACGATTTTGAGAAGTGTCTTTATGTGACCGGACTGGAACAGTCGTTGCACTTTAAACAGGTGTTTAAAGCAATTGAAGTAATGGGATATGATTGGGCAGACGGGCTGGTGCATGTACCGTACGGACTCGTCAGTCTGGATGGAGCGAAGCTTTCAACACGAAGCGGTAATATCATCTATGCAGAGGACATTTTAAAAGAAGCCATTGAACGGGCACAGGCGGCAATCGAAGAGAAAAATCCAAATCTGACAGACAAAGAGCGGGTGGCAAAGATGGTGGGTGTCGGAGCGATTATCTTTCATGATTTATTTAACCAGCGAATTAAAAATGTGGACTTCTCGTGGAAGGACGTGCTGAGCTTTGAAGGAACGACAGGGCCTTACGCGCAGTATACCTATGCCCGGGCAAAGAGCATTTTGCGGAAGGCGTGGAAAGAGGAGAGTGCAGTTGTGAATGGGGAAGCGGAAATTTATCGTGTGCTGACCGATGATGCAACCTATGCATTGTTAAAAGTTTTAACCGGCTACGAAGAAACGGTGGTAACTGCCGCAGAAAAACAGGAACCATCCATTGTGGCTCGTTATATTATTTCTCTTGCAACAACGTTTAATAAGTTTTACCATGAATGTCCGATTTTACAGGAAAAAGGTTTAGTAAAGCAGGCACGTCTGACAGTGGTGAACATGGCATGTGCAGTATTACAGGATGCCTGCAGCCTGCTCGGCATGGAGTGTCCGGAGGAGATGTAAAGCACGGCATATGCCGAAAAACGTCAAAAATATTGTTAAAAAACGGTCGAAAACCGTCTACGTGAGTAGAATGGACTATTGTTTTGTAAAAAAAAGCGTGGTAAAATGCATAACGTACGAAATTTTCACTCATGGAGGAGACATAAGGGAAGGATGTTGCAAAGGTTGGTAACAAGAGCAGACGTGCTGTTCGGGAAAAAAAGAAAGAAAGAAAAAGCAGAGGCTGTTTTGCTGGATGATGTGACCAAACTTCCGTCCAAGGAACAGCACAAAATTGATGCGACCCGTATTTTGCAAAACAGAAAAGGAGCAAAATATGCGTATGTGTCCTGCGATGTGTCGGGCTTTAAGTATATTAACGAGACCTATAGCTATGCCTATGGGAATGTTGTGTTGCGTTATATTGCGGCGGTGTTTGCATCGTGTCTTGGAAAGGATGAATTGGTAAGCCGCACGACCGGTGACCATTTCTGCCTTTTGCTGCACTATCAGGACGAAGAGAGTTTAAAGGAAAGAATTCATGAGATTTTGAACAAGGCAGCAGATTATCTGATGAATGAAGAGGGGATTCAGCGCCGGCTGTTGTTTAACTGCGGAGTTTACCTGATTCACAAAAATGAAGACATCAATATGATCCGGGCGCGTGCCAGTGCAGCCAGAAAGCGGAACGGCAAAGGCTTTCAGGACCAGATTGCATTCTATAACGAGAATGATTTCGTGAAGGAGCTTGAAGTAAAGGAATTGGAAGCGGATATCCGTCGTGCAGCCGAGCACGGGGAATTAAAGGTGTATTTGCAACCAAAGTATGATATTTTATCGGAGCATGTCATTGGTGCAGAGGCTCTGATTCGTTGGGAGCATCCGGAAAGAGGAATGCTGACACCGAGTCAGTTTGTTCCAACTTGTGAAGAAAACGGATTTATTTGCCAGATAGACTACTTTGTTTTAGAGGAAGTCTGCCGTAAGATGAAGGAGTGGAAGGATGAAGGAAAGAAGCTGGTAAAGGTTTCGACGAATTTTTCGAGACGTCATCTTTCGGAACCGGATTTTGTGGACAGGTTGGTATCAACAGTAGAACGGTATGGTCTTCAGCCATCGGATTTAGAAATTGAACTGACAGAGAGCGTGGCATATGAAGAAATGGAAACGCTCCTTACTGTGATGCGCAGAATTAAGGAAGCCGGGTTTGGATTATCCATGGATGATTTTGGCTCCGGATATTCTTCACTTTCTCTCTTGAGAGAAATGCCGGTGGATGTTTTGAAGCTGGATAAAGGATTTCTGGACGGGTGTCACGAAGGTGAATCTGCAAGCCGTGATAAGAGAATTGTGTATCATATTATTTCCATGGCAAAGGATTTGAATATTTCCGTACTTGCCGAAGGCGTGGAAACCATGCAGCAGAAGGAGTTTCTGAAGGCTTCCAAGTGTGACATGATTCAGGGATATTTTTATGCAAAACCGATGCCAAGCAAGTGTTTCGGAGAGTATCTGGAGGCAATTGCTTGAAGGAAAGAGGCGTGTAAGAAGCAGGCCGAGGAAGAAAAAATCGAGGAGAGCTCCGTGTAGGAGTTCTCTTTTTTTAAATATAAAAAATGACGATAAAATTATAAAAAAAATTGAAAAAATCAGTAAAAATAACAATTGTCAAGAGATGGGAAGAGGCGTATACTTTACTCGGCTAAAGGTGGATGTTTTTTTAGAAAACATCTTAAGATAAAGGAATGGAAAGAGGGATAAGAGTTATGAAGATTTTACTTTCGGTGTCAGTTGCATTGTTTGCGGGACTTATGATGACGCGTCTGTTTAAAAAATTCCATTTGCCGGCGGTTACGGCTTATTTGATAGCGGGTGTGTTAATCGGACCATATTGCATCGGGGCACTTGGAATTGAGGGATTGGGATTTTCTACGATGGATGATGTCAGCAGTCTTCAGCTGATTGCAGAGATTGCACTTGGTTTTATTGCGTTTTCCATCGGTAATGAGTTCCGTCTGGAGGAACTGAAAAAGACAGGGAAACAGGCATTGGTGATTGGCATTGTGCAGGCATTGGTGGCAACCTTGTTTGTTGACCTTGCGTTGTACGTGGTTTATCTTATGATGCCGGATAAATTGACGCTTTCACAGGTTCTGGTGCTTGGCGCGATTGCTACTGCAACTGCTCCTGCGGCAACGCTGATGGTAGTCCGCCAGTATAAGGCAAAGGGACCATTAACCAGTCTGCTGCTTCCGATTGTAGCGCTGGATGATGCGGTTGGTTTGATTGTGTTTGCGGTTTGTTTTGGTATTGCAAAGTCACTTGTCAGCGGAAAGATTGATATGATTTCGTTGCTTGTAAATCCGCTTATGGAAATTGTTTGTTCCCTGGTGCTTGGTGCAGTTATGGGATTTGTCTTAACGCAGCTTGAAAAATTATTTAACTCCAATACGAACCGCCTGAACCTGACTATTGCATTCGTATTTTTGACAACGTCGCTTGCGATGATTGATTTTTATATCGGTGCAATTCATATCAGCTTTTCGTCGCTTTTGGTATGTATGATGCTTGGAACGGTGTTCTGTAATACTTGTCCGCTGTCGCATGATTTGATGGCAGCAGCAGATAAGTGGACTTCACCGCTGTTTGCTTTGTTTTTTGTCATCAGCGGTGCGGAGCTGGAGCTTTCCGTGTTCACAGACGTTGCAATTGTCGGAATCGGTGTAGTGTATATTATTTTCCGTTCGATTGGTAAGTACACGGGAACGCTGGTCAGTGCAAAAGCGACAAAGTGCGAACCGTCCATTTGCAAGTACCTGGGAATTACCCTGCTTCCACAGGCAGGTGTGGCACTCGGCATGTGTGCAACAGCGATGCAGCTTGGCTATCAGGGAAATTTAATCCGGAATATTACCCTGTTTGCGGTTCTGATTTATGAGTTGTTCGGACCACTTATGACAAAGCAGGCATTAAAGGCAGCAGGCGATATTAAGCCGATGCCGGAGGAAGTAAGGAACCGTCGTCAGAGAAAGTTGGAAGAGGCTGCGGCAAAATAAACCGGACAATAAAAGAAAAGATAAGAGGAAAACACGGTAACTGCGTTGTTTTCCTCTTTTTTTCTTAATATGCATAGGTAGAATAAGCTGCGAATTGTCTGTTCATACTTAAAATGGTATGTTTATAGCAAAAGAATGGCTTCTCTCTGCGAAAAATCAAAAAAATGCTTTGAAATATTGAGGGTTTCAGTATATAATATAAGAGTGTATGCATAAAGGAAAATAGCAGAAGTGTATTCTGATTATTATACGGAGAAGTGAAAGGAGAGATATTATGTTTTGCAGCGATATTGGAATTGACTTAGGAACCGCTAGTGTACTTGTTTATATAAAGGGGAAAGGCGTTGTTTTAAAGGAGCCTTCTGTTGTTGCATTTGACCGCGACACAAACAGAATTAAAGCAATCGGAGAAGAGGCACGTCTTATGCTTGGTAGAACACCGGGCAATATTGTGGCGGTGCGTCCGCTCAGACAGGGTGTTATTTCAAACTACACCGTTACCGAAAAAATGTTAAAGTACTTTATCCAGAAAGCAGTGGGCAAGCAGCGTATAAGAAAGCCGCGCATCAGTGTCTGTGTGCCAAGCGGTGTTACAGAAGTTGAGAAGAAGGCAGTAGAAGATGCTACTTATCAGGCAGGAGCAAGAGAGGTTGCTATTATTGAGGAGCCTATCGCTGCTGCTATCGGTGCAGGTATTGATATTGCAAGACCTTGCGGTAACATGATAGTAGATATCGGTGGTGGTACTACAGATATCGCAGTCATTTCCCTTGGTGGTACTGTTGTCAGCACTTCGATTAAGATTGCGGGCGATGATTTTGATGAAGCTATCGTTCGTTACATGAGAAAGAAGCACAATCTCTTAATCGGTGAGCGTACCGCAGAAGATATTAAGATTCGTATCGGTTCTGCGTACAGAAGACCGGAATCGGTATCTCTTGACGTAAAGGGACGTAACCTTGTTACAGGTCTTCCAAAGACCATTGCAGTGACCTCTGAGGAAACGGAAGAGGCTTTAAGAGAGCCTACCTCCCAGATTGTAGAAGCAGTGCACAGTGTGCTTGAGAAGACTCCGCCGGAATTGGCAGCAGATATTGCCGACAGAGGTATTGTACTCACCGGTGGCGGATGCTTATTGTATGGTCTTGAGGAACTCATTGAAGAGAAGACCGGTATTACAACCATGACAGCAGAAGATCCGATGACTGCAGTGGCTGTCGGTACAGGAAAATACGTTGAGTTCTTAAGTGGAAAGACAAACTAGCCGATAAATACGTTAGAACGGTTTTTACGTTCTGAAACATTCATAGAAATTACGGAGTGACAGAGTATGGTAAGAGGACTTTATACGGCCTGGACCGGAATGCTGAATGAACAGAAGAGACTGGACGTGATTGCAAACAACATCGCGAATGCATCCACTACGGGATACAAGCAGGAGGGTGTGACCAGTCAGTCTTTTGATGACATGTTGGGTGTTAAGGTTCGTGATTTCTCCGCAGAAACCGATGAGATCATCGGAAAGATGACGCTCGGTGTAAAAATCGGAGAGGTTTATACGAATTATACCCAGGGGTCTTTAAGGTCTACAGGCAATACGTACGATCTGGCATTGGATGGTGCCGGATTCTTTACAGTGAAAGTTACGGATACAGACGGAACCAGCCATATTCGCTATACCAGAGCGGGTAACTATACGATTACCAAGGACGGTTATGTAACTGACGCAGACGGAAACCATCTGCAGAGCGAGGCGGGCGATTTGATCGTGCCTACCGATGCAGAAATTGTATTTGACACGGATGGAACTGTTTATGCAAACGGAGAACTGATTGATAAAATCACAATTACTGATTTTGAGGACTACAATTACCTCAAAAAGTATGCGGATACCATGTATGAACCGGTGGACGGAGCCACCCAAAAGGAAGCGACTGGCGCGGTGAGACAGGGATATTTGGAACAGTCCAACGTGAATGTAGTACAGGAAATGACACAGATGATTGCCATTACCCGTGCCTATGAAGCCAACCAGAAAATTATTCAGACCATGGATGGTACATTAGACCAGGCAGTAAATTCTGTCGGCAGGGTTTAATATTTCATAACACAGCAGGCGGAGAGCCTGAACAATGAAAGGTATGGTGATTACTTATGATGCGTTCTTTATGGACCGGTGCGACCGGTATGATTGCGCAGCAGAATGCGGTGGATACGATTTCCAACAACTTATCCAATGTGAATACAACAGGATATAAGAAAGAAACGGTAGAGTTTAAGACATTACTTTATTCGAAATTACAGACAAAGACGACAGACAATAACGGTGATCCGAAACCGGTCATCGGACAGGTAGGTGCCGGTGTAAAAACAGGCTCCATTACATCGAGATTTACTCAGGGGACCCTGACTGCCACGGGCAATACATATGATTTTGCACTGGATGGTAACGGTTTTTTCCAGGTGGCAATGCCGGATGGTTCGGTTGCCTATACAAGAAACGGGGCATTTAACATGTCGATTGGTGTGGACGGTCTGACACTTTGTACATCAGATGGTTATCCGATTCTTGATACGAACGGAGAAGCAATTGTTTTTGATGAGTCCATCAATACGGCGAATATTACGATTGACGAAGAAGGCTGTTTTTTCTATCAGAATGCAGAGGATATTGTCATTGATCTGGATGTACAGTTTGGTGTGGTACAGTTTAACAATCCGGCCGGTCTTGAAAAGCTGTCCGGAAGCCTGTATGCACAGTCGGATGCTTCCGGTGAGCCTAGACTTGAGGTAGAAGATGGGGCATTGAAGCAGTCAAGAGTACTGTCTAAGTATTTAGAAGCATCTAATGTGGAAACGGTAGATGAAATGGTAAATCTGATCGTGGCACAGCGTGCATACGAAATGAATTCCAAGGTCATTACGGCCTCCGACCAGATGTTACAGCAGGCAAATAACCTGCGTGGCTAGTGTTGTAGATAAGAAAGGCAGGATAAGTTATGTCGATTTCAATTGGTAGTGAATATTTGGTGGCACAGCAGACTGCGTCTTCTGCGTCCTCTGCGAAAGCAGAAAAATTATCCTCTTCCTTAAGCAACATCGAAAACGGTGAGGCAACGGATGAAGAGTTGATGGCAGCCTGCAAGGAGTTTGAAACTTATCTGGTAGAGCAGGTCATTAAGTCGACCAAGAGTGCCATGTTAGAGGACGAAGACAGCGAAGGCGATTATATGAAGATGTTCGGTGATACTTTAAACCAGTCGTATGCGGAGATTATCACAGAGAATGCGGATTTGGGAATTGCGCAGATGCTATATGAAGCAATGAAAAGAAATTAAAGAATAATAGCGAAGGTCAGGTTGGGAAGTAAGTTCCATGCCTGACTTCGTTTGTCTTATGAGAGGACTCAGGTAGAAAGCTGCCTTGGATGGAGGTGATTCTTTGGAAGCGTGGGAAGGATATGTGGAGAAAATTGTATATCGGGGTGAAAACGGCTACACCGTCCTGACACTGTCTTCGGAGGAGGATGACCTTTATTGTGTCGGAACCTTTCCGCATGTGGAGGAGGGAGAATTCCTTCATATCGAAGGGGAAATGGTGTTCAATCCGAAATACGGTGAGCAGATTAAGATGATATCTTATCAGGCAGTCGAACCAAAGGATGGACAGGCAATGGAACGCTATCTTGCCTCCGGTGCCATTAAGGGTGTCGGAGCAGCGCTTGCGGCAAGAATTGTGAAGAAATTTAAAGAGGACACTTTCCGTATTATCGAAGAAGAACCGGAGCGGCTGGTGGAGATAAAAGGTATTTCTGAGAGGATTGCCGGAGAGATTTACCGGCAGTTTGAGGAAAAGCGGGAGATGCGTCATGCAATGATTTTTTTGCAGAAATACGGCATTTCCAATCAGCTTGCGGTGAAAATTTATCAGTTTTATGGCGAGAGAATGTATCAGATTATGCGGGAAAATCCGTACCGTCTGGCAGCGGATATTGATGGTGTCGGCTTTAAGATTGCGGATGAAATTGCATTGCAGGGAGGCATTGCACCGGATGATGATTACCGGGTAAAGGCGGCACTTTATTATGTGCTGACTCAGGCGATTGGCAACGGGCATGTGTATCTGCCGGAGGAAGAGGTGTATCATCAGGCAGAGGAGATTATCCGTGTTCCGAGGGAAAGCATGGAACGGCAGCTGACGCAGCTGGCATTGGAGCGCAGTGTCATCTTTAAAGAAGAGGAAGGCGTGCGTCTGGTCTATATTGCAAGCTATTATTATTTGGAACTGGATACGGCGCGGATGCTTTGTGACTTAAACTGCCGCTATGATGTGCCGATGCGTGTTGTGGAGCAGAGAGTGACAGGACTTGAAAAAAGTCTTAAGATAGAGCTGGATGAATTGCAGAGAAAAGCTGTCATGGAGGCGGTGCAGAATGGTATTTTTATTCTGACCGGTGGTCCGGGTACAGGTAAAACGACCACGATTAATACGATTATCCGTTTTTTTGAATCGGAAGGGATGGATGTTCTTTTGGCGGCACCGACGGGGCGCGCGGCAAAGAGAATGTCGGAAACCACCGGTGTGGAGGCAAGAACAATTCACCGGATGCTGGAGCTTACCAGAGACCCGGAGAGCAAAACAGGTGGCCTTGATTTTGCAAGAAATGAGAGCAATCCGCTGGAGGCGGATGCGATTATCATTGACGAGATGTCGATGGTGGACATTTCATTGATGCATGCACTCTTAAAGGCGATTCCGGTCGGAACAAGGGTGATTTTTGTCGGTGACGTAAACCAGCTGCCGAGTGTCGGCGCGGGAAATGTGCTCCGGGATATGATAGACTCACATCGGTTCCCAGTGGTAAAATTAACAAGGATTTTCCGTCAGTCCGAAGAAAGTAAGATTATTTTAAATGCACATAAAATCAACGCGGGCGAAACAATTCCTCTTGATAATAACAATAAGGACTTCTTTTTCTTAAACCGGAATGACACGCAGGTGATTATCCCATCGATTGTGTATCTTGTGCAGAAAAAGATAGCGGATTATGTCAAGGCAAGCCCTTACGAGGTGCAGGTATTAACGCCGATGAAGGCGGGAGAGCTGGGTGCGGAAAATTTGAACATCGCATTGCAGGAAGCACTGAACCCGGCGGCTTCGGGGAAGATGGAAAAGGAGCTTTCCGGCGGAAGAAAATTCCGCGAAGGTGATAAGGTCATGCAGATTAAGAATAACTACCAGCTCGAATGGGAGGTACGCAGTCGGTACGGCATTCCGGTGGAATCAGGAACCGGTGTATTTAACGGCGATTGCGGCATTATCCGTGAGATTAATCTGTTTGCGGAACAGGTGACGGTTGAGTTTGAAGAAGGCCGTATGGTAGAGTATCCGTTTTCGGGTCTGGATGAACTGGTGCTTGCGTACGCAATTACAATACATAAGTCGCAGGGAAGCGAATATCCGGCGGTGGTGATTCCGCTCCTTACCGGACCAAGGCTGTTGTTTAACCGAAATGTGTTATATACGGCGGTCACACGTGCCAAAAAGTGTGTAACCATTGTCGGAAGTCCGGATACCGTGCAGATGATGATAAAAAACAGTATGGAGATGAAACGTTACTCGGGGCTGGCAAGAGCTATCCGCGAAATGTGAAATAAGGATGGTAACTTTTTTCAAACTGTGGTATGATAAAGATAATGAAAAATAAAAAAGAGGTGACTGATTGTGAATAAGACAGCACTTGTGATTATGGCTGCCGGTATGGGCAGTCGTTACGGCGGTGGCATTAAACAGTTAGAGCATGTAGGTGTCAGCGGTGAAATCATTATGGAATATTCTATTTATGATGCGATTGCGGCAGGCTTTGATAAGGTAGTGTTTATCACCAGAAGAGAACTTTACGATGAATTTAAGAAGATTATCAAGCCATCTGTGGCAGAGCAGGTAGAAGTGGAATATGTATTCCAGGAGCTTGACAATCTTCCGGACGGTTTTTCGGTGCCGGAGGGAAGAACGAAGCCTTGGGGTACGGGACATGCGATTCTTTCCTGTCTTGGTACGGTAAAGGAACCGTTTGCGGTAATTAATGCGGATGACTATTACGGAAAAGAAGCATTTGTAAAGATTCATGACTTCCTTGCAAATGTGTCCATGAATCCGCATTGCATGCCGTTTTCCATGGTAGGTTTTGTACTTGAGAATACCTTGAGTGAAAACGGACAGGTGACCAGAGGTGTCTGCCGTGTGGATGAAAATCACAAGCTGACACATATTGAAGAAACCTTTGGTATAGAGAGAAGGGGAGATGTCGCTCATGCAAAGAACGGAGAGGGAGAGCCTGTGGTTGTAGCGCTTAATACTCCGGTTTCCATGAATATGTGGGGCTTTACACCGGATTTCTTAGATACACTGGATGCGCGCTTTGTGGAATTCTTAAACGGCATTCAGGGAAATGAAGCAAAGGCAGAGTTTTTACTTCCTGAGGTGGTCGGCGGCCTGCTACGCGCGGGAAAGGCAGAGGTTTCTGTGCTGACCAGTAACGATAAGTGGTTCGGTGTGACCTATAAGGAAGACAAAGATATGGTAGTGCGTTCCTTCCGTGAATTATATGAAAAGGGACAGTATCCGGAAAAATTGTTTCAGTAAATGAGAAATTGTCCGATATTATCTTTGGGAGAGATGGTCGGAAAGGATTTGAAATGATAGAGTGGTTGTATCCACCAAGGTGTCCGGTCTGCATGCAGCCGGTGATGCCGAAGGGGGCTATGCTACATCCTTCCTGTGAAAGAAAACTCAAGGTACTTTCAGAGCCTCTTTGTAAAAAATGCGGGAAGCCATTGGAGGAAGAGGAAGAAGAATTTTGCCCGGTTTGTATGGTGACGGACCGCGTCTGGGATATGGGACGGAGTGTATATTTGTATCGCGGAGCAGCGGGTATGGCCGTACGAAGGATAAAAGAGGAAGGTACAGAAGAATTTGTCCGTTTTTTTGGAAAGCAGCTAAAGGAAAGCCAAAGCCGGTTTCTTTCAGAAATTGGTACGGTGTGTATTGTTCCTGTACCGTTGCACAAAAGCAAGCTTAGAAAAAGGGGATTTAATCAGGCAAAACTTTTGGCGGAGGCACTGGGAGCGGAAACGGGCTTTCCGGTCAGAGAGCTTCTTGTAAAAGAAAAAGAAACAAAGGATCAAAAAAGATTAACACTGGAGCAACGCAGAAAAAATCTGTCGGGGGTGTATCGCGTAAAAGAGACAGATCAAAAAGCAGGACTACCCGGAGCGGTACTTTTGCTGGATGATATCATAACTACGGGAAGCACGTTGACTGCCTGCGCAAAGGTGCTGAAGAAAGCGGGAGTGCAGAAAGTATATTTTCTGACAGTGTGTTCCGGTGAGTAGGATTAGAGGAGGAAAATCTGTATGGACGTAAGAAACTGTAAAACATGTAACAAGGTATTTAATTTTCTCGGTGGTCAGCCGATTTGTCCGGATTGCCAGAAGAAGCTGGATGACAAGTTTGACGATGTAAAGAAGTATGTCTATGACCACCCAAGATGCGGGATACAGGAGGTGGCAACCGAGATGGATGTCAGCGTAGCCCAAATCCGCAGATGGTTAAGAGAAGAACGCCTTACGTTCAGTGAGGATTCTGAGATTGCATTAAACTGTGAAAAGTGCGGTGCAAGAATTTTAACCGGCCGTTTTTGTAAGACCTGTAAGGCGACTATGACCAATGACTTCTCCGGTCTTTACAGAAAAGAAGAACCGGTGAAGAAGGAAGTGAAGAAGACCTCGGATAACAGAATGAGATTCTTAGATAATTAAAATGAACCCGGGAAGAAATATGGTATCATAAAAAGAGTTCCGCTTTGAACGGAACTCTTTTTTGGTGAAGTTATTCATTTTCGGATACTTTGGAAATGCCGTCCTTCTCAATAAGCAGTTTTCCTTCTTTCTGCAAATGGCCAATGGCACGCTTAAAGGCGTTTTTGCTCAGACCGAACTTAGTTTGAATAAGCTCCGGTGAGGTTTTGTCGTGGTAAGGGAGAAATCCGCCCGCCTTGCAAAGTGCCTCGTAAACCACTTCGCAGTCTTTATCCATCTGCAGATATGATTTTTCGCGGATGGCAAGCACCAGACGGCCGTCCGGCTGTACCTTTGTGACTCTTGCCTGCACGGTTTCACCCACGCGAAGCGGAGTGAACAGTTCTTTCTTTGGAATCAGTGCAGAGAAACAGTCATCCACAGCAACATAAGCACCGAAGGCATCAATAATTTCATAAACGGTACCGGAAACCTGATCTTCCTTCTGATATGGGGAATCGGCACGGAGCATGTTATAAATCTTAGCTGTAGCACAAAGGCGGCTGCTCTTATCAATGTAAAGTGTAACCAGGACGGAATCTCCTTTTTGTACGCGGAAGGTCTGCTCCTTAAAAGGAAGGAACAAATCTTTTGCCAGTCCCCATTCTAAGAATGCACCGATACCGGTGACTTCTTTGACCGTCAGCTTTGCAACCTGTCCCATAACAAGGTTTGGTTTTGTGGTAGTGGCAATCGGTCTGTCCTCGGAATCTTTATAGACAAAGACTTCGATGGTATCACCGATAGTTTCATTGTTGGTCTGTTTCTTCGGCAAAAGAATGCTTGGAACATCGATGCATTCTTTTTTATCCGGAACATAGGAGCTTTCAATGCCTTCGGATGACAGATAGAGACCGAAATCGGTTTTTTTAACGACACGCAGTGTCTGCATTTTTCCTAATAGAATCATGGTTACCTCCTAAGGAACTGTACTGTGGCATATGGTGTATGTTTTTCATCTGCCAGAACAACGGTGCACGAATCTTTGGTAATGGTGACAAACGGATGAATCACATTGCCAAGAAGTGCGGCTTTTCTATATTCGGCACGGAACTCAGCGGCCGGGAAATCAGCCGGAAGATAGGTTTCTGCCATACGGACATATTGTCCGTTATTTACATGATGGTTATAATCCAAATGAGACTGGTTGATTGTAAACGGGAGCTCCTCAGAAAATTCCTTTGGAATCGGAATTTTACGTGGGGCATATTCCATTGGATACGGCGCTCCGACCTCGTAGCCCTCTGCAAACTCATCCGTGATTTTGACCGGTCTGCCGGTCTGCGTATCTGCTAAAATCCAGATAGAATTGGCCACTGCAAGGGTTTCGCCGTTTTTATCCTGCAAGATAAAGTTTCTTCCCCCGAACAGGGCGGAAAAGTCATTTGCCCAGGTGCCGATAAGAACCGGATCGCCAAGCTTTGGAAGACGGTTGATAAGAACCTGCCAGGAGCTTAACATCCAGACACGGTGAAGTGGCTCCAGAAAATCAAAACCGCGGCCGATGGATTCGGATTGAAATGTACTGCAGTCCTGAAAATAGTTAATCAGGGAAGACAGTGTCAGTGTACGGTTCGTATCGGTCTCGCTAAAACGTATTTTTGAGGTAAATGAAAACATAAATACAACCTTCTTTCCTGTCTTAAAGTTAAGACATGGTTATAGTTTACCACATTTTTTTGGAATCGTGTAGACACATTATAAAAAATTTACTGGATTATCTGAGAAACGTTATATATAATAAAGAAAGAGAGAATAAAGAGAGGATAGAAAAATGGAAGAGACAAGAGAAAAAAGCCGTGTCAACGCGGTGAATGTTGTTTTTTTGATTACAATGATAATTTCAGTGGTTGTAAGCTTTCTGCCGCTTGATTTCCTGGATCCGTATCCGGCACTCCAGATTGTTATTTCACAGGGTATTCTGATTCTGCCGGTTGCAGTTTATATGTGGAAGGAAAAGATGCCGTATGCGCAGACGATACAGCTGAAAAAGATGAGGGTGTCGGATCTTTTGTTGACCTTGTTGTTTGGTATCTTGCTTCAGCCGGTACTGACTCTGGTGAATGCAATTTCCATGGTATTTGCTACAAACACGACCAACACATTTTTACTTGAGATGTCGCAGAATGTGCCGTTCTGGCTGGCACTTGTTTTGACGGCGTTCATACCATGTGTGTTTGAGGAAACGGTTTACAGGGGATTTTTCTATCAGGAATACAAAAAAATAGATCCGTGGAAAGCGGTGCTGCTGTCCGGCTTCTTATTTGGTCTGATGCATGGAAATTTAAACCAGTTCTGCTATGCGGCAGTGATGGGAATTGTGTTTGCATTGCTGATTGAAGCGACAGGATCGATTCTTTCTACTATGCTGATTCACTTTGCAGTAAATTCTTTTTCGGTTATCGTGATGTATATTTACCCAAAGATGTATGAACTTATGAAAGCATTCTATAAGATGTATCTTGAAGCAGGGGACACGGAAATGGTAGAAATGATTTCCGTGGCATTTGGCGATATGACCCTGACCGGTGACGAATGGATGACACAGATGTTTACAGCAACGGTAGAAGTAGGATTGGCAGAGGTGCTTATAGTGTACCTGCCACCGGCAATATTCTCCGGATTCCTGGCATATCTGGTATTCCGTATCATTGCAATCAGAAATGGAAATTGGGAAAGAATCTGCGGTTTTTTGGGACGGAAGAAAGAAAATGCGGGAACATTGGTTACTGTCCCGTTAATGGTTGCCATTGGCATCGGTGTGGTTTTTATGTTCCTGGTGGAGATGTTGATGAGATTGCCAAGATAGCGTTTTAAAAACGGAAAGAATAAAAGAGGGTATCCTGTGCGGATGCCCTCTTGTCTTATACAGAAATATCAATATTCTGACCAAGATGAGATGCTACGGACAATCCCGGAATTATCCATAAGCGCCACTCCTTTCTCCTTAATGGAAGAAAATTCTACGTGTACAGAACTAACAATTTGTGGTATACTGTCACTGGAAGGACAGAGAATGTGTTGTCCTGCTCGGATGGCTTTATTATAAAAAGAATCCATTCAGAATGCAAATGTTTTAAACAGGAGAAAAAGTATGTACGATTTGGTGATTATAGGTGCAGGTCCTGCTGGCCTTGCGGCTGCGGTATATGCAGCCAGAGCAGAACTTGATTTTATTGTTTTGGAAAAAGAGATGATGAGCGGTGGACAGATTATCAATACCTATGAGGTGGACAACTATCCGGGACTGTATCATTTGGGGGGCTTTGATCTTGCAATGAAGTTCCGCGAGCATGCAGATGCTCTTGGAGCGAAATTTGTGACCGGGGAAGTGACAGGAATAGAAACGACGACATCCGGAAAAAAGGTTGTTCTGGCGGATGGTACGGGATATGAGACAAAGACGGTGATTGTATCCGGTGGTGCAAAGCACAGACCTCTCGGTGCTCCGGGAGAAGAAAGACTGGCAGGCTCCGGTGTGTCCTATTGTGCGACCTGCGATGGCGCGTTCTTTAGAAATAAGGAAGTGGCCGTAGTTGGCGGTGGTGATGTGGCTGTTGAGGATGCCCTGTTCCTTGCAAGAATGTGTAAGAAGGTTTATGTCATTCACAGACGTGATACGTTCCGTGCGGCCAAAACACTGGTGTCAAAGCTGGCAGCGGCAGAAAACGTAGAGATTATTTACGACAGCGTAGTAAAAGAGATTAAGGGAAATTTCAAGGTAGAAGCTCTCGTAGTAGAGAATAAAAACACAAAGGAAGAAAGAGAAGTTGCATTGGACGGCGTATTTATTGCAGTTGGTATGCTTCCGGAAACGGCATTGCTTTCCGGGGTGGTAGACCTTGATGAGAGTGGATATGTCATTGCGGATGAGACGGGAAGGACCTCGGATCCGGCTGTCTTTGCGGCGGGGGATATCCGTACCAAGCAGCTGCGGCAGGTTGTTACGGCAGCCTCAGACGGTGCAAATGCCGTATGGAGCGTAGAACATTATTTACAGATGAATGAGGGAATTGCATGAAATATAAAAAGATTATTTTAGGAGTGATAATTGCAGGACTTTTCTTTGCTCCGGAAAAGGTAGCGCTGGCGGAAGAAAATGTGGTTTCTTCGGACAGTGGCCTTGCCGGAATCACTTTGATTCTGAATGAATATTACAACAGTATAAGCAAGGACAAAGAGATTTATATCGATGGTGTAAAGATGGAAGCGGTGCATCGTGTGCCGTCTCCGTATGAGAACCTTGGCATTGCGAATGTAACGAACTATGTTAATATCCGTTCCGGACCTTCTACAAGTTATGAAGTAGTGGGGAAACTGTATAATGGCTGTGTTGCCAATATTCTCGGATGGGAAGGGGACTGGGTTAAAATCCAGTCGGGAAATCTGGAAGAAGGCTATATCAAAGCACAGTATCTTTTAATTGGCTGGGATGCGGAAGAAAAGATTGCGGAGTATTGTGAACGTATTGCTATCGTGAATTGTAATGTATTAAATGTGCGCAAGGGTATGGGAACCAATTACGATATCTACGAGAAGATTCCGCGGGGCGAGTCCTATTATGTGGCAGAAGAGTACGAGGAATGGGTTAAGATTATTCTTGGTCAGGATGACAGTACGGGACGTGAGATTACCGGTTATGTATATAAGGAATATGTCGATATCGAATATGAATTTGAGTATGCGGTTACCATAGAGGAGGAACAGGCCAGAATAGCAGCAGAAGAAGCGGCAAGAAAGGCAGAGGAAGAACGTCTTAGAAAGCTTGCGGAAGAGGAAGCTGCCAGAAAGAAAGCGGAAGAAGAAGCCGCAAAGAAAAAGGCAGAAGCCGAGGCTGCGAAGAAGCTTTTGGAGGAACAGGCGGCACTTGCTACAGCGGCAGCAAAGCTTCGCAGTGAGATTGCAGCGTATGCGGTGCAGTTTGTGGGAAATCCTTACGTCTGGGGCGGTACGAGCCTTACAAACGGAGCGGATTGTTCCGGGTTTGTCCAGTCGGTTTATAAACAGTTTGGCTATACGATTCCGCGTGTGTCCAAGGACCAGGCAATCCGTGCCGGGTATATGGATGTCATTCCGGATACGGAGCATCTGCTTCCGGGCGATTTGATTTTCTATGCAAATGAAAAGGGTGTGGTGGATCACGTTGCCATGTACATAGGGGACGGCATGATTGTGCATGCTGCCAGCGCAAAGAAAGGCATCATTACTGCCAAGTATACGATGCGTACGCCGGTGTCGGCACGCAGAGTTGTTGAAAATTAAAAGGAAAAGATTCTTACAAAAATTTTTTTGTTTTAAATAGTTCTTCAGACTTTGCGTGCCGACATCAGCGTGCTTTGTATCGTATACTTGGCAATGAATTTTTAAGCTACAGCGCGTTCAGTGCGAGCTTAATGCAGCCCATAATGCCCTGATTGTCATTTAAGGATGGTGGGACGATGTAAGTGTCAATATCGGCAATCTGCTTTGTGTGCACATAGCCGCCTAACAGCTCGATTGTCTTCTTGCGGATGAGCGGGAATAAGTGCTCCTGGTGCATGACGCCGCCGCCAAGAACAATGCGTTCCGGGGAGAGAATCAGGATGTAATTGACCAGTGCCTTTGCAATGTATTCCGCTTCAAGCTCCCAGACCTCAGGGATGTCGGTCAGTTCAAATGCCTTTTTCCCGTGGCGGCCTTCGATGGCAGGACCTGCGGCAAGACCTTCTAAGCAGGAATCGTGATATGGGCAGCAGCCTTGGAAGGTGTCTTTTGGATTTTTTGCCAGAAGAATGTGTCCTCCTTCCGGGTGAAGCATGCCGTGCAATAACTGTTTTTCTACCATGACACCAACGCCAACGCCGGTGCCGATTGTAATGTAGATGCCGTTATTGACGTCCTGCATGCAGCCGAAGGCTGCTTCGCCGAGACAGGCGGCATTCACATCGGTATCAAAACCGACCGGAATGTGCAATGCTTTCTTAAACTCGCCCATGATGTCGTAGTTTTTCCACGCAAGCTTTGGCGTGGTAGTAATATATCCGTAGGTTTCCGACTGCGGATTTAAATCCGCAGGACCGAAGGTACCGATGCCAAGAGCACAGAGCTCATATTGTTTAAAAAATTCAAGCAGCTTTGGCATGGTAGTTTCCGGTGTCTCGGTCGGAATGGAAATGCGTTCAATGACGGTTCCGTCTTCTTTGCCGACTGCGCAGACCATTTTGGTGCCGCCGGCTTCCAGTGCCCCAAGTAACATAAGTATTTTCCTTTCGTAAACCAGATTTTATAACATCTTTATCATAAGAAATTTTGAATATTATTTCAAGTCGGAAAAATCAATAAGTGTATAGAAATTTTAAAAATCCATTTTAGGGATTGACTTTCAAAAATTTGTGCAACTTGCACAAAAAAAGATTGTCGGAGGTTGTCGAAGGCTGTCGGTGGATAGTGTGGGTAAATTAGTGGAAAAGAAGTTATCCACAGTCTTTGAAAGTGGAAAAAAGGGCTAAAATAGATTTATACACAAAGTTATCCACATTATCCACAAAAACGTACTATGATTGTGGTACGAATGAAAAAGGTGTCAAGCTCGAAAGTTTGTTTTGTAATTTATGTTAAAATTGTTCAAAATTACCGAAAAATGAAATGTCTAACTTGACAACTCGTTTCTAGAAAACTTTGTCGAAAAATAAAAAAAGACAGAAAATTTGCAAAGAAACTTGCAAATAGTTAGAACAAATGTTATAATGCAGTCAGAAGAGTAAATAACCTCTTCCAAAGCAATAAGAAAAAGCAGTAAAGGAGCTGATGAGTATGCGTTTTATCATGTACGGAAAAAATATTGAGGTGACGGAGGGCTTAAAATCAGCAGTAGAAGAGAAGTTCAGTAAATTGGACCGTTATTTTACAGAGGATACAGAAATTCATGTAACGTTCAGCGTGGAACGTGAATTACAGAAAATAGAAGTGACCATTCCGATGAAGGGCAACATTGTCCGCGCAGAGGAAGGGTGTGCAGATATGTACGCTTCTATTGACATGGTGGAAGAGACGATTGAACGCCAGTTAAGAAGATATAAGAATAAACTGGTAGATCAGAAGCAGAATGCCATGAGCCTTTCCAAGGCGTTTTTAGAGGAGGAGGCAGAGGATGAGGATGAAATCAAGATTGTCCGCACAAAGCGTTTTGCCATGAAACCGATGGATATTGAGGAAGCCTGCATCCAGATGGAGCTTCTCGGTCATAGCTTCTTCGTATTCCGCAATGCAGAGACAGATGAAGTGAATGTAGTTTATAAGCGTAAAGGAAATACTTACGGTCTGATTGAACCGGAATACTAGGATCCATCCGTAAATCCTTTCTTCTGGAGGGCGCCGAATGCGGCGTCCTTCTTTTGTGCGTCTTTGGCGTGAATTCTTCATTTGTACACACTTCGTTTACAAAAAATTCAGTTGATAAGAGTGCCTAAAAATGGTACAATAATACATAATGCAAATATTAGGAATTAATCGAGGAAGGAAATAAAATAAATGAGTATTGCTACAAAAATTTTTGGTACCCATAGTGACAGAGAATTAAAGCGTATTATGCCGATTGCGGATAAAGTTATGGCGCTTGAGCCGGAGATGGCAGCGCTTTCGGATGAACAGTTAAAGGCGAAGACGCAGGAATTTAAGAACCGTTTAAAAAACGGGGAAACGTTGGATGATTTGCTGGTAGAGGCGTATGCGGTAGTGCGTGAAGCGGCATGGCGTTCCATCGGTATGAAGCATTATAAGGTGCAGGTCATCGGTGGTATTATTCTGCATCAGGGCCGTATTACCGAGATGAGAACCGGTGAAGGTAAGACGCTTGTGGCGACCTTGCCGTCTTATTTGAATGCGCTCACGGGACAGGGAGTACATGTCGTTACGGTAAATGATTACCTTGCCCACCGAGATGCAGAGTGGATGGGTGAAGTACACCGTTTCTTAGGACTTACGGTCGGTTGTATTTTAAACAGTATGACGAATGATGAGAGAAGAGAAGCATATAAGTGCGATATCACTTATGCAACCAATAATGAGCTCGGTTTTGATTATCTGCGTGATAACATGGTGATTTACAAGGAGCAGCTTGTAATGCGCGGTCTTCCGTATGCCATCATCGATGAGGTGGACTCCATCTTAATCGATGAAGCACGTACTCCGCTCATTATTTCCGGTCAGAGCGGCAAGTCCACAAAGCTTTACGAGGCTTGTGATATTCTGGCAAGACAGCTTCGCCGCGGTACGGAAAAAGAGCTGACGAAGATGGATATCATTATGAAGGAGGATACCCAGGAAACGGGTGACTTCATTGTAAATGAAAAGGATAAGAACGTAAACTTAACAGAAGAAGGTGTAGCGAAGGTAGAGCGATTCTTCCAGATTGAAAATCTGGCAGATCCGGAGAACTTAGAAATCCAGCATAACATTATCCTGGCTCTTCGTGCGCACAACTTAATGTTCCGTGATAAGGATTACGTAGTAAAGGACAATGAAGTTCTGATTGTCGATGACTTTACCGGACGTATTATGCCGGGACGGCGTTATTCTGATGGTCTTCATCAGGCAATTGAAGCAAAGGAACATGTAAAGGTAAAGAGAGAAAGTAAGACTCTGGCTACCATTACCTTCCAGAACTTCTTTAATAAGTACAATAAAAAGTGTGGTATGACCGGTACAGCGCTTACCGAAGAAAGAGAATTCCGTGAAATTTACGGCATGGACGTTATTGTGGTTCCAACCAACGTTCCGGTACAGAGACAGGATTTAAATGATGCGGTTTACCGTACCAGAAGAGAAAAGTTAAATGCAATTGTCAATGCCGTTGTGGAAGCGCATGCAAAGAACCAGCCGGTTCTCGTTGGTACAATTACCATTGAGGCATCCGAGGAACTTTCCGATATGCTCAGAAGACGTGGTGTGCCACATAAGGTATTAAATGCAAAGTTCCATGAGCTTGAGGCGGAAATCGTAGCAGATGCAGGTCAGCCGGGCGCGGTTACCATCGCTACCAACATGGCAGGCCGTGGTACGGATATTAAGCTGGGCGAAGGCGTCAGAGAGGTTGGCGGCTTAAAGATTATCGGTACAGAGCGTCACGAGTCCAGACGTATTGATAACCAGCTGCGTGGTCGTGCGGGACGTCAGGGTGACCCGGGTGAATCCAAGTTCTACATTTCCCTGGAAGATGATTTGATGCGTCTGTTTGGTTCTGAGCGACTGATTAGCATGTTTAATACGCTCGGTATGCCGGAGGGCGAAGAATTACAGCACAAGATGTTAAGCGATGCCATTGAAAAGGCACAGAAGAAGATAGAAAACAACAACTTCGGTATCAGAAAGAACTTACTTGAGTATGACCAGGTAAATAACGAGCAGAGAGAAGTTATTTATGGGGAACGCCGCAAGGTATTAAACGGTGATAACATGCGTAATTCCATCTTGAAGATGATTCAGGATGTGGTGGAAGGATGCGTAGATACCTGTGTCAGCGAGGACCACCTGCCGGAAGAATGGGATATGGCAGAGCTGAATAATCTCCTGATTCCGATTATTCCGATGAAGCCGATTACGTTGAGCGAGGAAGATAAGAAGCATCTGACAAAGAAGGAACTGATGCAGAGACTCAAAGAAGAGGCAGTGCATTTTTATGAGGCAAAGGAAGCAGAGTTCCCTGAGAAGGAACAGCTCCGTGAAATTGAGCGAGTGCTTTTGCTCCGTGTGATTGACCGCAAGTGGATGGATCATATTGATGATATGGACCAGTTGCGTCAGGGTATCGGTCTGCAGGCATATGGTCAGAGGAATCCTCTGAACGAGTATAAAATGATGGGCTTTGATATGTTTGCAGACATGGAAGCTGCTATCAGTGAGGACACCGTAAAGGCACTCATGCACGTACGTATCGAACAGAGGGTAGAGCGTGAAGAAGTAGCTAAGGTGACCGGAACCAACCGTGACGATTCCGTGGCAAAGGCTCCGGTCAAGCGTCAGGAAAAGAAGATTATGCCAAACGATCCGTGTCCATGCGGAAGCGGAAAGAAGTATAAGTTCTGTTGCGGACGAAATTAAGGAAAGAGGTGACAAGGGTTGGTTGAGTTAGACCAGTTTAAGTATACACTGAATACCTACCGCGGACCTTTGAAAGAAGTGGGGGATTCACTTTGACCTCACAAACAAGAGGGAAAAGGTAGAAGAGATTGAGGCAATTATGCAGGCTCCGGAGTTTTGGAATGACATGGAAAAGGCCCAGGGCTACGTAAAAGAGTTAAATACGTTAAAGAATGTCCTTGCGGATTTCAAAGAGCTGGAGACACAGTTTGATGATGTTGAGGTACTTCTTGAGATGGGGTACGAATCCGAAGACCCGGATATGATTGTAGAAGTAAAGGAAGCATTGGATGCTTTTGTGGAGCACTTTGAGGAGCTTAGGCTGGCAACGTTGTTGTCCGGTGAGTACGATAAGTCCAATGCGATTCTGACCCTTCATGCAGGAGCCGGCGGCACGGAAAGCTGCGATTGGGCGTCCATGCTTTGCAGAATGTACCAGCGTTATGCAGAAAAGAATGGATTTACGACGGAGATGATTGATTTCCTGGACGGTGATGAAGCAGGGTATAAGTCGGTGACGCTGGAAATCAAGGGTGAAAATGCGTATGGTTATTTGAAATCGGAGCGCGGTGTTCACCGACTGGTGCGTATTTCTCCGTTTAATGCGGCCGGAAAGCGCCAGACTTCTTTTGTGTCCTGCGATGTGATGCCGGATATTGAAGAGGATATTGATATTGAGATTAACGAAGAGGATTTGCGAATCGATACGTACCGCTCCAGCGGTGCGGGCGGACAGCATGTCAACAAGACATCGTCGGCCATCCGTATTACACATATCCCGACCGGAATTGTGGTGCAGTGTCAGAATGAGCGCTCCCAGTTCCAGAATAAGGATAAGGCAATGCAGATGTTAAAAGCAAAGCTATACCTGCTAAAGCAGGAGGAAAACGCAGCGAAGGAATCAGATATCCGCGGTGAGGTAAGAGATATCAACTTCGGAAACCAGATTCGTTCCTACGTTTTGCAACCATATACTATGGTAAAGGATCATCGTACAGGGTGTGAGGTCGGAAATGCCGGTGCGGTGCTGGATGGTGGGTTACAGCCATTTATCAATGCCTATCTGAAATGGATGGCAACAGACAAAAGGGAGGAAAATCCTCTGCTCGCGTGAGAGCTCGCATTTTCCTTCGGAAAACAAGGAGGATTAAGTTATGGGTATGCAGCATGTAATTTTTAATGTAGGGAATGGAGAGTATGGTCTTAACGTGTCCCAGGTGAATGCAATCGAGACAATGAGCAATGTTGTTCCTGTGCCGAATGCAGCAGGCCACGTACTCGGAATTATGAATCTTCGTGGTGATGTGTTACCTGTTTACAGTTTAAGAATCAAGTTTGGTCTCCCGGAAGAACCGGTGAATGATGAAACAAAGATTATTGTTACGGTAAGTAATGGTGTGACTGTAGCATATAAGGTAGATGCAGTAAAAGAAATTATTGAATGCACACCGGAAAATATGGAAGAGTTCCCTTCCATCGTGAGAACTTCTGACACGGCTTATGTGGACAGTGTGGTGAATCACCAGGGACGTCTGATTTTGCTTCTGAACCATGACAGAATGTTAAAGGACGAAGAAGCAAAGAACCTTTCTGAATTGATAAATGATGCAGCAAATGCATAGTAGAATATGATACGAGGAGAATTGAACATGGAAAAGTTAGCAGCAAAAGAGGCTATCCGCAGTGGAAAGACCTACCTTGGAATCGAGCTTGGTTCCACAAGAATCAAGGCAGTTTTAATCGGAGATGATTATACTCCAATGGCATCCGGAAGTCATGAATGGGAGAATAAGTTAGTGGACAATATCTGGACTTATTCTTTAGAGGATATCTGGGGCGGTATTCAGGATTGTTATCAGGATCTTGCAAAGGATGTGAAGGCAAAGTTTGACGAAGAGTTAACTACCATCGGTGCCATTGGCTTTTCTGCCATGATGCACGGATACATGGTATTTGATAAGGAAGGAAAGATTTTAGTTCCGTTCCGTACCTGGAGAAACACCATTACAGGAGAGGCGGCTGATAAGCTGACAGAACTGTTCCAATACAATATTCCGCAGAGATGGAGTATTGCACATCTGTATCAGGCTATTTTAAAGGGTGAAGAGCATGTAAAGGATATCGATTACATGACAACACTCGAAGGCTACGTACACTGGATGTTAACCGGTGAGCGTGTGCTTGGTATCGGTGACTGTGCAGGTATGTTCCCGATTGACGGCGACACAAAGAATTATAACCAGAAGATGGTGGATCAGTTTGATGCACTGATTGCTGAAAAGAACTTCCCATGGAAGCTGCTTGATATTATGCCAAAGGCAGGCTACGCAGGAGATAAGGCAGGTGTGCTGACAGAGGCCGGTGCAAAGCTGCTTGACCCAACCGGAAAGCTTCGTGCAGGTATTCCGATGTGTCCTCCGGAAGGTGACGCAGGTACCGGTATGGTAGCAACCAACAGTGTTGGCAAGAGAACCTGTAACGTATCCGCGGGCACCAGCGTATTTGCAATGGTAGTTCTGGAAAAGGATCTGGGCAAGTTACATAGAGAGCTTGATATGGTAACAACTCCGGACGGTGCTCCGGTAGCGATGGTGCACTGTAATAACTGTACCTCCGACTTAAATGCGTGGGTGGGTCTGTTTGAGCAGTTCCTCGGTGCCATGAATGTTACTGTAGATAAGAATAAATTATACGAAACCCTTTATAAGGAAGCATTAAAGGCAGATACCGATTGTGGCGGATTACTTTCCTACAACTACTTCTCCGGTGAGCACATTACTCACTTTGAAGAAGGCCGTCCGTTATTCGTGCGTATGCCGGATGCCAGATTTACACTCGCTAACTTTATGAGAACGCATCTGTTTACTTCCATGGGTGCGTTAAAGATTGGTATGGATATCTTAAAGGAAGAGAACGTTTCCTTAGACAGTGTAGTGGGACACGGCGGTCTCTTTAAGACAGAAGAAGTGGGTCAGCGTTTCATGGCAGCAGCAATGGGTGCACCGGTTACGGTTATGGAGACAGCAGGTGAAGGCGGTGCCTGGGGCTGTGCACTTTTAGCAGCATACATGCAGACTAAGGCAGAGGGCGAATCTCTGGCAGATTTCTTATCCGGCAAGGTGTTTGCGGGTGCGAAGGGTATTACACTTGCTCCAAAGACTGAAGATGTGGAGAGTTTTGAGTGCTTCATGAAGAGTTACCGCAACGGTCTTGGTATTGAAGCAAAGGCAGTGGAGCTTCACAAGTAGGAGGAAATGAGATGTTAGAGCAGTTAAAGAAAGAAGTTTACGAAGCAAATATGGAGTTGCCGAAGCGTGGCTTAGTTACCTATACCTGGGGAAATGTCAGCGGAATCGATCGTGAGAGCGGATTGTTTGTCATCAAGCCAAGCGGTGTGGATTATGAAAAGTTAAGTCCGGAAGACATGGTAGTGGTTGATTTAGAGGGCAACGTAGTAGAAGGAAAGTACCGTCCGTCTTCTGATACAGCGACTCACGTGGAGCTATATAAGAAGTACCCGGAAATCGGCGGTGTGGTACATACGCATTCTGCATGGGCAACGTCCTGGGCACAGGCAGCAAGAGAGATTCCTTGTTATGGTACAACACATGCGGACTATTTCTACGGAAATATTCCTTGTGCGAGAAACTTGACGAAGGAAGAAATCGACGCAGGTTATGAGAAGAACACAGGCGTTGTAATTATTGAAACATTTGAGAATGCAGGGATCAATCCAATGCATACACCGGGCGTGCTTTGTGCCAACCATGGTCCGTTTACGTGGGGCAAGGATGCACAGGAAGCAGTGCACAATTCGGTAGTGCTTGAGGAAGTGGCAAAGATGGCAGCCAGAGCAGAGCAGATTAACCCACAGTTAAAGACCGCTCCGCAGGAGATGCAGGATAAACATTTCTTCCGTAAGCATGGTGCAAATGCCTACTATGGTCAGAACTAAACAGAGGTTGAGAAATCCGGGGCAAAAAAGTCCCGGATTTCTTTTGGAACAAAATTCATTGAGAATATTGACAAGAGAGCGGCTTATTGATAAAATATTCTCAATAAAATACCTATGAGGGAGTAGTGAGCGTTCTTAGAACGTAATAAGTCAACATACTGGCCGTAAGGTCTGGCTTATTTTAAATCGCGAGACTCATGTATGTCTTTCAGATTATACATGGTGTCCGTCTACCTTGCAGTAACGTCCGAGTATCATCGAAAGATATGCTCGGTTTTTTTGTATCTAAAGATGATCATGGAGGAAAAAGGAAAATGGATTGGAATTTTGTGTTTTTTACAAACAGTATTATGCTTGGTGTGGGGCTTGCGATGGATGCGTTTTCGGTATCGCTGGCAAATGGTTTAAATGAGCCGGATATGAAGAAGAAAAAAGTACTCGGTGTGGCGGGCATGTTTTCGTTTTTTCAGGCGCTGATGCCGATGATTGGCTGGGTATGCGTACATACGATTTTGCAGTACTTTCAGATGTTTGAAAAACTGATTCCGTGGATTGCACTGATTTTACTTGGATTTATCGGCGGAAAGATGCTGCAGGAGGGGCTGCGCGGAGGCAGTGACGAGGAGGAAAAGCCGGCAGTTGGAATGAAGGGTCTCATTGTGCAGGGAATTGCAACATCCATTGATGCCCTTTCGGTTGGCTTTACAATTGCAGAATATAACTGGGTGATGGCACTGGTATGTGCAATGATTATTGCAGTAGTCACATTCTTTATCTGTGTCGGCGGGGTGCTGATTGGAAAGAAGTTTGGTACAAAGCTGGCAGGAAAAGCATCGATATTTGGTGGTGTGATTTTGATTGTAATCGGACTTGAGATTTTTATTACGGGAATTTTATAAAAAAGAGAAAGCTTTCGGGAACGGAAGCTTTTTATTTTATGGAAAGGTCGGGGAAATGGTGAGCTTGAGGTAGACAGAGAAATGCCAATGTGTTAATATAATAACATACTGTATTATGAAAGAGGAGGAAGTACCTATGGGAAAAAATTCTTTATTATTACAGCCGATTAAGGTTGGCAATCTGACACTGAAAAACCGCATTATGTTTCCGCCGTTAACAACCGGTTATGAGGAACGTGATGGTTCCATCGGAGGAAGAAGTCTGGCATTCTATGAAAGACTGGCCAAGGGTGGTGTAGCGTATGTTGCTATCGGTGACGTTGCACCGGTACGTACGGCATCTCCAACTCCGATGCTGTATGATGACAGCCAGATTCCGTTATTTAAAAAGTTAGCAGATACATTACATAATTATGATTGTAAGGTGGCGTTACAGATTTTCCATCCGGAATACGATGTGCCGGGTGTAGGTCGTCTGATTGGTGCTTCCATGATGGCGATGAAGGAAGCAGAAGGCTTAAAGGCAGCAGGCGATATGGCTGCATTTGGCGCAAAAATGCAGGAAGCAGAGAAAATCCGTAAAGAAGCGTATGCAAAGCTTCATCATGACATGCAGCACTTTGTATCCGAAGCAACAAAGGAGCAGTTAGATGCCATTAAGAATGCGATTGCACAGGCATCCAGACGTGCTATGGAAGCAGGCATTGATGCCATTGAAGTACATGGTGACCGTTTGCTCGGTTCTCTTTGTTCCACACTGTTAAATCACAGAACCGATGAATACGGCGGAAGCTTTGAAAACCGTATCCGTTATGCACTTGAAGTAGTGGCTGCAATCAAGGAAGCAGCACCTGGCATGATGGTTGAGTACAAGCTGCCAATCATCACAATCAATGAAGATGGTACAACCCGCGGTAAGGGTGGTTTGTTAGAGGAAGAAGGCATTGCCTTTGCAAAGAAGTTAGAAAAAGCCGGCGTGGATATGATTCAGGTGGCACAGGCAAATCACACCGGAAACATGGGCGATACGATTCCTCCGATGGGAACACTGCCGGAGAACTGGACACTTCCGGTTGCTGTTAAGGTAAAAGAAGTAGTTTCCATTCCGGTTGCTACCGTAGGTCGTGTGATTTCCGTAGCAAACGGCGAAGAAATTCTTGCAAAGGGACAGGCGGATATCATCGCTTACGGTCGTTCCTTACTTTGCGATCCGGATATCGCATTAAAGGTTGAAAAGGATGAGCCGATCCGTGAATGTCTCAACTGTAATAAGGGCTGTGTAGATGCCATTTCTGCACGTCGTTACATCTCTTGTGTTCTGAACGCAGAAAACGGTGATGAGGCAACTATCGCAATTAAGCCTGCTGAGGAAAAGAAGAACGTTGTTATCGTAGGTGCAGGTATTGCCGGCCTCGAAGCAGCACGTGTGGCAGCTCTCCGCGGACATCATGTGGATGTATATGAAAAGGAAGCAAAGACAGGCGGTCAGATCAACATCGCAGCAGTACCTCCGCGTAAGGCAGAAATCCTTCGTGCAACCGAATACTATGAAAAGATTTTACCGGGAATGGACGTAACCATTCACTTGAATACAGAAGCAACCAAGGAAGTCATGAATGCGGCAGATGCAGTTATCGTAGCGGTGGGTGCACATGACATTACACTTCCGATTGAAGGTGCGGACGCTCCGACTGTGGTTTCCTCCTGGGATGTACTTGCAGGTGCTGTAGAAGTACAGGGACACTGTGCAGTGATTGGTGGTGGCCTGGTAGGTGCAGAAATTGCAGAGTTTGTAGCACAGAAGGGCAACGCAGTTTCCATTATCGAAATGACGGATAAGATTGCAGCACAGGAGTCCTCTACCGTACTGCCTGTCATGATGGCTGACTTTGCGGCACATGATGTGAAGCAGTATGTGAATACCAAGGTAAATGACATTGCAGCAGACGGAAAGGCAATTCACGCTACCGATGCAGAAGGCAATGCACTTACCATCGAATGCGATACTATCATTATGGCCGTAGGCTCCAAGAAGAATGCATTTGATACGGAGGGTGTAACCGTTCCTGTATTCTTTGCAGGTGACTGTGCAGGCGAGAGAACCGCAGACATTGCTTCTGCAATTCGTGGCGGTTATAACGCAGCAAACGAAATCTAATACAAAAGTAAGCCCGTTGCGGCTTTCAAAGAAGCAGGGCTGTCGGAGTTGACAGCCCTGTTTTAAAGAGCGGAAAAGCAAGAGAGCAAGGAGAACAAAGAATGGCAAAGTATGAGCATCTGTTCCGACCGTTAAAGGTAGGAAAGACAGAAATAAAGAATAGAATTTTTATGCCGCCGATTTCTACGAATCTGGCAGATAAGGGTTATGTAACAGAAGAACTAATCCAGCATTATGCAACCCGTGCCAAGGGTGGCGTAGGTCTGATTGTGACAGAGGTAGTGACGGTAGAGCCAACTTATATTTATTTGCCGGGTGATATGTCCATCCATGATGACAGCTTTATCGACGGATGGAGAAGACTGTACGAAGAAGTGCATAAATACGGTGCGAAGCTGTTACCACAGCTGTTTCATCCGGCGTACATGGCATTTCCGGTGCCGGGCACACCACAGTTGATTGCACCTTCCAATGTCGGTCCGTACTATGCAAAGGCAGCACCAAGAGCGGTGACAAAGGAAGAATTGAAAGTGATTATCCGTCAGTTTGGCGAAGCTGCTTACCGCGTGAAGCAGGCAGGCGGTGACGGCGTGGAGATTCATGCGGCACATGCCCATGGACTGTTAGGCGGATTTTTGACACCGCTTTACAACAAGCGTTGTGATGAATATGGCGGAGACATCAACGGACGTCTGCGTCTGACGCTGGAAGTGATAGAGGAAGTACGTAAAAAGTGTGGAGAGGATTTCATTATTCAGGTGCGTATTTCCGGTGATGAATACAGTGACGGCGGATTGAATATCAACGATATGACCTATGTGGCAAAACAACTTGAGAAGGCGGGCGTGGACATTTTACATGTCTCCGGCGGAAATACGGTCAAGAGAGCCAGTTCAATGCCTGCCCCGGGAACAAAGCAGGGTTCCCATACCGATTTGTCGGCGTATATTAAGAAGCAGGTGAAGATTCCGGTGGCAACGGTAGGGCGTATTACCGAAGCGTGGATGGCGGACGAAATCATTGCTAATGACCTTGCAGATGCAGTGATGATGGGACGGGCGAATCTCTGTGAGCCGGAGTATGTGAATAAAGTGTCGGAAGACAGGGAAATGGAAATACGTCCGTGTATCGGATGCGGACGTTGCTTAAACGGCATTATGTTCGGTAAGAGAATTTCCTGTACCATTAACCCGTCGTTTGAACTGGTGAATGAGGACACCTTGACAGAAGCGGAGGAAAAGAAGAACATTCTTGTCATTGGTGGCGGTGCGGCCGGTATGGAGGCTGCTTATGTGGCGAAGAAGCGTGGTCATCATGTGGTACTCTGTGAAGCGAGCGAACAACTTGGCGGTCAGATCCATGTGGCATGTGTGCCGATTGGAAAGCAGGAAATGACCAAGGTAGTGCAGTATATGGCGCATCGTCTGGAGAAATACAGTGTAGAGGTTCGATATAATACACCGGTGACACCGGAACTGCTGGCAGGTGAATTTAAGGACTATGAAGTGATTGCGGCAGCGGGTGCAAAGCCAAATGTGATTGAGAATTTTACCTGTTTTAAGCAGTGGGCAACCGCAGATGATATTTTGGCCGGCAAGGCTTTTCCGGGCAGAAAGATTGTCATTATCGGCGGCGGTAGTGTGGGTTGTGAACTGGCGGAATATTTGGCACCTCTGGTGAATGACCGTTTTGTAAGAAATCGTGACATTACCGTGCTGGAGATGGCGCAGGAAATTATGATGACAGAATCGGGTTCTGCACGTAGTGTACTGGTACAAAGAATGATGGCGAAAGGCGTGAAAATCGAATGTCTTGCCAAAGTGATTAAGGTGACAGAGGATACCATTACATATGAGCAAAATGGCTCGGAGCATACGATTTCGGATGCCGATACGCTTATTTTTGCGAACGGATATCATGTGGATCCGGCAGTGGAAGAAATGTTAAAGGCAGCCGGAGTGACCTACCATTTCATCGGAGACGGATTAAAGGTGGGAAATTTAAAGGATGCTATTTCGGGCGCATATGAACTGGCAAAAGAGATGTAAAAGTGTAATAAGAGGATGGTTTATAAGGAAAGAGGCGGCATTTTATATGTCGTCTTTTTTTAAGGAAAATTCCCTACATTTAACAAAACATTAACTTTTGATAAATGAATGGCGGGAAATGCGATAAAACCTTGGAAATGGCGATTTCTCAAGGTTTTCCTGATGTTTGGTTTTATGGAGAAATATCGTAAGTTGGTGTAAAGTGGTGTGGCTTTGAGGTGAGATGGTGTCAAAAATGGTGTAAAATTTAACGCATGGAGTGAGTCGAAAGACGAAAAGAATTATCTGATAGTATATGAGAAACGTAAGAATGACTAGAGTTAAGATTCATCAAATATAACAATAGTTGCGGGTAAAATAAGTGATAAAAATAGGCAAAATGTATAGAAAAATAGGAATATATGTGCTATAGTATATATGCTAGGTGCAGTCTGTCCATGGCGCATAGTAGAAGGTGGTTTATACAATGGCTAATGTGAAAAAAGTATTAGAAACAGAAGTAAATGGATTGAAGGTTAATCTCTTTGAATATGATGTTGAAAGCGAAGAGAGTATCAGTCAAATAAAAGAATATTTGATAAATAAAGTCAAAATTTCTAAGGTTCATAATACAGCAGAATATGATTTGACATATTATGGAACGCAAAATTTAGACCCGGAGTTTGTGGCTAGATTTAATGAGCAGGTTGCCAGAATAAACATTCCTAAAAAATCAGCAATACCTCAGTTTGATGTGCGTAGAGAAAGAGTAACAGAGTGGATAGCACAATATTTATTAGAGCAAGAGTATGGCTGCAAGTTTTACGATGAAGCGGATAAAAGGATAAATTTGAAGGCTGTTGAGATTGATAAACATACAGATGGAATAGATGTTCCGGGAATATGGATAGATGATGATAGGATTCGGTTTGTAGTATGTGAAGTAAAAGCATCTGAAGCAACCAAAATACCATGTGACTCTGTACAATCTTTACAAGAAGATATTCAGAAAGCGATTGATAATGCGGATAATCGGGTTTCAAGGGAAATCTTGGAGTATATGCACGGTATAAGGAACGTTAAAATACAAGATGAGATATTTGATAAAATAGTGGGATTTTTAGTACAGTTGATTGCGGGAGAAAAGAAAGACTTGGCAGAAAATATAATGTTTTTCCCATTCTTACTTAGAAATAATGAGAAAATAGTTTCGGATATGAACATAGATGATTATAAAAACTTTTCTTTACAGCGAGTAAAAAAAGAAAATGTCGAAAATATAATCTTGGCATTTGAAAAGCGATTTGCAGATTTTAGCACTGAGGTTTATGAAGAGGCTATAGGTGAATAAGTATGGAATATATTAAGAGCATAATAAATTCGATAGAAAAAGTATTTGACGTAAGCGAAGAAAATATTTCTTCGCTTACTGTTATGCTCGCAGATATTGAAGCGGGAAATTTGTATGATAAATTTTCTGCTGAAGAACAAAGGAAAAGATACTTAAATAGTGATTTGCTTTCTAAAGTAAACTTATTGAACGCATTATTAGAAATAATTTTAGAAAATCCTAATATGGATTTAGTCGAGAGTGGGAAAAGAAAAGAATTACTTGTAAGTTTGTGCGGAACTGTAGCTTCTTTATATGAACAAGTTTTAGAGCAGACGCATGAAAACGAATATTGGAATAATATGCCGTATTTGGTTATGTATAGCATGTTATCATATATGGCAGATCGTCAGACGATGTCGGACTTGATTATTAAGGATTATAATGCAAAGCTGGCTCAGACAGAGCATTTATATAATGATTCTTTGACGATACGAAAGTTAGAATATGATTCTTATTATTTAATTGTTTTTTTAATGAGTAATATAAGGAATTATGAAGGATTAGTACAATTAAATTCATTTATTGACAGAGCAAATGAAAACTTAAAGAAAGCTCAAAAAGAAGAACTTGCAAAAGAAGAATTAGATATATCTATTGGGTTGAAAATTGCTTCTTATGGAAATGTTATTTATTTGACAACGATTCTAAAGGAATATCTTTTTAGTGGAAAGATAGATAGTTCAGAAAATCAAGATATTTATAGTGTTATTGATATGTATTCATATAATGCATTTCATTTATTGACAAATGAGAGCATTGATTTAAAGCTTATTGGACATTTGTTAAGATATGCATATGAGAGAGTGGCAGAAAATTCAATATGGAATATAGCTGAAAAGTCGCCTTTGATAAGAAAATTTATTGAAGAAAACTTATCAACAGGAGACCGATATATTTATTCGTTGTTGCCATCTCAGAGAGAAGTTATCTCAGATGTATTGACGCCTAAAAAAAGTATTGTTGTGGGGATGCCAACGAGTGCAGGTAAGTCATTTCTTGCTGAAATGCAGATATTATTTAGTATTCATAACTATAAAACAGCGGAGTTTAATCCGACAGTTTGTTATGTAGTCCCAACCAATGCATTGATTGACCAAGTTAAATTAGATTTACAAAGTGATTTCAAAGAATTCAATTTTAACATAGAAACAGCATTGCCATACTATGATGTTGATGAAATCGAAAATGAAATTTTGATGCGTGAACATATTGATATTTTGATCAGTACGCCTGAAAAGTTGGAAGCGCTTGTAAGACAAAATCATCCATCAATAAAAAATACACGTCTGGTTATCCTGGATGAAGCTCATAATCTGGGAGATGCTTCGAGAGGCTCTAAATTTGAGTTAGTTTTATCATCTATAAAGCAGAATATGAAAGAGGCTAATTTCCTGTTGTTAAGCCCCTTTATTAGTAATGCGAAGGAGATTAGTGAGTGGTTGGCTGATTCGCCAAGAAATGCAGATACTATCTCGGTAGAATGGTCGCCAACCAAACAATACATTGGCTGTAATCTGTTGAATAGTAAGAAAACAGAATCAGTCCTTCAGTTTTTTAAGTCGCCAAGAAATCAATTAGGAACGGAAAATATTGAAATTGCGTTGAGTTTAAGTCCACAAGATGTGAAAGCAGAACTAAATCATGATAGAGTTGATAACGCTGTCCGACTTTGTGTGGTTTTAAATGATTTTATTGAACAAGATGGGAATATTTTAGTTTTGTGTGGTGGAAGAGGCACAACGTTGAAATTGGCGCTGGATGTAAAGTGCTTTTTTGAAACCAAGAATATGTTGCCAGATATGAGTGAAGATGAAGAAATTCAACGAGCAATTGAAATTGTAAGATTGGAAAACGGAGAAGACGATTCTTTAGTTGAATGCTTGAAATTTGGTATTTGCTATCATAATTCGGGGCTGTCAAGTATTGTTAAAGAAACTATTGAGGAACTGGTTAGAAACAACAAGATTAAGATTATTTTTGCCACTACTACGCTTGCACAAGGAATGAACTTTCCAATAAATACAGTTATTTTTGATACGGTTAAGTTGCGGAATAAAGGAGACCTGTCTAACGCTGAGTTTTGGAATATAGCTGGACGTGCTGGAAGAGCATATAAGGATAAAGAAGGGTATATAATCCTTTCGTATACCAGTTCACCGAAGGATACAAAGGCTGCGGTAATAAGATACATCGAATCAGATTTGAAAGAGGTGATATCTTCATTGAATACCTTCTTTACCGGAAATACAGCGATAAGTCTTGATTATAATGTGTTGAAAGACCCGAAAAATGCACCGATATTAAATCTCCTGCAATATATAAACCATATTTTAAATATTAGTTATGATTATGACATTAATCCAAGAGATGTTGCTAAAATTAGAGGTATATTAACGGATTCATATTTATATCATAGTTTGAGCAAGCAAGAAGGATTTATTAACGCGCAGACTAAGTTGAATACGTTTGTAGCACAGTATGTTCGTCATGTTAATGCTAATAAAAAGGAAGATATGGCAAAAGCAGATGAATTAGGTATTAGCGACATAAGTTATACAAAGGTTAAATCTATAATAGGAGCTTTTATCAATAGTTTGAAGGCAAATGGTGATAATGAGTATAAGGCGTCAGAAATCATACTTCAAACAAAGAATGTTGAGCGTTTAACAGAGATTATAAATATTATTGCAAAAATTCCTGAAATTAAAATTGAGATGTTGGGTCAGGGGAATTTGGATCCAGAAAGTATTGCCAAGTTGCTTATGGGATGGGTGAATGGCGATAAAGTAAGGGATATTGCAAAAAACATCAAGAGAGCTGGACAGAGTGATGAAGAAGTAATTTCCTTGTGTAATCGATATCTTAATAGCCAAATGAAATCTTATATGCCGTGGGGTATGAATATATATCAGGCAGTAAGCTATGATTTGCAGACTGAGAATGCTCAAATGCTTCCTTCCTATATTTATTACGGTGTATCCAGTAAGGAAGCTGTAATTGTGTCGAAACTGGGAGTTCCACGATTTGCGGTTGGCAATGTTCTAAGAGTGTTGAAAGAGAAGTACGCAGAAGTGCCAATTAGTGTAGAACATATTGGGCAATTAAAAGGAATTGTGGCAGGGATAGATGCAACTGATTATCAAGTTGAAAATGTATCCGGCAAAGTGATAAAGGAGATTGTTGATAAAAGGATAAAGTAGATTTTACAATTAGGAGATGGTCGTATATATGGCCATCTCCTTTTAGGAATAACTATATGAGGAGGATTTTATGAGAATTACTGAGGAATATGCAGAGCAGTGGGATGTTAGCGCAAAATACTTTTATGATAGAGGATATTACACATGGATGGCGAGTGCAATAGAGAACCATGATACAGTTGTGGAAATTGGTTGTGGAACAGGATATAGTACCTTATCTTTGATTGAAAATGGTCATAGAGTAATTGCGATAGAAAAGAATAAGGACTGTATTGAAAAAGCGAAAAGATTGTTGCAAAGTAGGAATGTCGATGAAGAAAAAATAGTCTTTTTAGAGGGGGATATTGCAGAGGCGGAATTTAGAGAAAGTCTAATCTCGTCGTTTTCATTTGATGCAGTAGTTTGTTGGAATGTAGGTACATACTGGAGCAAAGAGATGATGGAATACTATTTGCCGCATATGCTTGAGTATGGATTGGAACGATGGCAGATAGCTCAAAATCCAGAATCATCTTATTCAGAGTTAATACTATGGGAAACTTGTCGTCTTGCAAAAGGAAAAAATGTTCCGGTGCATATTATTGACAGGTCTGCAGAAGTCTTGGATGAAACCAATGACCCCTATTACAGAGTTCTCAAAGATGAGTTTGGATTTGGGGAGATTCTTTACGATAATATGTTTGCTGATTCGATATCAAATGGTGGTCGTATGTTATCTACGAATGGGAATGTTAATAACAATGCAATGGTTAATGTAATATTTCTTTCGCTACTGATGAGATAAATGATGTGAGGTGCAAATGAAAACACTATATATATTGGGGAATGGATTTGATATAGCACATGGCTTGAAAACTAGGTACAGCGATTTTTTTAGTTATCTTTCAAAAAATAAGGATACGCAAACTTTTCTCTATAATATGATAGATGCATATGGCGCATATGACGATGAATGGTGGAATTCTTTTGAGGAAAGTCTTGGGGATGGTTCTTGGTTTGAAATGGAATTTGAAAATATGGCGGAAAGTGTAATTGATAATATGGTAACAGATGATGGAGATGAAATGCCGGATATTGAATCTACACTAGAAACGCACTGGGAAGCATATTACAAGTTTATGGAAAAATTGAATAATTATGTTTTGAAATGGATTTCTGATAGTATAGATTTGAGTGGTGTTAAAACCAAAGTAAGAAAGTTAAAAAAATCAGACGATTATTTTATTAATTTTAATTATACTATGGTTCTAGAAGAAATTTATAAGATAAGCGCGTGGAATGTTTTTCATGTGCATGGGAGTGTTGCGGAAAGAAACGCTATAATGGGACATGGAAACCTAGAGGCGATAAGAAGATATAAAGAACGTACGGATAACGCAATGGCAAGACTTGATAAGAATACAGCAACAGTTAATGAGGCTATTGCATCATTTTATGAGGCGACATTAAAAGATACTAAGTGGATTATAAATACAAATGATTACTTTTGGAAGAAACTTCATGATGTTGAAAGCGTTGAGGTGTATGGACATTCGCTTGGGTCTGTAGACATGCCTTATCTCAAAAAAATAAAATCAAGTATATCTCCGGACGCAGAATGGTATATCTATAATTTTGATATGACGGAAGAAGAAATACGAGAGAGAATTTGTTCACTTGATGTGCACCAAGAGCGTATACATGTGCTCCCATATGAGGATTTTTTTGATTAAGTGAATGTGATATTTAATAAATTGTTGAGGCGTGGAAGGAGATATATTTATGGCAGATTTGAGAACTGACATTGCAAGAATAATTGGGATTACAGTACCGCATGAAATATCCAATGTTGTGTATAAAATATTAGAATCTGTAAAAGAAGAGGGTTACACGAGACAACTAATAGAATTTGATTCCGATGGAGACTGGGTTAGTGCATATTTGTTACTTCCGGAAATACTTGAAAATAACCCTGCTATACTGATTAACCATCAGCATAACAGAGAACATCACTTGGGAAAGAGTGAAGTTTGTGGTTTGGCTGGAAATCCTTTGCAGGCATTCGGTCCTGCATTAGCAAGAAAGGGGTTTGTGGTCTTGGCACCAGATTCGATATGTTTCGAACAGAGACGTAAAGATCCTGCGGTAGAAGGTTTTGATTTCTGGCAGCATTTTGATGAGATGTGCTATCGCATAATAAGAGGCGATTACTTGATGAAAAAAGTTTTGAGTGATGCTATGAATGGAATAACATTGCTTACAAATCTTGATTATGTTGATAAAAATAGAATTGGCACACTAGGCCATTCTTATGGCGGTAATACAGTTTTATTTCTAGCGGCATTAGATGAACGAATTGCATTTAGTTGTGCTAGTGGTAGTGCTTGCACCTACAAAAATCGTATGGCTAACAATGTTGGGATTGAAATGGCAAGCGTTATTCCGAACTTTCATGGCAAGTATGATATAGATGATTTGGTGACTTGTATTGCACCAAGACGATTGCTCATTGTATCGGCGGAAGAAGATAAATATTCAAAAGATGCGTCTTATATCGTAGAAAAGGGCAAGAAGGCATATATGGACTTGGGTGCAGTAGAAAATTTGTATCATAGCAGATATTCAGGTGGACATGCAATGGCGCTAGATAGATATGAAGGTATCATGGAATGGCTAGTTGCAAGAGCAAACGACTAAATCTGTATAGCAGGGTACGAGGAATGCAGGAACAGTGTTTTTTATCAGCAAAATTGAGTAGGGAGAGGAGACCTAATATGAAGGGGATAAGATTAGTTTTTCCAACAATGGAAATGGAAGCAGAGGTGATGGCTTTCAAACAAAAATTCTATGATGATGGGGAAAATACAATTTTCGGTAGTTATAAATTAGATGTAGATAGATATTCTTATTCTGAGTGGTTAGAAATAATCAGGAGCAATACGAGTATTGACACTGCGAATCCTAGGTTTGGAGTATCAGATACTCTATTTGCAGTAAATGAGGACGAGGAAATTGTAGGGGTAATCAATATCAGATATGATATGACTGAATTCTATAAAGATAGTGGACATGTTGGATATAGTGTAGTGCCTGATAAACGTAAGCAAGGATATGCAAGTGAAATGTTAAAAGCTGCACTAGAAAAGGCGAAAGAACATAAACTTTCAGAAGTTAAAGTGGTTTGTATGGCAGATAATGTGCCTTCAAGAAAGACTATCCTCGCGTGTGGAGGAGCAATTAATCGCGTGATAGAATCAGATGGTGTTGATAAAGAGGAATATATAATTGTGTTGTAGGTTTTATTAAAGAATATTTTTATGCGAGGATAGAAGGATGAGAACACCGATATTACATACAGAACGTCTTGATTTAAGACCTTTTACAGTTGAAGATGCTCAAGATGTATTTGAATGCTGGGAGAGTGACCCGGATGTGGCAAAATATATGTTTTGGTGTAGCCATAATGATATTGAGAAAACTAAAAACTGGGTAAGAAAAGAGCAGGATAAAATTGATGATCCGAATTGGTATCGTTTTGCACTTGTTCTTAGAGAAAATGGTGCTTTGATTGGAACAGGACTAATCTATTTTGAAGATGAGGTGGACTGTTGGGAAATTGCATATAACCTCGGAAAACAATATTGGGGAAAAGGCTATGTTACAGAGGCGATGAGAGAAATAATTGCTTTTGCACATGATGAGCTTGGAATAAACGAGATAGTAGGACGATATGCAAAAGAGAATCCTAGTTCTGGGAACGTATTAAAGAAATTGGGATTTCAGTATGAGAAGGATATTCCATATGAATGCAATAGAGGAAGTGTCCTTAGAGAAGGAATTCAATGTAGACTGTATTTGGACTGATAAAGGCATTGGATATTTACACGATGCTCTTTACATGAGTAGCATGTGGTAGACTTTTATGTCATGGCAACCAATGCCTCCGGCATAGGGTCGCCATGTTGTCAACAATCCACATGCGATGGAGGCTCATGTCAAGAGCATCGTGAGATGAAAGATTTTAAAGTGATTATATTGCGTAAGCATATAATATAAAAATTTAAGGAAAGGTAGGGTTGATAAATGAGAAAAAATTATAACATGAGCAGGAGACTCTACGAGTAACTCCTGAAAGAAAAGGAGAAACATAATGAATATTATAATCAGACTAGAAAATGAAAGAGATTACCAGCGTGTAGAGGAAGTGACGAGAAGTGCATTCGGATATCCCGAGAGAATTAAAAGAGGACAAATTGGATGTCCTTATGAGCATTGGATGGTTAATGAATTGCGTAAAAGAGATGGTATTCTTGATTTGAGTTTAGTTGCAGTGGTTGAGGAAAAAATTGTAGGTCATATTATTTGTAGTAAAGCAGAAGTTCGATCAATGAATGGAATAACTCCGGTTTTGAACATTGGTCCGATTAGTGTTTTGCCTGAATATCAAAGGAAAGGTATAGGAAAGGCACTTATAACTAGCATGATTGATAAGGCAAAACAATTAGGATATGGTGCAATTTTGTTCTTTGGTCGACCTGAGTATTATCCGCAGTTTGGATTTAAAGAGGCTTCTTTATTTGGGATTACCGATTCTGAAGGGTATAATTATCCGTCATTTATGGGGATGGAGTTAATACCAAATTATTTGGAGAAAGCTACTGGTGGCAAATATTATGAGTCAGAGATATATAACGATGAACTTAATAGAGATGCTGTAAAAGAATTTGATAGAAATTTTGTTTAGTAGAAAGATAATATTTATACCGGTGAGATTGCAAAGCGCGATTTCACCGGTATTTTTATGTGAATAACAGTTTTGACGCGGAGGTGTATTGCTTTGGGTCACGATGACCAAAAGTTAAAGTTGATATTATAGGACACTTCTGGTCATCGTGACCAGAAGTGTCTTTTTCTTTCTGTAGACCAATATTCGGGTTTTTAGGGGCACCCCTAAAGTGAACAGCCTGGCTGGTCAGCGGTATTGTCGCGTAAAGTTGTGCAACTTTAGGCGTATCCTGTTATCTTTTTGTATTGAGTTGTCGAAGGTGTCGGAAGGCGAGTTTGATGTTCTAGAACCCTTGATTTTACTGTGTTTTTAGTGTCGGACAGGTCGGAAGTGATAATTTCATATAGTGAGTAAGAATAA
>CAZIQL010000017.1:0-42935 GCA_964541485.1 uncultured Lachnospiraceae bacterium
AGGTGTCCTCTTTCTATTGTTCCTATTTAATTTCCGAATAAAATTTTACTCTAGCAAGGAGAAACTAAGGAAATCCATAAATTTTTCTTTACATTTTTGCTATCATTTGTTACAATGGTTTCAGAAATATTGTTTTAAAACAAAAATCATAAAATAAATGGTTTATAACAAGAAATTTGAAACGGTAATGCAAGTAACAATTACATTTGGGAGGTAATTTATGAGAGAGAATTTGATGCAGGAATTTGAACGTATTTATGGTGGAACTGAGGATGTACGTGTGTTTTTTGCACCGGGCCGTGTAAACATGATTGGTGAGCATACCGACTACAATGGCGGACATGTATTTCCATGTGCCCTGACTATCGGTACATATGCAGCTGCAAGAAGAAATGGTATGGATACCTGCCGTTTTTATTCCATGAATTTTGAGCACCTCGGAATCATTTCCACTGATTTAGAAGAGCTCGTATATGATAAGGAAAAGGATTGGGCAAATTACCCGATGGGAATTATTGCAAAGTTAAGAGAAGCAGGCATTCCGGTGGATGAAGGTATGGATTTTGTATTCTGCGGAAATATCCCAAATTCTTCAGGACTTTCTTCTTCGGCATCCATTGAAGTGTTGACTGCGTTTGCCTGCCGTGAGCTTTTCGGATTTGAAATGGACCTTGTTGAAATTGCAAAGCTGTCTCAGAAAGCGGAGAATCAGTTTATCGGTGTAAATTGTGGTATTATGGATCAGTTTGCCATCGCAATGGGAAAGAAAGACCATGCGATTTTCCTGGACACCGCAGATCTCTCTTATGAGTATGCACCATTGGCTCTTGAGAATGCCAAAATTGTGATTGCGTGCAGCAACAAAAAGCGCGGTCTCGGAGATTCAAAGTATAACGAAAGAAGAAGTGAATGCGAGGCGGCTTTGGCACTCCTTCAGACAAAGAAGGAAATCAAGTCCCTGGGTGAACTTACAGAGGAAGAATTTGAAGAGATTAAGGATGTCATCGGTGATGAAGTAAAGATTCGCCGTGCAAAGCATGCGGTATATGAAAACCAGAGAACCATCCGTGCCGTAGCGGCATTAAAGGCAAATGATGTTGTGTCCTTTGGGGAACTCATGAACGCGTCCCATGTTTCTTTGAGAGATGATTATGAAGTAACCGGAATTGAGCTTGATACATTGGTGGAGACAGCATGGACGGTAGACGGTGTCATCGGTTCCCGTATGACAGGTGCCGGCTTTGGCGGATGTACGGTAAGTATTGTAAAAGAAGAATGTGTGGAGCATTTTATTCAGACGGTTGGCGAAGTTTATAAGAATAAAATCGGATATGCGGCTGACTTCTATGTAGTAGATATCGGTAGTGGTCCTGTAGAACTAAACTAAAATAACAGAAATAGAAAACGCCGGAAGTGACTGCTTCCGGCATTTTCGGAATGGAGACGAAAAATGACAAAAGAGATTTTATGGCTGGCTGAATATGGAGTAAAGACAGGACTGATTGCAGAAGAAGACCGTGTTTATACCATCAATCGTCTGATGGAATTGTTTGGCATGGATGATTTGCAGGAGGAGGCTGCAGGCTTTGATCTGCTTCCGTGTAATACAGAGCATCTTCATATTGTGTTGGAGCGCATAAATGACTACGCGGCAGCAAACGGACTGATGGAAGATGATACGGTTACTTACCGGGATTTGTTTGATACTAAGGTTATGGGGATTTTAACACCAAGACCGAGTGAAGTGATTCGTACCTTTGAGGCAAAGAAGGCAGAGAATACAGAAGAGGCAACCGACTATTTTTATCACTTAAGCCGCGTGTCCAATTATATCCGCACTGACCGTGTAAAGAAGGATATGAAGTGGATGGCAGAGTCTGAGTATGGGAAGATGGACATTACCATCAACTTATCCAAGCCGGAGAAGGATCCAAAGGCAATTGCTGCTGCAAAGTCCATGAAGCAGAGTGGTTACCCGAAGTGTCAGCTCTGCGTGGAAAATGAGGGATACGCAGGAAGAAGCAATCACCCGGCAAGACAGAACCTTCGTATCATTCCGCTTACTATGAATAATGAACCTTGGGGACTCCAGTATTCCCCGTATGTATATTACAATGAACACTGTATCGTGCTCAACCGGAAGCACACACCAATGAAAATTGACCGTGCGTGCTTTGTGAAGCTTCTTGATTTTGTAGAGCAGTTTCCGCATTATTTCCTTGGTTCGAATGCAGATCTTCCGATTGTGGGCGGTTCTATTTTGACGCATGATCATTTTCAGGGAGGGCATTATACCTTTGCTATGGAAAGAGCGGAAGTGGAGACTCCGGTTGTGTTTAACAGTTTTGAAGATGTGACGGCAGGTATCGTAAAGTGGCCGATGTCGGTTATCCGTATCAGCGGCGAAAAGAAAGAACGTCTTGTGGATTTGGCGGAACATATCTTAAAGATATGGAGAGGTTACACGGATGCTTCCGCAACAGTATTTGCAGAGACAGACGGAGAGCCTCATAATACAATCACACCGATTGCAAGAGTGCGTGATGGCAGGTTTGAACTGGATTTGGTACTCCGAAACAATCTGACAACAGAAGAGCATCCGCTGGGAGTATATCATCCGCATGCAGAGTTACACCACATCAAGAAAGAAAATATCGGTCTGATTGAGGTAATGGGACTTGCGGTACTTCCTGCCCGTCTTAAGACAGAGATGGAAGAGGTAAAGCAGGCACTGCTTGCCGGAGAGAAGGTTTCCGAAATCGAAAGCATTGCATCCCATGGTGCATGGGCGGAGGAATTGATAGCAAAATATCAGTCTTTTTCGGCAGATACGATTGATGCAGTGATTGAAAAGGAAATCGGAGATGTGTTTGTCAAGGTTCTGGAGCATGCCGGTGTTTATAAGCGCGATGAGGATGGAAAGAGAGCGTTCCTGCGTTTTGTTGAAAAAGTAAATGACTGAGCTTGACGAATCTTTGCGTAGAGGACTATACTGTTAGGTAGCGAAGCAAAAGGAGCGCACAGCAGAATGGATGAGAAGAAACCGAGCAGGATAAAAGAGATTTTCAGCTGGATTATGACAATCGTACTTGCGGTTGTTGCAGCAAAGGTAATCAATAACTATGTCATCTTAAAGGCCGAGGTGCCAACCGGTTCCATGGAAAATACGATTCAGGTAGATGATTGTATCATGGGGCTTCGGATTGCGTATCTGTTTTCTGAGCCGGAACGGGGAGACATTGTGATATTCCCTTGGCCGGATGAACCGGAAATTACATATGTGAAGCGGATTATTGGGCTTCCGGGAGAAACGGTGGAAATCAAGGATGGATGCGTGTTTATTGATGGGATTGCCTTAGAGGAAGATTATCTGAAAGAAGAAATGCGGGGGAACTACGGACCATACGAGGTGCCGGAGGGCTGTTATTTTATGATGGGAGACAATCGTAACTCCTCAGCAGATTCCAGAAGGTGGGAAAATACTTACTTGAAGCGCGAGGACATTGAAGCAAAGGTTATATTCCGCTATTCGCCGAGTTTTGAATGGTTTTCTGATGTGAATTATGAGTAAAGACTAAAGAATTATGAAAATCCTTCCGATAGTATAATCAGAGGTCCAAGGATGGGGCTTAAGATTATGATCAGGGAGGATTTTTTATTATGACCAATTTTACGGCAAAGATGACAAAACAGTACGTGCAGAGCCTGTATCAGAAGAACGCAGAAAGTGCAAAGGCTGCGCATGAGAAGACTTTGGATAAGAAGGCAGATGCAAAGGGACAGACGGAAGGCTATGAAGAGGAAGCGGCTGTCTATGAAGGAAGCGTAAGGCAGGAAAACAAGGCAGGTACGTATACAAAGCCGGTGTCTGTCAATGCGAATAAAAAGAATGATCTTCAGACAAAGCTGGAGGAAACTTATGCAAATTTAAGCGAGGAAGCGAAGGCATATTTAGAGGAACTGAAGGAAAAGTTTGGTGATATTGATTTCTTTGTGGCTGACTGTACCACGGATGAAGAAATGAACCGTTACTTTGCTATGGGCACGAAGAAGTATTCCTGCGTTATCAGTTCTGATATTTTAGAGCAGATGGCAACAGATGAAGAGGTCCGTGCAAAATATGAGAGTATCATTGACGGCGCGGATGAAAAGTTGGAGGAAGTAAAGCAGGAAGTAACAGAAGAGCTTGGTGAGGAAGCAGCATCAAAGATAGAATCCTTTGCAATTTCCATTGATGATAACGGTGTGGTTACCTATTTTGCAAAGCTGAAAGAGGCCAATGATGCTTATTATGAGAAGCTGAAGGAAACACGTGCAGAAGAGAAGAAGGAAGAAGCGGAGCTTGCCGAAAAGGAAAGGGAGAAGAAGGCAGACAGAGCAGAAAAGCCATCTTATCTGGTTCAGGCAGATTCAAAGGAAGGGCTTCTTGCAGCACTGAGAGAAGCACTTGGTATTCCGGCGGAGGAAGAGACAGAGCTTGTGGTTTCAGAAAATGCGGGGCAGGAGACGGCTGAGGCTGAAATCGCCGGATAGAGGGCGTAAAAAGAGAAAATAATATCGGGGTTGGAAACGGTAGTTTCTGCCCCGTTATTTTATTGTTTTGAACACTAGACTTTCTTGATCAAAAGAGGTATGATATAGAAGATTTTATTTTGCGGATTTATGGCAGAACAGAATGACATACGTAGGAGGATGGGAGAATATGAAAGAGGTAAAATGGACCCTCTCTTTTGTGAGAGGTAAGAACGCGGTTTTGCTTGCTCTGATTTGGCTGTCGGGATTGGTAGTCACAACGTTAATTACTGTTGAACCTATGATTATCAGCCACATAGTGGATGATATTTTAAAACCGATGTTTGATGATGCATCGATTGAGACAGCAACGGTAGTCAGTCAGATTGTGCCGCTGTTTTTCATGGCAGGCGGAGTGATTTTATTGCGTCTGATTATTAAGACCTGGGCAAATATATATCGTGATGAAGTGGCACTGCGTGCCGTTGTGATTCTGCGTAAGGAACTGTATGAAAAGGTAGGAGCGCAGAGCAGGGAATTTTTTATGAAGAACCGCTCCGGTGACCTGATCAACAAATGCACCGGTGATCTGGAAATGATGCGTCATTTCATCAGCTGGGTTTCCTACAGTATTTTTGAAAGTGTTCTGATGGTGGTTGTAGTACTTACGGTATTTTTCAGCATCAGCTGGGAATTTACTCTTTGTCTGCTTGTGATTTCTCCGATTGCATTTCTTACGGCAATCAGAATGGGAAAGGTGGTTCGGCCGATTTTTGGTAATGCCAGAGCGCAGTTATCCCGTTTAAACACCCTGGTGCAGGAGAATATCAGCGGAAATCGTGTGGTACGTGCATTCTGCCGTGAAGCATTTGAAATTGAAAAGTTTGATAAAGAGAATGAAAAATATTATGAACTCCAGCTGGAGGGAAACCGCGTCTGGGTAAAGTATGCCCCGATTATGGAAACTGTGGCAAATATCATGAACACCTGCGCAGTTTTAATCGGTGCCATACTTGTTATTTTTGAGCGTATTACACTCGGGGAGCTTTATATATTTACATCGCTTTCCTGGATGCTGAATCAGCCGATGCAGCAGCTTGGTTTTTACATCAATGATTTGCAGAGATTTTTGGCAAGCTGTGAACGTGTGCATGAGCTTTATGATATGGATACCTCAATTAAGAGTCCGGAAAACGGTGGTGTAACAAGAGAAATCCGTGGTGAGATTACGATTGAGAAGGCAACACTTTCTTATGATGGGGACAAGGTGCTTGATAACATTAATCTGCATATCCCGGCAGGAGCAACCGTAGGCATTATGGGGGCGACCGGTTCGGGTAAGACCACTCTGTTAAATATCATTACCCGTTTCACAGACGTTACCTCCGGCAAGGTAATGATTGACGGTGTGGATGTGCGGGATTACAATCTGCAGCATTTAAGGAGAAATATCGGTGTTGCTTTGCAGGATGTATTTTTGTTTTCGGATACCGCAGAGTCCAATATTGCCTATGGTGTGCCGGATGTATCTATGGATGAGGTTTACCGGGCGGCAAAGGATGCCGATGCAGACGGCTTTGTGAAAAAGCTTCCGGAGGGCTATGATACCATTGTCGGAGAGCGTGGCATGGGGCTTTCCGGCGGACAGAAACAGCGTCTGGCACTGGCGAGAGCGCTTGCTATGGATGCACCGATTTTGATGCTTGATGATACAACATCCGCAGTTGATTTGGAAACTGAGAAATATATTCAGGAACGTATCGCTGCACGAGAAAAGCAGGCCACAAAGCTGATTGTGGCACAGCGTATTACAGCGGTTAAGAATGCGGATTTCATTATTGTGCTCGAAGACGGAAAAATCAAAGAGCAGGGTACGCACAGTGAGCTTTTAGAGAAGCAGGGCTATTATTATAAGATTTACCGGATACAGCAGGGTCTTGCCGGTGAAGAGGAAATTGCAGCAGCTCTGGAAGGAGGTGCATTCTAATGGCAAGAAATAAGTATAATGTAGATGAATCGTTGGAAACTAAATTTGATATATCGCAGTTGATGCGAAGCATGGTGTATATAAAGCGTTATAAGGCCCTTTTTATCCGTGCGTTTTGCTTTAGTATGGTTTCCATTATCTGTGGACTGTTGCTTCCGTTGTTTACACAGAATGCAATTGATGTGTATATTCCGCAGAAGGCAATCGGTGCTTTGGTACTGGCAGGAGTTGCCATTATTATTACAGTAATGATTCAGGCAATCTGTAACAAGCTTCGTTCACGTTCCAGTGCAAGAGCGGGACAGGCGATTATTCGTGATATCCGACGGGATTTGTTTGTGCATTTGCAGGAGCTTCCGTTTGATTATTTTGACAGCCGTCCGCACGGAAAGATTCTGGTACGTGTGATTAACTACGTCAATTCCGTATCGGACTTTCTGACAAACGGACTGATTAACCTTATATTAGAGGGGCTGAGCCTGATTTTAATCGCAGGTTTCATGCTCTATATGCATGCAGGACTTGCGCTGGTTGTATTTGCCGGAATTCCGGTTTTTGTAGTCTATCTTTTTTCTATTAAAAAGCTGCAAAGACGGGTATGGCAGGTTCAGGCAAATAAGCAGTCGAACTACACGGCCTATTTGGCAGAAAGTATCAACGGAGAGCGTGTAACCCAAAGCTTTGCCAGAGAAGATTTTAACAGTAACATCAATCAGGATTTATCCAATACCGCAAAGAAGGCATTTGTAAAGGCATGTGCAGTAAACCACACCATTTGGCCGGTGACGCTTTTATTAACCAAATTGACCACATATGCATTATATATTATTGGAGTGATATATTACAGGGATTCGCTGGAGGTCGGAGTGATTATTGCAATGGCAAGCTATGCCAGCCGGTTCTGGCAGCCGATTCAGAATATCAGCAGCAATTATAACCAGTTAATCAATACAGTATCCTATCTGGAACGTATTTTTCAGCTTATGGATGAGCCGGTGACGGTAACGGATGAACCGGATGCGTTTGAACTGAAGGAGATTCAGGGTGATGTAAAATTTGAGGATGTTGTATTTGAGTACGAAAAGGACCGTCCGATTTTAAAGAACGTCAGCTTCCATGCAGCGGCAGGAGAGAGTATTGCGCTCGTTGGCCCGACCGGTGCGGGAAAATCGACCATTGTGAATCTTGTGTCCAGATTTTATAATATTAAGAGTGGTCGTGTATTAATTGATGATCAGGATATTGCGAAAGCAACGCTTCGTTCCATCCGCAGCCAGATGGGAATTATGCTTCAGGATACGTTTATTTTCTCTGGAACCATTATGGAGAATATTCGTTTCGGAAGACTGGAGGCAACGGATGAGGAATGTATTGCCGCTGCAAAGCAGGTGTATGCGGATGATTTTATCAGAAAGCTTCCGGATGGTTATGAGACACAGGTAAATGAAAGAGGCGATATGCTCTCGGCAGGGCAGAGACAGCTCCTTTCCTTTGCAAGAACACTTCTTAGCGACCCGAAGATTCTGATTTTGGATGAAGCAACGTCATCGATTGATACCAATACGGAGCTTTTAGTGCAGGAGGGCATCAAGCAGCTGTTAAAGAACAGGACTTCTTTTATCGTCGCACACCGCATATCTACGATTAAAGGATGTGACCGTATTATGTACATTTCGGATGGAAGGATTGCTGAAAGCGGCAGCCACGATGAACTGATGGAAAAAGAAGGCTATTACTATCAGTTGTACATGTCGCAGTTAACCAACGAATAAAAACGGAGGCAGATACGCATGATTGATTTAGTACAGTCCAGGGAAAGCATTGACCGCATTGACAAACAAATTGTAGCTTTGTTTGAAGAGCGTATGAAGGTAGCGGGGGATGTGGCCGAGTACAAAAGAAATACAGGGAAAAAAGTGTTAGACCCGCAGCGGGAGCAGGAGAAACTGGAGACCTTGTCCAATCTGGCATCCTCAGATTTTAATAAAAGGGCTGTGGAAGAACTATTTTCGCAGATTATGTCCATCAGCAGAAAGTATCAGTACTCACTTCTGACAGAGGAAGTGGAGGGCTTTGAGGAAATCTGTGAACTTCCAAAGGGAAAGGAAACAAGAGTCTGCTTTTTTGGTGCACCGGGATCTTATACAGAACAGGCAATGGCAGATTGCTTTGGACCGGACGTGACAGGCTTTCCGGCAGCTACCTTTAAAGAGGTGATGGAGGCAGTCCAGAGCGGTCAGGCAGAGTATGGGGTGCTTCCGATTGAAAATTCTACGACAGGAGGAATTACGGACAGCTACGATCTTCTGATGGAATATGATAATTACATTGTAGGAGAGCATGTGGTAAAAATTGAGCATGCATTGCTTACCCTTCCGGGAACGGAGCTTTCTGATATCCGTACGGTGTTTTCCCACTCCCAGGGCATTAGCCAGTGTAAAAAATTTTTGGAGGATAATCCACAAATAAGCACGGCCGTACAGGCAAGTACTTCCGAAAGTGCAAGACAGGTAATGATTTCTGAAGATAAGTCAAAGGCCGCCATTGCAAGTAAACGGGCAGCAGCACTGTATGGGCTTGAGGTACTCAGAGAGTGTCTGAACACGGAGGAAATCAATTCAACGAGATTTATCATTGTTTCAAAAAAGAAGGAGTATCAGTCCTGTGCAAACAAGGTCAGCGTCTGCTTTGAATTGCCGCACGAATCCGGTAGCCTTTATAAGATGCTCAGCCATATTATGTACAATAACTTAAATATGACAAAGATTGAGTCAAGACCAATTGCGGGAAAACGTTTTGAATATCGTTTCTTTGTGGATTTTGAAGGAAGTCTGAGGGATGCAGCGGTGAAGAATACGCTGAACGGAATCCGACAGGAGGCATCCCGTCTTAAGGTACTTGGTAATGTAGCAGAGGAGTAGAGGACCTTTTGGGAAAGTGGGTGAAGGAGAATGGCAAATTTGTTTGATTATCTTGACTGGAGAGGTGACTTAAGCTTTGATGAGTCGGAATTTAATGAAGTTGACAGTCTGATTTTATGCTGGCTGTCGTATGTGGCACTGGATGGGATTGTGCCGGAAGACTGCTCGGAAATTTCTTCGGTCACTGTTCGTGAAACAGCAGAGCGTTTTTTTGCAACACATGATTTGGAACGGATTTTAAATTCTACGGTTTCGTTTACCAAATCATCGGTCGTTCTCTTGCAGAAAATGGCGGAAACAAAGCGTTTTGGAAATGTCCGCCTGACCGGTTTTGTCAATCGGATTGATTTTGAAAAAGAATTCCAATTTTGTGCTATGACCGTGCTGTTGCAAAAAGGACTTTCCTATGTGGTGTTTAGGGGAACCGATGATACATTGGTCGGATGGAAGGAAGATTTTAATATGAGTTTTCTTCCGGTGGTTCCGGCGCAGAGTATGGCGTATGCTTATCTGGAAAATGTAGCAAACCGCATCTGGGGTAAGCTTTATGTCGGCGGACACTCAAAGGGAGGTAATCTTGCCATTTATGCCGGGGTGCGGAGCTCTTACCGCATTCGGCGAAAGATTCTTACCGTTTACAACAATGACGGTCCGGGTTTTTATGATATCAAAAACCTTGGAAATGCCTATGAAGAGATGTTGCCGAAAATAAGAAATTATGTGCCGGAATCCTCCGTTATTGGTGTGCTTATGGAGCATGCGGGAGAGTTTACGGTAGTAAAAAGTAACAGCAAAGGTTTTTTTCAGCATGACGCCATGTCATGGGAAATTCTTGGTCCGCATTTTGTGGAGCTGGAAACATTATCTTCGGCCAGTGTTATGTTTGGGCAGGTGACGTCAAACTGGCTGAAGGGAGTGACAAAGCAAGAACGTGAAACCTTTGTGGATACCCTGTTTGGAATCCTGGATGCTACAAAGGCCAGAAGTATTGATGACCTAAATGCGGAAAAAGCAAAAGTTGCCAATCGGGTGTTGAAGGAGATTACCGGACTGGATAAAGAAACGAAAACGATGCTTGCAAAGACACTGACAGTCCTTTTTAGGGAGGGAAACTGTGTCATAAAAGCAAATCTGAATGCAGGAACTATCGGAAAAAAGAAATAGACAGACACAGGGAGCCTCCCGGTCGAGTATACTATCAGCGTAGTGTATTTAACCGGGAGGTTTTTTATGAAGAAAAAATGCGGAATCGTGCTGATTGGCAGCTTGATGTGTATGCTGTTTGCAGCCTGCAGGCCGGAGGATGGATTGACAAAAGTCCAGTTAAATGAGGTGGCACATTCTATTTTTTATGCACCGATGTATGTGGCAATCGAAGAGGGCTATTTTGAAGAAGAAGGCATTGAACTGACGCTGGTAAATGGTCTTGGTGCGGATAAAACAATGACAGCAGTGCTATCAGGGGAAGCAGACATTGGGTTTATGGGGTCGGAGGCTTCTGTGTACGTATACAATGAGGGTGCCAAGGATTATGTAGTTAACTTTGCACAGCTGACGCAAAGAGCCGGGAATTTTCTTGTATCAAGAGAAAATGAAACGGATTTTAAGATGACGGATTTGAAGGGAAAGACGGTTCTTGGAGGAAGAAAAGGCGGAATGCCACAGATGGTGTTTGAGTATATTTTAAAGAAATATGGCATCGACCCGGAAACGGATTTAAATATCATCACCAACATTGATTTTGGAATGACGGCACAGGCTTTTGCAGGTGGCAGTGGGGAATATACCGTTGAGTTTGAACCGTCGGCAACAGCACTGGAACAGGAAGGAACGGGGTATGTGGTGGCATCCCTTGGTATTGAGAGTGGGTATGTACCATACACGGCATATTCTGCCAAAAAAAGCTATATAGAAGAAAACCCGGAGGTCATTCGTGGCTTTGTAAAAGCTTTGCAGAGGGGGATGGATTACGTAAATTCCCATACGGCAAAGGAAATCGCTGAGAAAATCCAGCCGCAGTTCAAAGAGACGGAGCTGGATACAATTACAGCTATTGTAAGCAGGTACCATGAACAGAACACATGGAAAGAAAATCTGATATTTGAAGAGGCTTCTTATACGTTGCTGCTTGATATTTTAGAGAGTGCCGGAGAACTGGAAAAACGTCCACCGTACAGCGATTTGGTAGACAATACGTATGCAAAGGAAGCAGCAGAATAAAGAAAAGGCAGTTGCAATGATTGCAGCTGCCTTTATTTTTTATTCTTCTGTGGTTTCTTCTTCGGAATCCTCTGCATCTTCTACAGATTCTTCTTCCTCTTCATAAAGATCTTCGAATTCTTCTTCATCAAACTCTTCAAAATATTCCGGATTCAGGTAACGATATACTGCATAAGCAATAGCAGCAACAGCAGCCAAAGCACCGATGACTGCAAGAATCACTACAACCGGGTGAGTCTTCTTCTGAGGTTCTGCCTTTCTTCCTAAGAGTTCCGCTAACTTTGTGTTGCTTGCAATGAGTTCATCAAGTTTTTTTGTATACATAATAGCTTCCTTTCTGTATGACATAATGTAAATCGGCTAATTACAGTATAACACTTTTTTCTGAGATTTACTATAGGCATTCTGTGAATTTTATAGCTTTTTTAAGTTTGCAAAGGAGGAGAGCAGTTTTTTTGTGCCATAGTGCGGAAATTCGACAGTAACTTCGTAATCTTTTCCGCCATTTACAATAGCAGTTACCGTTCCGGTACCGAATTTGATGTGCAGCACGGTATCTCCCACACCGTAAGGAAGCGGTTTGCTTGTCCCGGCACCTATGTTTTTTGCAGGAGCTTTGTCAAACATGGTGGAAGAGTAGGCAGGACGTGGATTCTGTCCCGGAGTACTGTAAGCAGGAGAAGAGTAGGAGCTTCTGGCTGCACGTACCGTGCTTTCGGGGAATGCTTCGCTGTTTCGGAAGGAAGTGTCCCTGCCGGATGGAGAAGTGACGTTTAAGAGGTAACGCGGAATCTCCTTGATGAACCGGGAGAGGGAGTTGAACTGGTTTTCTCCGCGTATCATACGTCTGGTTGCAGCACTCATATAGAGTTCCTTCATGGCACGGGTAATGCCTACATAACAAAGACGCCGTTCTTCTTCAATCTCGGGCTCCGGATTTTCTGCGCTGATGGACATGTAGCTAGGGAATAAACCTTCTTCCATGCCACACAGGAAAACATAAGGAAACTCCAGACCCTTTGCATTATGTAAGGTCATGAGGGAAACATAATTGTTAGCATCTTCCTCGTCCTCTTCCTCAGAATCATCCTCACTGTTTAAGCCACAATATTCCAAAAATCCGGTCAGGGAAGGCATGTCTTCGGTTTGTTCATAACGCTCTGCATAGGAAATGAGGGCATCAATATTCTGGATTCGTTCTTCTGCGGTATCCGGGTCGTCACTGCGGAGTTCTTCGATATAAGAGGTGTCCTCTAACAGTTTTTTGATTAACTGCTTTAAGGAAACATTATTTTGGTCTTTTTCATACCGAAGTCCTTCAATCAGGGCAACAAAGGACTGAATCTTTATCTTTGCACGTTCTACAGAGGAGATGCTGTCTACACGCTCCAAGGCAGCGTAGAGCTGGATTCCGTTTTGTGCAGCGTATTCTTTGATGCGGTCAATGGTGGTCAGACCGATGCCGCGTTTTGGAACATTGATAATACGGTTTAAGGCAACGTCATCACGGGCATTGTCAATGGTTTTTAAATAGGCGATAATATCCTTTACTTCTTTTCGTTGGAAGAAGCTTAAGGCACCGATGGTTTTTGCTTTAATCTGCTTTCCGCGCAGAGCCTTTTCAAAGACAAGCGATTGTGCGTTGGTACGGTAGAGTACGGCAAAGTCACAGAAACTGGCACCTTTTTCTTCTATGATGGAGAGGATTTTCGCAGCAACACCGTAGCCTTCGTCCAAATCAGAATCATATTTGGTAAAGTGGACAACATTTCCGTCCTCATTCCGGGTCCAGAGAGCCTTATCCTTTCGGCCCAGGTTGTTGTGAATGACTTCATTGGCTGCGGCAAGGATATTTTTGGTAGAGCGGTAGTTCTGTTCAAGCTTAATCACTCTGGCATCCGGATATTCTTTTTCAAAGTTTAGAATGTTGTAGATGTTTGCACCACGGAATTTGTAGATGGACTGGTCATCATCACCCACGACACATAGGTTGTGTTCAATTTCTCCGTATTCATTTTCGGAAGAAGCCAGCAGCTTAATCAGATGGAACTGTGCCGTGTTTGTATCCTGATACTCATCCACCATAATGTAGCGGAACCGTCTCTGATAATACGAAAGAATTTCCGGGTAAGAGCGGAAGAGCTCTACCGTTTTAAAAATGAGGTCGTCAAAATCCAGGGCATTATTTTCTTTTAAACGCTTCTGATATTCTTTATACACATCGGCAACACGGCGGCTGGTATAGTCACGCGCATTTAAGGCATAGGCATCCGGTCCGATGAGTTCGTCCTTAGCGGAAGAGATGGCGGAGAGAAATGCCTTTTCTTTCATTTGTTTTGTATCAATCTGGAGCTGTTTTAAAACATCCTTCATGAGAGATTTCTGGTCATCTGCATCATAAATGGTAAAGTTCCGGTCATAGCCGAGACTTTCGATGAAACGGCGCAGAATACGTACGCAGGTAGAGTGGAAGGTGCTGACCCAGATATTCTGGGACTCTTCACCGACGGTTTTCTCTACACGTTCCTTCATTTCACGTGCAGCTTTATTGGTAAATGTGATCGCAAGAATCTGATACGGGCTGACATCACGTTCCGCAATCAGATAAGCGATACGATGGGTGAGTACTCTGGTTTTTCCGGAACCGGCACCTGCCAGAATCAACAAAGGACCACGGTCATGCTGCACTGCAGCAAGCTGTTCCGGATTTAAGGAATCATAAATGCTCATAAAAATTCTCCTTTTTCGAATGTCAGTTCTATCTTAGCATAAAAAAGAAAAAAAGAAAAGTCCTATCGATAAGAAACTAAAATACAAAAGAGTCTTGTCATATGGTTTTGAATACTATATAATAAGGTTACCGATGAAAAATCAAGAAAATGGAAACATTTAAAAGGAGAACAAGAGAAATACCATGGAGAAGAATCAGAGAGAAATGTTAAAAAAGCTGATGGAGGATTTAAGAGGAATTTCTTATATTAACCCGCAGGATGTGCCAAACATTGATTTATATATGGACCAGGTGACCACCTTCATGGACCAGCATTTGGAGAGTACCAAGCGCTACAGTGAGGATAAACTCTTAACCAAGACCATGATTAATAATTATACCAAGAATGATTTGCTTCCGTCACCGGTAAAGAAAAAATACACAAAGGATCATATGTTTCTTTTGGTATTTATTTATTATCTGAAGAATATTTTGTCGATTACAGATATTCAGGCACTGTTGCATCCGCTGACTGAGATGTTTTTTTCAGGAAAAGGAGAAGTCAGTCTGGAGGAAATCTACCGGGAGGTGTTTGAGATGGAAGAGTCTCAGGCTGCCTATGTGACAAAGGATATGATGCATAAGGCATCGGTTTCTGATCAGGCGTTTTCCGGTATCCAGGACGAAGAACAAAAAGAATATCTTAAGAATTTTGCTTATGCATGTCTTCTAAGTTATGATATTTACACAAAACGACAGATGTTAGAGCGTCTGATTGATGAAAAATTTAGTCCGAAGAGAGAAACGGAAAAGGTTCCGGAGAAGAAAACAGAAAAAAATAAAGAGAAGAAATAAAAATAGGATGCAGTCAGTGATGATTGCATCCTAAAATTTTATTCTGTTTTCTGATTGTGGTCAGCCGGAAGTGCATCAATACGTTCAAATACCATGTCATATCCGTCATTACCGTAATTTAAGGAACGGTTAACACGACTGATAGTAGCAGTGGAAGCGCCGGTCTTTTCCGCAATTTCAAGATATGTTTTGCGCGCACGGAGCATGGCAGCTACTTCAAATCTCTGGGATAAAGAAAGCAATTCATTCACTGTACAGATATCATCAAAGAAAGAGTAGCACTCCTCTTTGTCCTTTAAACTTAAGATAGCATCGAATAAATAGTCGACCGCCGGAGTTTTAATATTTTTACTCATGGTACAATCTCCTTTCTTTCTACGTTGATATTTTATCACTATAACGAAGTAAAGTAAAGTACTTTTTTTCTTTCCTTAAAAAAAGTGAAAAAAACTTGGCGGAATACTAGACTTTTTTACGTTAAAGTGGTAAGATTGAAAAAATTATTTGAGATAAAGGGTGAACAGAATATGTATGAAATCGTAAATAAAAGAAACTTGTCCGAGCATATTGTTTTGATGGATGTCCATGCTCCCAGGACAGCAAAGCATTGTTATCCGGGTCAGTTTGTTATTGTAAAAATAGATGAGAAAGGTGAGAGAATTCCTCTTACCATCTGTGATTATGACAGAGAAGCAGGGACAGTCACCATTGTATTTCAAACCGTAGGTGCATCCACTAAGATGATGGCAGAGTATGAGGTGGGAGACGGATTCCGTGATTTTGTCGGCCCGCTCGGATGCCGTACTGAACTGGTGGATGAGAGCGTGGAAGAGCTGAAGGCAAAAAAGATGCTTTTTATTGCAGGAGGTGTCGGAACGGCGCCTGTTTATCCACAGGTAAAATGGCTGCATGAGCAGGGGATAGATGTGGATGTGATTATCGGTGCAAGGAATAAAGAACTGATTATTTTAGAAGATGAGATGAAACAGGTGGCTGCCAATGTTTATGTGACAACGGATGACGGCTCTTACGGGCGTACAGGAAACGTAAACGACTGCTTAAAGGCACTGCTTTCTGAGGGAAAAGAATATGATCATATTGTGGCAATCGGACCTCTGATTATGATGAAGTTTGTATGTCTTCTGACAAAGGAGCTTGGTGTAAAGACAGTAGTCAGTATGAACCCGATTATGGTGGATGGTACCGGTATGTGCGGAGCCTGTCGTCTGACAGTGGGCAATGAAATCAAGTTTGCCTGTGTGGACGGACCGGAGTTTGACGGTCATCTGGTGAATTTTGATGAAGCCATGAAACGTCAGCAGCTGTATAAGACAGAAGAAGGCCGTGCGGTGCTCCGTGCAAAAGAAGGAACGACACATCACGGTGGTTGCGGACATTGCGAAGGTTAAAGGTGACAGGAGGACTATAAAACATGACAGATGTATTACACAGAGTGCCTGTCAGAGAGCAGGAACCGGCAGTAAGAGCAAAAAATTTTGAGGAAGTATGCCTCGGTTATAATATGGAAGAAGCGGTAGCAGAAGCGGGGCGTTGTTTAAAGTGCAAAAATCCGCAGTGCCAGAAGGGATGTCCGGTAGGCATTGATATTCCGGGCTTCATCCGTGAAGTGCAGGATAAGAACGTAGAGGGAGCGTACCGTGTAATCAGTCAGTATTCGGCACTGCCTGCTGTGTGCGGACGTGTCTGCCCGCAGGAATCCCAGTGTGAAGCAAAGTGTATCCGCGGTATCAAAGGAGATGCCGTTTCCATCGGGAAGCTGGAGCGTTTTGTGGCGGATTGGGCAAGAGAGCATGAGATTCAGCCGGAGGTGACTGCAGAGAAAAAAGGGAAAAAGGTAGCAGTTATCGGTTCCGGTCCGGCAGGACTTACCTGTGCGGGCGATTTGGCAAAGCTTGGCTATGATGTGACAGTTTTTGAAGCATTGCATGAAGCTGGCGGTGTGCTGGTATATGGAATTCCGGAGTTCCGTCTGCCTAAGAACACGGTGGTAAAGAGTGAAATTGAAAACGTAAAGGCACTTGGCGTCAAAATAGAGACAAATGTGGTAATCGGAAAGTCAACAACCATCGACCAGCTGATGGAGGAAGAGGGCTTTGAAGCAGTGTTTGTCGGTTCCGGTGCAGGGCTTCCAAAGTTCATGGGAATTCCGGGAGAGAATGCAAACGGCGTCTTTTCTGCAAATGAATTTTTAACCAGAAATAATTTGATGAAGGCATTTGATGCTGCTTATGACACACCGATTTTTAAGGGTAAAAAGGTAGCAGTGGTCGGTGGTGGAAATGTTGCTATGGACGCTGCCAGAACGGCACTGCGGCTTGGCGCAAAAACTTATATTGTATATCGCCGAAGCGAGGAGGAGCTTCCTGCCAGAGTAGAAGAGGTGCATCATGCAAAGGAAGAGGGCATTGTCTTTAAGCTTCTGACCAATCCAACGGAAATTCTTGTGGATGAGAACGGCTGGGTAAAAGGAATGACCTGTATTGAGATGGAACTGGGTGAACCGGATGCATCCGGCAGAAGACGACCGGTAGAAAAGCCGGGTTCGGAGTTTACACTGGAGGTTGATACGGTCATTATGTCGCTTGGGACCAGTCCAAATCCACTGATTACTTCAACAACGGAAGGGCTGACCTGCAACCGTCACAAGTGTATTGTGGCAGATGAAGTAACCGGACAGACATCAAGAGAAGGTGTTTTTGCCGGAGGCGATGCAGTGACAGGTGCGGCCACTGTAATTCTTGCCATGGGTGCCGGAAAAGCAGCAGCTAAGGGAATTGACGAATATCTGTCTGCCAAATAGCAACAAATCTTTGTACAAAATACACAAAAAGATACCGAAATTTTTGGAAGGGGAAAGAGGAGTTTGTCTCTTGTGACAGACTCCTTTTTTTGTTATACTAAAGGTGGCTTCTGTGAAATCTATAATTCGATTTGTTTCTATTATTTCCACCGGCCCAATGGCAGGGGCATCGGTATATTTCAAAAGAGAGGAAAACAGATTGAAAAGCGAACAGACATATTTGAATTTTTTAGAGCTGTGTGCAAGAAAAGCCGGAGAATTGTATCCGGGAGAACTGCATGCAGAGATTTGCAGCACCACTAAAAATAACGGAGTACAGATGAGTGGAATTTTGCTAAAAAAACAGGGGGAGGTGATTGCGCCAAACTTCTACCTGGAGTCCTACTATAGGGAATGGAGTTACGGCAGAATGTCGATAGAAGAAATTACAAGAGGCATGTTGGATGCATATGAGGAAGAGCTTGAAAAAAACCGCAAAATTGCGGATGCGCTGCAGTTTGAATGGGAGATTTTTAAACAGCATGTCTACGTACGTCTGGTAGGAAGAAAACGCAATGAAGTACTGCTAGAGGAAATACCGTATGATGAATATCTTGATATGGCAATGGTGTATCACTATGTGATCGAGGTTTCTGAGGATACACGCGGCGTACTTGTAGTGACAAACGATCATTTACGACTGCTTGGTATTACAAAAGAAGAGTTGCGTGAGGCGGCGCTTATCAATACAAGGAAGAACCGGAAACCGGTCCTGACCGGAATGGATGAGATGCTAAGACGGCTTGGAAAGAAGCTCGGGATTCCGATGCAGAGGGAAAGTGTGCAGAACTGCATGTACGTTCTTGGAAATGCAACTGGGGATTATGGAGCGGTGTCTATGCTTTTTTCCAGGGAGTTAGAACTGTTTTCAAACGAAATACAGAGCGGATTTTATATTTTGCCGAGCAGTGTTCATGAAGTGATTCTGGTGCCGGATACCGGAACCATTCCGACAGAGGTGTTTTCTGATATGGTGCGGAGCGTGAATGCAACACAGGTGGAAGAGACAGAGGTGTTGACAGACAGTGTGTATTATTATGACAGGGAGATTCATATTGTCAGAAGAATAGCATAGAAAAAAGCCATAGCAGAGATTTTCTGCTATGGCTTTAAAAGTTGTGTTTAGTTTGCTTCGGCAAGACGCTGGATAAACTCGAAAAGAGCAGGGTCATTTTCCCAAGCTTCATATAAACGAGTAGTAACATCGTCGGATGCTTCTAAATAATCCTCCTGTTTCATAGAGTTTTCACGGAACTCATCCGTAAAATCTGAGGTGACACCAAGGAAAATCTTTGGATAATTCTCTTCATTCAGGGTAATCATAAATTCATCCAAACCGGGAGCTAAGGTTACGATATTTACAATGTCTACGTCATGAATCACGTAAATGATGTAGTCGAACTCCTCTACTTCCTCCGGACATTCCCGGATGATATAGTTTAAATTCAGGTACTGCTCAATAAATTCATGCTTTTTCTTGATATCCTCAAAATTCAAGTAACTGGTATCTGTGACCAAAGCAGAAATAATGGAATCATTTTCATAAAGCGTTGCGCTCATGTAACGGCGGATGGTCTCCTTTAAATATAAATCGAGTACATCACCTTGACCGCGGGATAAGTACAGAGCCTCAAGGACATCCGCATCCTCCGTTTCAGAAGAGAAGGTGTAATGGTCTGTTTCCCAGGAGGCAAAATAAACCTCCAGTGTCGGGATGGCGGTGGTGCTGCTCTTATATGTTACATCATAGCTGACATAAAGAATGTAATCATATGAAATACCGTCTTTATAGTAGCAGGTGATATTTTCAATGGTTTTCACAGTTTGGTCGGATGTTTTCAAGCCGTTAATATGGCTGACTACGCTATTGTATAAGGTTTCCTCAACATCTGCGGTAAGCAAGATAAGAGGAAGCGCTGCATTTACCTCACCCAGAGACGGAGTCGGCGTTGGACTTGGCGTCGGAGTCGGCGTATTGGTCGGCGTCGGAGTCGGCGTATTCGTCGCTGTAGGGGTAGGTGTATTTGTGATAGTAGGAGTCGGACTCAGTGTCGGCGTCGATGTCGGTGCAAGAGACGGAGTCGGAGTATTCTTTGATGTGGCGGTAGGTTCTGCTTCGGTAGGAACCGGAGAAAAATCGGATGGTGAGGGAAGTGTGACACCGACCTGTATATCATCCTGCGGCTGCGGTTCAAACGAAAATAAAGCAAGCCCAACCACCATAACAGTGGAACATATGTATAGTAATGCTTTGATGTTTCTTATGCGCATGAGTAATCTCCAAACGTGAGTAAAGTCATTCTTTTGAACAAATTCCTTCAGCAAAACGCTGAAGGAATTGGGATCCCGGGATGCCCGGAAGCGTTACTGACTGGAATTGAACCAGCGACCACTTGCTTCGGAGGCAAGCACTCTATCCCCTGAGTTACAGTAACGTACCTAAAGTATTATATACGATACGAAGAAGAATTTCAAGAAGTTGTCTTTACAAAATTGTGAAATATTATTATCATATGATTGAAGAAGAGTAAAGCAGGGAGAGAGTATATGGCAGGAACCAGAAAAAAATTCGAAGTAGCGGGACGCGAGGAAACGGGCGTCCGCATTAATAAATATTTAAGCGATGCAGGAATTTGTTCCAGAAGAGAGGCAGATATGGTAATTGCTTCCGGGAAGGTCACCATCGATGGGATGGTTGCAGAAATGGGTAGCCGTGTCATGCCGGGGCAGAAGGTTCTGTATCAGGGCAAGGAAGTAAAAAAGCAGGAAAAACAGGTTCTGATTGCATTTTATAAGCCGGTTGGTATTGTTTGTACGACAGACACAAAGCGCGAAAAGGACAATGTGATTGATTATATCAAATATCCGGAAAGGATTTATCCAATCGGACGTTTGGATAAGGAGTCGGAAGGGTTGCTGCTCCTTACAAATGACGGTGATATTGTAAACAAGATTCTGCGCGCCGGAAATCATCATGAAAAGGAATATCTGGTGACGGTAAATAAACCAATCACTGCTGAATTTTTAAAGGGTATGGCAGGTGGTGTGCCGATTCTTGATACTGTGACAAAACCGTGTGTGATAGAACAGACCGGAAAATGCAGTTTTAAAATTATACTGACACAGGGACTGAACCGTCAAATCAGACGAATGTGTGAATACTTTGGTTATCGGGTCATGACGTTAAAGCGTGTCAGAATCATGCATATCCAGCTCGGACATCTGCTTCCGGGAACTTATCGGAATCTGACGGATGCCGAACTCAAACGTTTGGAAGATGTGCTGAAGCATTCGACGGGACTTCCGGTAGCGGAGCGGAAGAAATTGGAGGGAAATAAAAATGGAAAATCAGGGAAAAAAAGACCGGATTACAGAGCTGGTCGAGCTGTTAAATAAAGCAAGATATGTATATGAACAGGGCGATAAGGAAATCATGAGCAATTACGAGTACGATGCTCTGTATGATGAACTCGTTGCACTCGAAGAGGAGACCGGCTATGTGATGGCCCAGAGTCCGACGGTCAATGTAGGCTTTGAGGTCTTAAGTGAGCTTCCAAAAGAGCGTCATGTGGCTCCGATGTTATCATTGGATAAGACAAAGGATAAAGAGGCATTAAAGGCATTCCTTGGCGATAAAGACGGTCTGCTTTCGTGGAAAATGGATGGTCTGACCAATGTTCTGACTTACAGAGATGGCGAGCTTGTTAAGGCAGTTACCAGAGGAAATGGTGAAATTGGTGAAATTATCACAAATAATGCAAAAGTATATAAAAATATCCCGGTGAAGATTCCGTATCAGGGAGAGCTGGTGCTGCGTGGCGAGTCAATTATTACGTATTCGGAGTTTGAACGTATCAATTCTGAGATTGAGGACGTCAATGCAAAGTACAAAAATCCGAGAAATTTGTGCAGCGGCAGTGTGCGCCAGTTAAATAATAAGATTACCGCAGAAAGAAATGTGCTTTTCTATGTGTTTGCCCTGATTTCGGCATCTGATATGGAATTTGCCACCAGAAGTGAACAGATGGCCTGGGTGGCATCGCTCGGTTTTACCTGCGTGGAGCAGAAAAAAGTAACGGCAGACAGCATAGATGAGGCAGTCGGTTATTTCTCCGAACAGGTAGCAAAAAATGATTTCCCATCGGATGGGCTGGTGCTAAGCTTTGATGATTTGGAGTATTCTAAGAGCCTTGGAAGAACCGCAAAGTTCCCGAGGGACTCCATCGCCTTTAAATGGAAGGACGAAACTGCAAAAACAAAGCTCCTTGAGATTGAATGGAGTGCTTCCAGAACAGGGCTCATTAATCCGGTGGCTATTTTTGAACCGGTAGAGCTTGAGGGCACCAGTGTGTCAAGAGCCAGTATCCATAATGTCAGCATCATGGAAAGCCTGCAGCTTGGCGTGGGAGATGAGATTGAGGTATATAAAGCCAATATGATAATTCCACAGATTGCAAGAAACCTGACAAAAAGCGGAACATTAACGCCTCCATGCCACTGTCCTGTGTGCGGTGAGCCGACAGAGGTTTCTACGGATGGGGATGTGAAGGTGCTTTATTGTATGAATCCGGATTGTCTTGCCAAAAAGGTCAAAGCATTTACCTTGTTTGTCAGTCGTGATGCCATGAATATGGAGGGCTTATCCGAGGCAACCATGGAAAAGTGGATCAATGAAGGCTTTTTATCTGAACCGGCAGATTTGTTTCAGTTATCTGCACATAAAGAGGCGATTGTTTTGATGGAGGGCTTTGGAGAGAAGTCGTATGAAAATATGATTGCTTCGATTGAAAAAGCCAGAACTACAACTGTAGAACGCTTACTGTACAGCCTTGGCATACCGGGTATCGGTGTTGCTACGGCAAAGGTGATTGCAAAAGCATTTGGCGGAGATGTTGAGAAAATACGCCATGCTACTGCTGTAGATTTGACAGAAATCAATGGGATTGGTGATGTAATGGCACAGGATTATGTGGATTATTTTGCCGATGCAAAAAAGCAGGAACAGCTTGACCACATTTTGAAAGAAGTACGGTTAGAACATGCAGAATCTACTGCGGAGGCAGTGTTTGAGGGAAAGACCTTTGTGATTACCGGCAGTGTACTTCAGTTTAAGAACAGAAATGAGCTGAAAGCATTTATTGAGGAACGCGGTGGCAAGGTAGCAGGCAGTGTCAGCAAAAACACAGACTATCTGATTAATAATGACAACATGTCGTCATCGTCCAAAAATAAAACTGCAAAGGAATTGGGGATTCCGATTATTACAGAGGATGAGTTTTTGGAAATGGTCGGCGGAAAATAAAGTTTTTCTTGCAAGAATGGGAAAAAGCAGATAGAATAAGCAAATAATATTTTGGAAGAGAAAAGAAAGGGTTTTGTTATGCCAATTAAAGTACAAAGTGACCTCCCGGCAAAGAAGATTCTGGAGGATGAAAATATATTTGTGATGGATGAAAAGAGAGCGCTCAGCCAGGATATCCGACCATTAAAGATTGCAATTTTAAACCTGATGCCGCTGAAAGAGGATACGGAGGTGCAGCTGCTGCGTTCGTTATCCAATACACCGCTTCAGCTGGATATTACGTTCCTGACCACCAGCAGTTATGTGGGCAAGAATACGGCTACCAGCCATCTGGATACGTTCTACCTTTCTTATGAGGATGTAAAGAATAAGAAATTTGACGGTCTGATCATTACAGGAGCTCCGGTCGAGACGATGGAGTTTGAAGAAGTGGCTTACTGGGAGGAGCTTACGCAGATTATGGAGTGGTCAAAAACGAATGTGACTTCGACACTGCACATCTGCTGGGGCGCGCAGGCGGGCTTATATTATCATTACAATATCCGTAAGCTTGATTTGTCCGAAAAGCTGTCAGGTGTCTATCTGCATCAGGTGAGAAACCGTAGGGAACCTTTGGTCAGAGGCTTTGATGACTGGTTTTATGCACCGCATTCCAGATACACCGAAATGTCCAGAGAGGATATCGAGGCCAGCGGTCAGTTTAAGATTCTGGCAGAATCCAAAGAAGCAGGTCTGTTTCTTCTGATGGCAGAAGAGGGCAAGAACATCTTTGTACTCGGACATCCGGAATACGACCGTGTGACACTGGATAAGGAATACAAAAGAGACTTAAATAAGGGCATCCATCCGGATATTCCGGTTAACTATTATCCGGAGGATGACAGTGAAAAACGTCCGAGCCTGATGTGGAGAGCGCATGCCAATACGCTGTATACGAACTGGGTCAATTATTACGTATATCAGAACACACCGTTTGAGTGGTAAAAAGTGTGATTCCTTCCGCAACCGTACCGAATACCTGACTGATCAGAAGGCTAAAAAAGTAAGCCGGCATGCCAAAACGTGGCACAAACAGCATCAGACAGCCGATTTTAATTACGAGAGATAGGACAGAGATGGAAAACGTACTGTATACCTTTCCGAGCCCGTTCAGGATGCTCGATAACGTGGAGGAAACGTATAAAAACGGGCAGAGCCAGGCGAGGATGGTAAGGTAGGTACCTGCAAGCGGTTCATGGAAGACGAAGCTGCCAAGGAAATTTCCGAACAGCCAAAAAAGTACCGTGCAGAGGGTGCCGAGTGCCAGACTAAAGGTCAGGGAAAGCCGGATGACCTTTTTTAAGTATGGGAAATTCCCTTCTCCTTTGGCACGGGAGACAACAGGGAGTAACAAAACCGAGAGCGAGCCGGTGAGTGCGGTCGGGAAATAAATAAACGGGAATGCCATGCCGTTTAAGATACCAAAGGTGCTGATGGCATCGGATTTTGTGAGCCCGGCCTGCTGCAAGGTGAATGGGACAAGGGTTGCTTCAAAGCTATGTAACAGATTGATAATCAGGCGATGAAAACCAAGGGGCAGTGCAAGCATGGAAATGCTTCCGAACTGCTCTTTTTTTATGCGCTTTTTTAGCATATTCCGGGACGTTCCGGTTCGCTTTTTTATAATCATTTGGCGGCATTCCGTAACCAAAAACGACAGCAGACTGATGACGGCAGATGCTGCCTCGCCGATGACTAAGACAAGGACAGCAAGTTCGCAGGAAAAGGTAAGCCCACGGACAAACGAGGCAAGAACATAGGCACAGGCGATGCGGATGACCTGCTCCGTTAACTGGGAAACCGCAGGAATACGGGAATTGCTCTTTCCGTAATAATAACCGTTGCAACAGGCGGTGATGGCACCGAACGGAAACATAAAACTTAAGATGCGCAGAGGTGCAACCGTCCGCTCTTCATATAAAAACCTTGCAGCAAGAAACGGTGCGGTTTCATAGACGAGAAGAGAGAGAAGGAGCGATAAAAACAGGGAAATCGTCAGACCGTGGAAAAACACGGATACACCCGATTTCTTTTCGGCGGTCAGCTTGGAGATTGCCGTCTGGATGCCGGAGGCGTAGATGGTATAGCAGACGCCGGAAATCGGAAAAATCATCTGATAGATACCAAGGAGCTCACTTCCTAACTGATCCGACAACCAGATGCGGTAGAAGAAGCCGAGTACTCGGGTCAAGAGCCCTGCGGCAGTTAAAATAATGGTTCCTTTGGCAAGTGTACTTTTGGATAAGTTGAACATGTGAGGTCCTGTTCTGCCCGGTTGGCAAGGGCGTGTTTATTGCTAGTGTATGCAAGGGAAAAGATGGACAGTACTATAGAATTTTAGTAAAATTATTCCATGAAAGAGAGCACAGAGGATGATGTAAGCTATTTAAACGGCGAAATGAATTAGAGGAAATGATAGCAGAGATTGAGCGGAAGTATCAGCTTTGTGTATAAATTTCTCTTCATTTATTGATACTATTTTATCAATAAATAGTTGACAGTAGAGGAAAAACATAGTAGAATAACACCGAGTAATTTACTAGGAAATAAATTAGTAGGAAATAAATCACTCGGAATTAGGGAAGGAGCCGAAGCTGGCCCGGAAACCTAAAGGATTCGGAAAAGAGGCGATGATTTGAAGTTAACAACAAAGGGACGGTACGGGCTGCGTGCGGTGATTGATTTGGCGGTCTATGCAAAGGACGAGCCGGTATCACTGGCGGCGGTAGCGGAGCGTCAGAATATTTCCATTAGCTACTTAGAACAGCTGATTGCGAAATTAAAAAAAGCAGAGATTGTACAGAGTACGCGCGGCGCACAGGGCGGCTATACACTGGCAAAGGCACCGGAGGAAATCTCGGTAGGTATGATTTTGCGGGCACTGGAGGGCAACTTAAATCCGGTGGATTGTGTGGAGGCAAATGGTGATACAGCTTGTGCTTCTTCGGATTTCTGTGTCACAAAATATGTCTGGAAGCGTATATCTGATAGTATCAACGATACGGTAGATGCGATTTTTCTGTCAGAGTTGATAGAAGAGAGTGACAGGGTAAAGCAGCATGCCGGGGAACAGGCATTTTCCGGTGCGAAATGCTAGTAGAGAATAAAGCGGGAAAAAGTGAGGCAAAATTATGGAAAAGAAAATCATTTATTTAGATAATGCGGCAACGACAAAAACCAAGCCGGAGGTAGTGGAGGCAATGCTTCCGTACTTTACAGAGAATTTTGGTAATCCATCGAGCGTGTATACGTTTGCGGGACAGAGTAAATCTGCTGTGACAGAGGCAAGAGAAAAAATTGCAAAGTCTTTAAATGTGCCGTCACAGGATATTTATTTTACGGCAGGCGGTTCGGAGTCGGACAACTGGGCATTAAAGGCAACAATGGAGGCTTACAAGGATAAGGGCAATCATCTGATTACATCAAAGATTGAGCATCATGCAATTCTGCATACGTGTGAGTATCTGGAAAAGCAGGGATGTGAAGTGACCTACATCGATGTGGATGAAAACGGTGTGGTAGACCTTCAGCAGTTAAAGGATGCTATCCGCCCGACGACAGTGCTCATTTCCATTATGTATGCAAACAATGAAATCGGTACTGTACAGCCGATAAAGGAAATCGGTGCAATTGCAAAGGAACATGGTGTTTTGTTCCATACGGATGCCGTACAGGCTTACGGACAGCTTCCGATGGATGTAATGGAAGAAAATATCGATCTGTTGAGTGCCAGCGGCCACAAGTTAAACGGACCAAAGGGTATTGGTTTCTTATATATCAAAAAGGGCCTAAAGCTTCGCTCCTTAATTCACGGAGGCGGACAGGAGAGAAAGCGTCGTGCGGGTACGGAAAATGTACCGGGTATCGTAGGCTTTGGCAAGGCGGCTGAGATTGCAGCGGCTACGATGGCAGAGCGCACCAAGGCAGAAGCAGAGCTCCGCGACTACTTGATTGACAGAGTACTTGCAGAGATTCCTTACACAAGACTTAACGGTCACAGAACAAAGAGATTGCCAAACAATGCAAACTTCAGCTTCCAGTTTATTGAGGGTGAATCACTTCTCATTATGCTTGATATGAAGGGCATTTGCGCTTCAAGCGGTTCGGCATGTACATCCGGTTCCTTAGACCCGTCGCATGTACTGCTTGCTATCGGACTTCCTCATGAGATTGCGCATGGTTCCCTGCGTCTGACTCTCTCGGATGAGACGACAAAGGAAGAGATTGATTACACGATTGAGCAGCTTGCAGCGATTGTTCAGAATTTAAGAAACATGTCTCCTCTGTATGAGGATTTTGTAAAGAAGAATAGAAAGTAAACTAATAAAGTAAATGGATGGAAAGCAGGGACTTTTCATCCGGCAAGGATTTGGACAGGCAAAAGGCCTGAGAGAACATAAAATGGAGGATAAACCAAGATGTACACAGAAAAAGTTATGGATCATTTTACAAACCCAAGAAATGTAGGGGAAATTGAAAACGCCAGCGGTGTCGGCACAGTCGGTAACGCAAAGTGCGGCGATATTATGAGAATCTATCTGGATATTGATGACAATCAGATCATTCAGGATGTCAAGTTTAAGACCTTTGGCTGCGGCGCAGCAGTAGCAACCAGCAGTATGGCAACGGAGCTGGTTAAGGGCAAGTCCATTTATGAGGCCCTGCAGGTAACCAACAAGGCAGTGATGGAAGCTTTAGATGGCCTTCCACCTGTGAAGGTTCACTGCTCCTTACTTGCAGAAGAGGCAATTCATGCCGCTCTCTGGGATTATGCAGAAAAGCATGGCATTAAGATTGAGGGCTTGGAAAAGCCAAAGAGCGATATCCACGAGGACGAAGAGGAAGAAACAGAGGAGTACTAATGGCAAAGGTAGTAGTCGGTCTGTCAGGTGGTGTGGATTCTTCGGTGGCCGCTTATCTGCTTAAAGCAGCAGGGCATGAGGTCATCGGAGTGACGATGCAAATCTGGCAGGAGGAAGAAAACAGCATACAGGAAGAAAACGGTGGTTGTTGCGGACTTTCTGCGGTAGAGGATGCCAGACGTGTGGCACAGATGCTTGACATTCCGTATTATGTGATGAATTTCCGTTCAGAATTTAAAAGAGCGGTGATTGATTATTTTGTTGCGGAATATAAAGCAGGCAGAACACCGAATCCGTGCATTGCCTGCAACCGTTATGTAAAGTGGGAGTCGCTTTATCACCGGGCAAGGTCAATCGGCGCGGATTGTATTGCCACGGGCCATTATTCGCAGATTGTGAAGCTTGAGAATGGGCGTTATGCACTGAAAAAGTCAGTGACGGATGCAAAGGACCAGACCTACGCGCTTTACAATCTGACGCAGGAGCAGCTTGCCAATACGATGATGCCGGTTGGAGCGTATTCTAAGGAAGAGATTCGAAAGATTGCAGAAGACATCGGCCTTTTAGTGGCAAACAAGCCGGACAGTATGGAAATCTGTTTTGTGCCGGATGATGATTATGCGGGATTTATCGAGGAATATACCGGGGAAACTTTTCCGGAAGGCAATTTTGTCAACACGGCAGGAGAAGTTCTTGGGAAGCATAAGGGCATAATCCATTACACGGTCGGGCAGCGAAAAGGGCTTGGCATTGCGCTTGGTGCAAGGGCTTTTGTAAAGGAAATCCGCCCGGAAACGAACGAAGTGGTGCTTGCCACAAACGACGAGCTGTTTTCGGATGTGTTATATGCAGACCGCATTAATTTTATGTCGATAGAGAAGTTAGATGCTCCGATGGAGGTCATGGCGAAAATCCGCTACAACCACAAGGGGGCACCTGCTATTGTTGAAATGACAGGAGAGGACCTTTTAAAGGTTACATTTAAAGAGCCCCAGCGCGCAGTGACACCGGGGCAGGCAGTAGTCCTGTATGGCGGCGATATCGTGGTCGGCGGTGCGACGATTTTGGGATGTGAGAAGCCGAGATAAGAATAGAGGATGAGACATGGGGCACATGGCCGATTTTTATCGGTCTGTGCCCCGTTTTTTTAATATATGGTAAGATTTTTGTGCTTCACGGTTGATTTGAAAAAACAGAGTTTCTTGTGCTAAATTTGGGCAATTCGAAGAAAAAAAGTGTCTATTTGCCCATAAAAGCTACAAACTCCGGTTTCCTGCTGCGATAAACATAATATCCCTTCACACCGAGCGAAGATAAGAGGTCTTCTGTCTTACCAAACTCTGCGGCAATCATCTCAGGCGCATGTCCGTCTGAGCCAATCGTAAGAAGTTCCCCACCAAGCTCTAAATATCTTGAGACAATCTCAAGTTTTGGATGAAAGCAGGAGAGTCCTTTGATTAAGCCTGCGGTGTTGATTTCCAGAGCTTTGTCTTTCCAGATCAAAAATTTCAATATCTCATCAATCACTTCCCTGAATTCTTCATACACATAATCCTTTGCACCAAAGGTGGCAGGAACATAACGAATCAGGTAATCCAAGTGCCCCAAAGAATCAAAGTTATCATACTCTTTTAAGGAAGAGAGCATGTCATTAAAGTAAGTACGCAAGATTTCTTTGGTAGAGGAAGCATGAGTGAGCCAATACTCCTCATAGTAAGGATCCTCGTTTCCAAGCAGGTGCACAGAACCGAGCACAAAGTCAAAGGGATAGTCAGAAAGCAATTTGTGCATTCTTGCATTTAAGTCCGGGTGGTTTGGTCTGAGACCTAATTCTACACCGATAGAAAAGCTGAGCTTGTTAGCATACTTCTCCTTCAACGGCAAAAGCGTTTCAAAATACTTCTTCGGGTCAAACTCAAACAACGGTTCTACAAAAGTAGTGCCGGGATAGCCGAAATCCATATGGTCGGTGAGGCACAGATGGGTCAGTCCCTTTTTAATTGCGCTCTCAATCATGGATTCCGGTGTAGCTTTGGAGTCCGTGGAAAAATTACAATGGGTATGAAAATCTGCTTTTATCATGGGAAATATCACTCCTCTAATAATGTCAGTTTCGAAATATCCGGCGTTGCCATCATGGAGTAGTTGGTGTAATAAACCACAAATCCCGGCTTTGCTCCGGCAGGCTTTTTCACCTGCTTTTTCTCGACATAATCGATTTCTACTTTGGTATTGTCACGACTCTTCGAATAATATGCAGCAAGAGCAGCAGCTTCCTCATAGGCACGGTCCGGGATTTCATTTCCATCCGATTTTAAGATGACATGGGAACCCGGGATTCCTTTTGCATGGAACCACCAGTCACCGCCTGTAGCAAACTTAAATGTCAGTTCGTCATTCTGCATATTGTTTTTGCCGACATACAGATGATAACCGTCGGAAGATAAGTAGTGGAGAGGTGTGTTGGTCAGTTTCACCTTCTGCGGCTTTTTCTTGCCCTTTTCGAAATGACGGCGGAGATAACCGCTTTCCATCAGCTCTTCTTTGATTAAGTTCAAGTCATTTTCCGTGAGTGCCAAATCAAGAGACAGACGCACACTTTCCATGTAATCAAGCGACTCCTTGGTCTCTGCAAGGTGCACGGTAAGGGCCTCGGCAGTGCGCTTTAATTTATTGTATTTTTCAAAATACTTCTTGGCATTTCCCATCGGAGTCATCGTTTCATCCAGCGGAATTGTAATTTCTTCGTTGGTGTAATAATTGAGTGCCTGCATGGATTTTGCACCCGGCTCCACGCCGTAGCCGTAGGCGGTAATCAATTCGCCGTAGACCTTGTAGGTGTCGCGTTTTTCGGTATCCTTCATCTGCTTTAGCTGCAAATCGTACTTCTTTACATCACGTTCGATGGTGGTGTTTACAATACGTCTTAAATCCGCAGATTTCTGACGGATGCGGGTAATCTGGTTTTTCTTTGCGTAATACTCCTCCAAAACAGCGGAAATACGGTCAAAGTACTGAATTTCCATATCCTCTGTCTTGTGCTCTTCATAGCAGGAGAGCGGGAGCGCGGAAAATTCCACGGGGATGCTGTCCTTAAAAATAATGCAAGGTGTAAATTCACCGGCAGAAACCTTTTCCATAAATAAGGTCAGCACGTTGTAAAAATGCAATGCATAATCCTCGGAAAGCTCCGTTGCCGGAAGCTCGGAAGACATTCCCGCACGGTGACAAAGTTCCTCTGCCATGACCGGGCTGATGCCGGTAAGACCCGTATAAACCGCCTTTGCAAGCGGAAGGTTCTTGGATAACACATAGGTTCTAAAGTCTTCCATGGAAAGGGAGAGAGGATCTGCCTTTTCTACTGTCTGTGGCAGAAAGTACTTACGTCCCGGCAACACCTCACGAACAGAGCTTACAAAACCGGAAATATGTTTGATGCTGTCTACAATCGTATATGCCTCGTCGCACAGGATGATATTGCTGTGCTTTCCCATGATTTCGATAATCAGATGCTTTATCTTCAAATCGCCGATTTCATCCAGATGCTCAATCGTGATATCGAGGCTTCGCTCAAGACCGGGCTGCGTTACGGAAATGATTTTTGCACTGTTAAAATGCTTTCTGAGCAGCATGCAGAAATTCGGTGCAGTCAGCGGATTCGGCTTTGTGCTTTCCGTCAGGTAAACAAGCGGAAGAGAAGCGTCTGCGGATAAAAATAATTTATAGGTTTCATACTGCTTGATGGACAGAATGAGCTCGTCCTTTTCCGGCTGCGCCACCTTTACGATGCGGCCGCCGGAAAGCAGGTCGTTTAATTCTTTTGCTAAATTTGCTATTGTAATGCCGTCAAATGCCATGAGTAGATATCCCTTCTTATTTTTTTGTATCCCGTAAGGGCCGTAACCTCGTAAATCTGCGGTTTACTTGGTCGCTTCGCTCCTTCTGCCATGCAAAACCTACTTTCTAGGCAAGACAAGTTTGCAAAAAGTAGGTTTCGCATGACAGACTACGCCTTTTCCGAACATTATACTTGGTTTTTGTACGGGGCGCAAGAGATGTGTCAGTTGATTTTTTTTAGAAAATATACTATTCTTAACGAAAGCAGCTTTTTCTTTTATCTTATAATTTCAATTGGATAGGTTTGAGTGACCGTCTATCTGTTGTTCGGAAAATCCATGCTTTATATTCAACTACAGTATAATGCAGGATTTTCAGGTGACGAGGGAACTGTTTCGATACTTGAATGCAAACAAATATATGACGTTGATACAAAAAGAAAAAGGGATATATTATCTGGAGGGAGCGCAATTTCCGGTGCAGTTTCTGGTTACTTCGGAGCTTCCGGAAGAGACAAATTTGTGGTTGCGAAGCCTGACAAACCGGTTATCTGAGTGTTCCTCGGCAGAGAAATTGATCCGCGAATATGAGAAACACCAGAAAGATACCTTATATAGTTCTGTTATGGAAATTATTGTTCAGGCAAACGTAGAAAAGTTTAGTGAGGTGAGACAGATGTGTAATGCATTGAGAGAGTTGATGAAGGATGAATTTGAAGAGGTTCAGAAAAAAGCGATGCAAGAAGGAAGAGAAGAAGGAAGAGAAGAGTTGATTCGTAAGAAAATCGCAAAGGGAAAGACTCTGGAGCAGATAGCAGATGATCTAGAAGAGAGTGTAGAGACGATACTTCCGATTTATCGTCGATTAGTAACGGAATAAGAAAAAAGCAGGGCTTGTTTTCAAAAAAGGAAAACAGGCTCTTTTTACGCACAAAATTCTTGGTTTAAAACAGTTTTTATAAAACGATTCCCTTGACAGAAAACAAGGAAAGGAATATACTTTTTAAGAGTAGAGTTTTGTTCAAAAAACAAAAATAAACAATAGGTTTTTCATAGAGAAAGGAGTCAGAAAAAATGACAAAAATTGATATTATCTCCGGTTTCCTCGGAGCCGGGAAAACTACATTGATTAAGAAACTTTTAGATGGCGCATTTCAGGGAGAAAAGGTAGTTCTCATTGAGAATGAATTTGGTGAAATCGGTATCGATGGCGGTTTCTTAAAGGATGCAGGCGTGGAGATTACAGAGATGAATTCCGGTTGTATCTGTTGCTCTTTAGTGGGTGATTTCGGAAAGTCTTTAAAGGAAGTTGTAGACCGTTTCCATCCGGACCGTGTGATCATTGAGCCATCGGGCGTTGGTAAGTTATCTGATGTTATTAAGGCAGTGCAGGATGTGCAGGAAGACCTTGGAGATGCTGAGCTGAATTCCTTCAGTGCAGTGGTTGACGCATCCAAGGCAAAGATTTATATGAAGAATTTTGGTGAGTTCTTCAACAATCAGGTAGAGAGTGCAAAGACAATTATCTTAAGCCGTACACAGAATGTAAAGGAAGAAAAGCTTCTGCAGGTAGTGGACATGTTAAAGGAGCGCAATGCAGATGCTGCCATCATCACAACTCCTTGGGATGAATTGGATGCTGCACTTGTACTTGCTGCAATGGAAAAGAAGACAAGTTTTGAAGAAGAGATGTTACATGAGATGAAGCATCATCACCATGAGCATCACCATCATCATAACCATGATCACGAGCATGGTGAAGCATGTACCTGCGGCTGCCATGATCACGAGCACCATCACGAGCATGAACACCACCATCACGAAGATGGAGAGTGCTGCTGCGGACATCATCATGACCATGAAGAGCACGAACATCATCATGACCACGACCACGACCACGACCATGAACATGACCATGACCATGACCATGACCATGACCATGACCATGACCATGAACATGAACATGAACATGAACATCACCATGACCATGACCATGAACATGAACATGAACATCACCATGACCATGGCGACGGCTGCACCTGCGGCTGTCATGACCATGACGGACATCATCACCATCATCATGCGGATGAGGTATTTACCAGCTGGGGCAAGGAGACTCCGCATAAGTACACAAGAGAAGAAATCGAGGAAGTGCTTGTTAAGCTGGCAGATACCACAGAGTTTGGTACGATTTTACGTGCCAAGGGTATGGTGGACGGCGTAGACGGTCATTGGATTTACTTTGACCTCGTTCCGGGTGAGTATGAGTTAAGAGAAGGTTCTGCGGATTACACAGGAAGACTTTGTGTCATCGGAACTGATTTGAAGGAAGATGAGCTTGCGAAGGCTTTTTCCTGCTAGTCGATGCTCTGAAAAGAACAGAAATATTATAAAATATAGTCTATTTTGAAGTTAAGAAATGGGGAAATAACATGGCTGTGACACCTGTTTATCTGATTACAGGATTTTTGGATAGTGGTAAGACCACATTTTTACGAGATACTCTGCAGGACAGTGAATTTTTGGACGGAGAAAAGACCGTTCTGATTCTCTGCGAAGAGGGCGAAGAGGAATATGACGAGAAAGTTCTTGCTGAAAAGAACGTTACGGTTCTGACCGTGGAAAAGGAAGAAGATTTAAATCCGCGTTTTCTGATGGATGTGAAGAAGACACACCGTCCGGAAAAGGTTATGGTAGAGTTTAACGGTACATGGAGCGTGTCAAAGTTCTTAGAGAACGGGTTTCCATCCGGCTGGGAGCTGGCACAGACGATTACGACTGTGGATGCTACCACTTTTGAAGCATATATGAGCAATATGCGCCAGATGATGATGGAGCAGATTGGATTTACGGAACTGGTCATTTTTAACCGTTGTACGGCAGAGACCAAGAAGAATACGTTCCGTAAGGCAATTCGTACGCTGAATCGTCGTGCACAGGTAGTGTATGAGGCGCTGGATGGAGAAGATGGTATCGAGGATGAAATAGAGCTTCCTTATAACATGGATGCTCCGGTAATTGAGATTGAAGATGACGATTACGGAATTTTTTATCTGGATGCGCTGGATGCACCACAGAAGTACGTGGGCAAAACGATACAGTTTACCGCGATGGTTTACCGCGGCAAGGAGCTTCCGAAGGGAACGTTCGTGCCGGGACGTTTTGCGATGACCTGCTGTGCGGATGATATTACATTCATCGGCTTTCTCTGCAAGGGAGAGCAGGCAAATTATTTTAAGATGCGCGAATGGGTCAAGGTAACGGCAAAGATTAAGTGTGAGTATTACAAAGAATACGAGGGCGAGGGTCCTGTGCTTTACCTGGAAAAGATTGAGCTGACTAAGAAACCGGAAGAGCATCTGCTCTATATGAATTAGGAAGGTATATTACATGAGCCAAAGTATACAGTTAAATCTGGATAACGCAGAAAAACTCACCCTGGTAGGAAAAGCAGTATCTTCCGAGGTACGTATTGATTTGCTGAAACTGCTAAACCACTGTAGCCTGAATGTCAACGAAATCGCAGAACGCATGGATATTCCGGCATCTTCTGCGGCAATGCATGTCAAGGTGCTGGAGGAAGCGGGGCTGATTAAGACAGAACTTTTGCCTGCAGTGCGCGGTTCCATGAAGGTGTGTCATAAGGCAGTAGACGAAATCGTAGTACAGACAACTACTTCCATGGGGCTGGAAAAGGTAGAAGTGATCAATATGCCGATTGGATCCTTTGTCGATTATAAGGTGGCACCGACCTGTGGTCTGGTAAGTGATAAGGGTCCGATTGGGGAAGAGGATGAACCGAGATGTTTCTACCATCAGGACAGGGCAACGGCACAGCTTTTGTGGTTTGGAGAAGGATATGTGGAATACCGTTTTCCAAATCATATGTTAAAAACGGCAAAGGAAACAAGGTTGGAGCTTTCCATGGAGCTTTGCTCGGAGGATCATGAGTATAATCTTGATTTTCCGTCCGATATTACGGTGTGGGTAAACGGTATGGAAGCGGGAACCTGGCGATGTCCGTCTGATTTTGGAGGTCGACGCGGAAACTGGAACCCGGAATGGTGGCCGGATAAGAATACACAGTACGGGGTATTAAAAACATGGAAGCTGACAGAAGAGGGTACTTATATTGACGACGAGAAAATCAATGAGGTTTCTTTAAGCAGTTATTCCCTGAATGCTTCGGATTACATTTCCGTCCGCATCGGAATTAAAGAGGATGCGGAGAAAAAGGGAGGAATTAATCTCTTTGGCGACAGCTTTGGCGATTTTGCACAGGGTGTACGTATGGCAATTTATTACGAGGACGGAAAATAAAATAGTTGCAAAATGAAATCTCCGGCATATCTTGGTAGAAGGAACAAATGCCGGAGGTTTTTTATGCCTAGAATTATACTTGATGCAGGGCATGGCGGATACGATAACGGAGCGGTTTACAACGGAAGAAGAGAAAAGGACGATACTTTGGCACTGACTCTTGCAGTGGGTGAGGCGCTGATGGAAAAAGGAATTGAAGTGGACTTTACAAGGGTAGAGGACATTTATCAGGCACCGGCAGAAAAAGCGCAACTTGCAAATCGCCTGGACGGTGATTTTCTGGTTTCTATTCATAGAAATTCCAGTCCTGCGCCTAATACGTATTCGGGTGTGCAGACTTTGGTTTACAATGACCGAGGATTGGCTTCGCTGATGGCAAATAATATCAATCAGGAGATGGCAGAGGTTGGTTTTCAGAATCTTGGAATCAGCGAGCGACAAAACCTTGCGGTACTTAGACGGAGTGGGATGCCGGCGGTGTTAGTGGAAGCGGGATTTATCAATACGGATGCAGACAATGCTCTTTTAGATACCAATTTTAATGCGACTGCACAGGCAATAGCAGACGGTATTATCGGTACGCTGTTGCAGACAGGGGAATTAGAGCTTGAGGACATTGAAGGACCGGGGCGCGAAATATACCGCGTGCAAACAGGTCTTTTCCGGAACAGGGAGAATGCAGACCGTATGGCAGACCAGCTGCGTCGCATGGGATATGATGTGGCAATTGAAATGTTCAATGATCTGTATGCTGTAAAGGTTGGCGAGCGGGATGATCTGGATGAAGCAACCGAATTGGAAAGAGAACTGAAGCGTCTTGGTTATGAAACATTGATTGTTTCCAGATAGAAAAGGAAAACTGCGGCAGAAGATGAGGGAATACATTCTGCCGCAGTGGTAAAAAAATTGGAAAGTCCGTTTTTCTTCATTGACGGACGGGAAAAAATCATCTATAATAAATTAGATATATGTACAAAATGGCAGATGAGGTGCATTATGATAAAAAGTATGACAGGCTTTGGCAGATTTGAGTATGTCAATGCCGACCGTAAGATCACGGTAGAGATGAAGGCGGTAAATCACCGATACAATGAAGTATCTATCCGCATTCCAAGAAAATTGAACATGTTTGAGACAGCAGTGCGTAACGTACTGAAGCAGTACATCAGCAGAGGTAAGGTAGATGTCTTTATCAGCTATCAGAATGATGCTGACGCAAATGCATGTGTCAAGTATAACGAAGGGGTTGCCGGTGAATACTTAAAGTATTTACGTCAGATGGCGGATAAGTTTGAGTTGGAAGACGATATCCGCGTTTCTACGCTTTCCAGATATCCTGAGGTTTTGACACTGGAGGAACAGGTGGAAGACGAAGAGAATTTGTGGAGTGACCTTGAGGCGGCAGTCAGAGGCTGCGCAGAAAAGTTTGTAGAAACCAGAGTTGCCGAGGGAAATCATTTAAAGGACGATATCCTGCAAAAACTGGAATACATTCTTACCCTGGTGGAAAAGGTGGAAGAGCGTTCTCCGCAGATTATTGCAGAGTATCGTGAAAAGCTGACCAATAAGGTGCAGGAGCTTTTAGGAGATACAAAGTTAGATGATTCCGTGCTTGCCACAGAGATTACCATCTTTGCGGACAAGATTTGTGTGGATGAAGAAACCGTACGTCTCCGTGCGCATGTGGCAAATATGAGAAAGACGCTCGATGAAGCAGAAAATGTCGGCAGAAAGCTGGATTTCCTTGCACAGGAGATGAACCGCGAGGCAAATACTACATTATCAAAGGCAAATGATATTACGGTTTCCAACATTGCTATTGATTTAAAGACCGAAATTGAAAAAATCAGAGAACAGATACAAAATATTGAATAAGAAGAAAAAGGAGAGAAAACCATGTTACATCCATCTTATGCAGATTTAATCGAAGTTTTAAACAGCGACGTTGAAGAGGGCGAACAGCCTGTAGTTAACAGCAGATATTCTGTTGTACTTGCTACCGCAAAAAGAGCAAGACAGTTAATCAACGGTGCAGAGCCTCTGGCAGACCACATTCCATGCAGCAAGCCGTTATCCATTGCTGTTGAGGAAGTTTACGAAGGAAAAGTAAAGATTATCGGAGATGAGGCAAAGGATGTTCAGTAAGATATTAGAGGTGCTGCGTGCCAAAAAGAATGTGATTCTGGAGTATGGAGTCTATCTTTTTGTCATTGTTTTCATTCTGTATCTGGCACCTAATTTCCTGCTTGAGAAAATAGTAGTTGACGGAACTTCCATGCAGGATTCTTTGCAGGATGAAGAGCAGGTGTTGATTGAAAAGATCAGCCGTTATTTTGACGGTCCGGACCGGTTTGATATCATTGTTTTTACAAAGAAAAACGCATCAACGGAAAAGGTTTATATCAAACGAGTGATTGGTATGCCGGGAGACAAAGTCCAGATTGTGGACAATGTCATCTATATCAATGATCAGGTATTGCCGGAAGAATACGGAAAAAATGCCATGCTGACGGAAGGAATTGCAGCGGAGCCGATTGTGCTCGGAGCCGATGAATATTTTGTACTTGGTGACCATCGTTCTGTGAGCATTGACAGCAGGGATGCAAGAGTAGGAGTCGTAAAAAAATCCGAGATTGACGGAGTGGTTGTTTTACGTATCTACCCGTTTAACAAATTTGGCAAAGTTGACTAAAAAGCGGTGTTTTACCGCTTTTTTTTGTGCACTTTAAAAGAAAGTGAAATTTTTCACAAGAAAATGCAATTTGGACTTGCTATTTCTGGCGTTTTTAGTTAAAATAGGATACAGGTTCGGCCTTATGGAAGAAGTTGATTGATAAAAAATTGACAAACCCGGCCGGACAAGAAAAGAATAATCTTAGGAGGATTAAAAAAATGGCAGTTAAAGTTGCAATTAACGGTTTTGGTCGTATCGGTCGTCTTGCATTCAGACAGATGTTCGGTGCAGAAGGTTACGAAGTAGTAGCTATCAACGATTTAACAAGCCCAGCTATGTTAGCTAACTTATTAAAGTATGATACAGCTCAGGGTGGATACTGTGGTAAGCTTGGTGAAGGTCTTCACACAGTAGCTTCCAAGGAGCCTGTTTTCGCAGAAGATGGTAAGACAGTTGTTACTCCTGGTTCCATCACAGTAGATGGCAAGGAAATCACAATCTATGCTATGCCAAAGGCAGCAGATCTCCCATGGGGAGAACTTGGTGTTGACGTAGTTCTTGAGTGTACAGGTTTCTACTGCTCCAAGGATAAGTCCCAGGCTCATATCGATGCAGGTGCAAAGAAGGTTGTTATCTCCGCACCGGCTGGTAACGATTTAAAGACTATCGTTTTCTCTGTAAACGAAAATACATTAACAGCAGAAGATACTATTATCTCCGCTGCTTCCTGTACAACAAACTGCTTAGCTCCAATGGCTAAGGCATTAAATGACTACGCTCCAATCCAGAGCGGTATCATGAGCACAATTCACGCTTACACCGGTGACCAGATGATCCTTGATGGTCCTCACAGAAAGGGTGACTTCAGACGTGCACGTGCAGGCGCTGCAAACATCGTTCCAAACTCCACAGGTGCTGCAAAGGCTATCGGTCTTGTAATCCCAGAGTTAAACGGTAAGTTAATCGGCTCCGCACAGAGAGTTCCTGTTCCAACAGGTTCCACAACAATCCTTACAGCAGTTGTTAAGGGTGCAGACGTAACAAAGGATGGCATCAACGCAGCTATGAAGGCAGCAGCAAGCGAATCCTTCGGTTACAACGAAGATCAGATCGTTTCCTCCGACGTTATCGGTATGAGATTCGGTTCCCTCTTCGATGCTACTCAGACAATGGTTAGCAAGGTTGGCGATGATTTATATCAGGTACAGGTTGTTTCCTGGTATGACAACGAAAACTCCTACACAAGCCAGATGGTTAGAACAATCAAGTACTTTGCTGAATTAGCATAATTACTGGTTTTCATAGGGTTTAAACTCAGACCATATAGGGTCCGGTCTATTTGGACCGGACCCTTTTAACGTTTGCACAAGCAGACACATTATAAAGAAAGGCAGGATTTTATTATGTTAAACAAGAAATCTGTAGATGATATCAATGTTAAGGGCTTACGCGTATTAGTAAGATGTGACTTTAACGTGCCATTACAGGAAGGCAAGATCACAGACGATACCCGTCTTGTTGCAGCTCTTCCTACTATCAAGAAGTTAATCAATGACGGTGGTAAGGTTATCCTTTGTTCCCACCTTGGCAAGCCAAAGGGTGAGCCAAAGCCTGAGTTATCTTTAGCTCCTGTAGCTAAAGCTTTAGAAGCTTTACTTGGTCAGAAGGTTACTTTCGCAGCAGATGCAACTGTTGTTGGTGACAACGCAAAGGCAGCGGTAGCAGCTATGAATGATGGTGAAGTTGTTCTTCTTGAGAACACACGTTACCGCGTGGAAGAAACAAAGAACGGCGAAGCATTCTCCAAGGAACTCGCTTCCCTTTGTGATGTATTCGTAAACGACGCTTTCGGTACAGCACACAGAGCACACTGCTCCAACGTTGGTGTTACTGAGCATGTTGATACAGCAGTAGTTGGTTACTTAATGCAGAAGGAAATCGATTTCCTCGGCAATGCAGTAAACAATCCTGTGAGACCTTTCGTAGCTATTCTTGGTGGTTCCAAGGTTTCCTCCAAGATTTCCGTAATCAACAACTTACTTGATAAGGTGGATACACTTGTTATCGGTGGTGGTATGGCTTATACCTTCATGAAGGCTCAGGGCTATGAAGTTGGTAAGTCCTTACTTGAGGCTGATTACATTGACTACGCTAAGGAAATGCTTGCAAAGGCAGAAAAGAATGGCGTTAAGTTATTACTTCCTGTAGATACCGTAGTAGCTAAGGAATTCTCCAACGACGCTCCATTCCACACAGTAGGTCTTGGCGGCATCGAAGCTGATGAAGAAGGTCTTGATATCGGTGAAGCTACATGCAAGCTTTACGCAGACGCTATCAAGGATGCAAAGACTGTTGTTTGGAACGGACCGATGGGCGTATTCGAAATGTCCAACTTCGCAAAGGGTACAATCGCAGTAGCAGAAGCTTTAGCAGGTATCGATGCAACAACAATCATCGGTGGCGGTGACTCTGCAGCAGCAGTGAACCAGCTTGGTTTCGGTGACAAGATGTCCCACATCTCCACAGGTGGCGGTGCTTCCTTAGAGTTCCTTGAAGGTAAGGAGCTTCCTGGTGTAGCAGCAGCTAACGATAAGTAAGAGACGGAAGTTCTTGGAACTTCCTGGTGTAGCAGCAGCTAACGACAAGTAATTAAAAAAATCAGGATGTCAGGGGCTTAAGTAGCCCCTGGCAATTTATGTTATATCAGAAAGGATATAGAAACATGCGTAAGAAAATTATTGCAGGTAACTGGAAAATGAACAAGACCCCAAGCGAGACCGTAAAGCTCATTGAGGAGTTAAAGCCACTCGTTCAGAACGAGGAAGTAGACGTAGTATTCTGCGTTCCGGCAATCTCCTTAACTACAGCAATTGAGGCAGCAAAGGGCAGCAACATTGAAATTGGTGCAGAGAACATGTTCTACGAGGAATCCGGCGCATATACCGGTGAAATCGCTCCAAACATGTTAACAGACATCGGTGTAAAGTATGTTATCATCGGTCACTCTGAGAGACGCGAATACTTCGCTGAAACAGACGAGACAGTAAATAAGAAGGTTTTAAAGGCATTCGAACATGGTATCACACCAATTATTTGCTGTGGTGAATCTTTAACACAGAGAGAACAGGGCGTGACTATGGACTGGATCCGTATGCAGATTAAGATTGCGTTCTTAAACGTAACTGCTGAGCAGGCAAAGGAGGCTGTTATCGCTTACGAGCCAATCTGGGCAATCGGTACAGGGAAGGTTGCAACAACAGAGCAGGCAGAAGAAGTTTGTGCAGGCATCCGTGCTTGTATCGGCGAACTTTACGGCGAAGCTACAGCAGAAGCAATCCGCATCCAGTACGGCGGCAGCGTTTCCGCAGCAAGTGCTCCGGAATTATTCGCTCAGCCAAATATCGACGGAGGCCTTGTTGGTGGTGCCAGCTTAAAGCCTGACTTCGGTAAGATTGTTCACTATAACAAGTAATATTTGTGCTTTGTACATTTTGGGAGGCTACCGATGGTGGCCTCCCTTTTACTTTGTTCCCCTCCCTGCCGAAGTGTGTTTTGCAAAAGTTTCTTCCTAGACGCAGCCATTTTCCACGGGGGCTTGCCAAGCCTTAGGTTTTTAACGAGAACGAATGTCTGCTTTTGGGATTTTGTTATAACTCGGTTTCGGGTGTGGTGGATTTGCGTGTTGGAATTTGGCTTGCAGGGAACATCCTGCGGATGTGCTTCCAAGAAAGTCCGAAGCTCTGTCGGACACACGAGGTGTCCACAGAACTCCAGAACTTTCTTAAAAGGGGCTGTAAAAAAACAGTCATAAAGAAAAGTCGCTGTAGGCATAGTGCT
>CAZIQL010000018.1:0-40501 GCA_964541485.1 uncultured Lachnospiraceae bacterium
AAACAACGCCGTCAGCGTCGCCCATCTTAACCATCATAACTGCAAATGTTGTATAATCTGTTGTTAAAGCTTCTCTTGCCTTTTCCGGAGTCATACCCTTTGCCTGTCTTAATTCAACAAGCTTGTCAATGTAAGTCTGAAGCTTGTCCGTGGTGTGAGGGTTGATACGTGTTGCACCGGAAAGGTCAAGACCGTCAGCGTTTTTTTCAATTTCTTCATCGGAACCTACTAAGATGATGTTAGCGTTTCCTTCCTGTAATGTGATTGCTGCTGCTTCGAGAACTCTTCTGTCCTCTGTTTCAGGCAGAACGATAGTCTTCATATTCTGTCTGGCTCTTACTTTGATTTCATCAATAAAACCCATGATTGTTCTCCTTTCATTTGCACCTGCACCAGGCAGGGCATATCTAATATAAATTATAGTCCAAAGTTCCTCTTTATACAAGCCAAAATTAAAAAATTTACAGAATCGGTACATTGTGGTAAACTATCGAAAGAGGTTTAAAAGTATAAAACACTCTGATTTAATGGAAACTATGACAAAAAAAACAGAAAGAGGTTTGACATGAAAATTGCCGCCATCATTGCAGAATACAATCCGTTTCACAACGGTCACGAATATATGATTAAAAAAATCCGAAAAGAAACCGACGCAGACTACATCATTGCTGTCATGAGCGGTGACTTTACCCAGAGGGGTATTCCTGCCATTGCAGATAAATTTACCCGTGCCAAGATGGCAGTTTCCTGTGGCATAGATGCCGTATTTGAACTCCCTGTTTTATACGCCACCTCAAGCGCCGAAGGATTTGCTTACGGTGCTGTTTCCTTGCTTCATGGCTTAGGTTGTGTCGATTATCTTGTTTTTGGCAGTGAAAATGGCGATATCCGCCAGTTTTCTGATGTCTCCGACTTCCTGTTAAAAGAGCCGGAACATTTTAAGAAATCCATTTTGAAATACCAGAAGCTTGGCTTCTCCTATCCTAAAGCGTTTTCCCTCGCGGTAAAGGAGCTTGATATGGAAGCGGATGATTCCCTGGAATTACTCTCCTCTCCAAATAATCTTTTGGGACTTGAGTATATGAAAGCATTAAAAAAAATCTCTCCTGCTATCAAACCAATGACGATTTCCCGCATTGGCACCGGATACCACGATTCCCACTCCGAATTTTCCAAGGAGTCCGGAAACACTGTTGCAAGTGCAAGTGCCATTCGCACAAAGCTTGAGACTACCACCGGAACCATTGCCTCTGCCATGCCACTCATGCCGGAGGCGTCATATAAACTCTTTGCAGACCATTACGGCAAATCTGCCCCAATCACTTTAGATGACTTTTCCTTGCTGCTCTCCTACCGGCTTTCACTGGAGACTACGGAAGCTTTGGCAACCTATGCAGATGTTTCGGATGACCTTGCAGACCGTATCTTCAAATATAAGAATGAATTTTGCAGCTTCACGGAACTGATTGCCACTCTGAAGCACAAGCAATACACACATACCAGAATCACCCGCGCTCTGCTCCATATTCTGCTTGGAATCAAAAAAGAATATGCACAGGTACAAAATGCACCTTATGCGCGCCTGCTTGCCATGAAAAAAGGGGCTTCTCCTCTCATGAAGGAACTGAAAGCTCGGACCGAAATTCCTCTGATTACAAAGGCCGCCGATGCAAAGAAGGTGCTGTCAGAGGATGACATGACATTGTTCCGATTGGATACAGAAAGTGCCGATCTTTACGGAAAAGTGGCAGCAAACAAGTTCCACTCGGAATTTATGCAGGATATGAAACACAGTACGGAAATTCTCCCATAAAGTCACAAAAAAATACGGAGGAAAAAGATAAAAATATCGGAACACAGGAAAACACATCAAACACGGTTGATTCAGGAGATAACATTTCGCCTAAACCCACTCGTGCTCCGGATACTGCATTACCAAGCTTGTGGATGAATGGAAACCTTTATCGTATCGATGGAAAGTAATTGTTTGACGAGAGGTACATTAATCTACAGTCACCAAGAGTTAGAAGACACCTTCATTTGTCTTGTTCACAACGAAGTAAGTAACACATATTATTACTATCAAGCAATTCCAAATAATTAATGTCATTATTAGCCACAAAAGGTGCTGCAAAACCAATTCACACAGTTTTGCAACACCTTTTCTTTCTTATAATTTATTTCTCTTCTTCGCATCCAGAAACAGAGCGACTGCCAGAGATATCAAAAGACCACTAATAAAAAATGCGACAACTCCCTCATATATATACTCAACATGCATATCAACTGTGTCCTGTACAATCAGAATATATTTTCCAAAAAGTTCCGGCATCATATCTTCGCTGAATATATCCCCATAGCTTAGATTCAGTACCTGCAACACGACATCACTAAGTGCCTCGCTTATTATTTCCGAATATCCATATACCCTTATTTTATCCGGCTTGACAGCATCAACATACTGCAGCCACTCCACATAGCTCTGATATTTTCCCGCATCAGATTTTTCTATGTATACAAGCGCCACATCTTCTCCGTCCATTGCAATATACACATATCCGGTTTCTGTATACGCAGCTGGTCCTAACAAACCTTCCACATCATAAAAGGCCTTTTCATACTCGGCATCAGTTTCCTTTACATGTACAAAATTTTCTTCTTTTAAGGCATTCCCATCCCGAATCAAACCCACACAACCTGTCACGAACGCAATTACTCCAAAAACTAAAACAAATAACCACATTCGTTCCTTCTTCTTCACATCAATTGACCAAACATCCGCAAATAATTCTTTTCTTTCCTCCTCTGTGATCAGTTCCACTTGTGATGTTGCGTCTGTATTTGCTTTGTACTTTTTCCATTCTGAGCTCCTTGCAACCCCTTGAACCTCTATAACCTGAGCCAAATATGCCTCATCTGTCTCTAATCGTAAAATAGATTCTCTAATTTTCGCATCAAAATTAAAAGCTTTCGATTCTTTATTCTCCCAAATAACCAAAAAAATAAAGAGTACGATTGCCAGAAGAAATGAAATGATGCCCAAAACACTCTCCCTAAGAAAGATATTTACACATACAACTATCACAAGGAACAAGCATGCGACTCTTCCTTGTCCAGTGTATTTATTTCTTAGATTTGCCAACACACTTTCAGACAATAACGCAGGTTCTAAAATACAAGAATTATAAGTTATCTCTCCACATTCTTCACAGCGAAAAAAAGGATTTCCAAATTTATCTTCCCCGTTATTTCCTACTACAATCTTCCGATTACATTTTTTACATGTACATACCTGCTTTGCAAATGCCTTATAAAACAAAACACCTGCCACAAGCAGCCAAGTTATTTCCCCTACTATTCGTCCTGCTATATATGCAGGTGAACCCTGCATATGCCCCACTCCATTCAAGACTAACTCATAGAATGTAGTCAAAACAAACGATCCGATATAATACGCTCCTATCGCAATATAAACTTTTCTCTTCATAACAACTTCCTCCCTTGTAACCCCTTCATTTTCTATAAACAAAAAGATGCCTCACAACCGAACTACCATCGATTCCAAGGCACCTTAGTGTACTGTATTTCCTTATTTCTATCACGTTCTAGTCCACATTTCTTAAAAACGCGTCTGAATCGATCTCATCATAATCATCATCCGAAACGGCATAGTCATCGTCATCATAATCTTTCGGTGCCTGTGTCTGAGGCTCCTGCTCCGGTACGATTTCTTCATTTAACTCTCTGCGGTTTTCGCGGACAATTTCCAGATTCTGTTCCATAGCAGTAAGCATTGTTTCTGCCTTCTCTCTGGTAGCTTCGTATGTGATAGAAATTACTCTTTCAATCTCACTGAGCATATCATTTGTATAAGCAAGTGCTCCCGCCTTCATCTGCTCTGCGTCATAATGTACCGCCTGCATGATACTGTCCGCCTGCTGTGTAGCTCTGGATACCATTTCATTTGCCTGTAAGTATGCCTGACGCATAATCTCACTTTCATGCACAAGAGCTTCTGCCTGAATTTTGGCATCTGCAATAATCTTTTCTGCACGCTCTTCAGCATTGGCAATAATCTGGTCACGGTTTGCAACCACCTTTGCACAACGCTTAATTTCATCCGGAATCTTTAATCTCATTTCATCCAGCAGGTCGTAAATTTCATCCTTCATTACAATAACCTGAGTGGTAGAAAAGCCCTTTGGCTTACATCCCTCAATATATTCATAAATATCATCAATTAACTGCTCAATCTTTTTGGAACTCATTATTTTTTCCTCCCTGCCTTTTTGTATATCTCATCTACGATACATTCCGGAACAAACTGACTGATATCTCCGCCATAGGATGCGATTTCCCTGACGATGCTGGAACTTACGTAGGAATATTCTACACTAGTAGTTAAAAATGCCGTATCCACATTAGGATTCAATTTGTGGTTGGTCTGTGCTATCTGGAGTTCATACTCAAAATCCGTCACCGCACGCAGTCCACGGATAATCACATTTGCTCCTCTGCTTTCCGCAAAATCCACGAGCAGTCCGTCATTGGCCTCAACCACTACATTGGGCATGTCTTTTGTTACTTTTTTTATTAGTTCAACCCGCTCCTCGGTAGTAAACATCGGGGACTTGGCTCCGTTCACCAAAACACCGATTACCAGCCGGTCTACCATGCGGGATGCTCTCTCTATGATGTCTAAATGTCCGAGTGTCACCGGGTCAAAGCTCCCCGGATAAATACCTATTCTCATGCCGGCTCCGGCTCCTTCCGCTGAATAAATACATGCTGATTATTTTTATATTTTTTCTCTCTGGTTATTTCAAATCCAAGCTTGTCAAGATAAGAAAAGCCGGTGGTAAGTGATGCCTCCACCACAATCAGCGTATCCTCTGTTACCAGCGGTGACGCAGATAACTGATGCAGAACCTGCATTTCAAGTTCGTGGTCAAATGGCGGATCCATAAAAATAATATCAAATGGCTTTCCTTCATCCTCTAATATCGTAATCGCCCGACGCACATCCATCGGAAGCAGTCTGGCTTCCTCGGTCAGCTTTGTTGTCTTTAGGTTTTCCCTGATACAGCCAAGTGCTTCTGTACTCTGCTCAACCAGAACAACCCTTTTTGCGCCTCTGCTGAGTGCCTCAATTCCGATAGCTCCGCTACCACTGAACAAATCAAGAAAGCTGCAATCTGCAAGATATGGATTTAAAATATTAAATAAGGTTTCTTTTGTCCGGTCTGTGGTCGGTCTGACCGCAAGTCCCGGTACGGTTTTTAACAAAAGATGACGTCTTGAACCTGCTATTACTCTCATTTTTCCATCCACTCCTGCACTCTCTGGACATACACCCATAAAAACGGCATATTACATGATATAGTTTAACTTATATTTTGCCTAAATTCAACCTTTTCTTAGAAAAAAAGGCTGAAAAAAAGAGAGCACTGCCATGCAATGCCCTCCCCTTTTGCTGTTTTCGCTTAAATTACTGCTTACCAGCCATGGATTCTTCCTGACGCTTGATCATCTTTCTTACCATCTCGCCGCCAACACTACCATTCTGTGCACTTGTAAGGTTACCGTTGTAACCATTTGTTAAAGGCACACCAAGTTCATTTGCTACTTCCATCTTAAACTTGTCCATGGCATTCTTTGCTTCAGGAACTTCTACACGGTTTTTACTTCTAGACATAACTCATACCTCCAAAAATAAATTTGTTTTGATGTTACGCTAGTAGTATTTGCAAATACTTTTACTTTACGCTGGTATGTTTTGTTAATGCCGTTGCCGGTTTAAAAAACCAAACATGAAGCCGCAGCTTCTTTAAAATCATGGAGCCGAGCACCGGCAAAAAGGTTGCCATCAGTAAATTCACTGTAATATTCAAATAAAAATCAGTAATTCCAAGCTTTATGAGAAGAATTCTGTTGGCCGCTGTTATAAAACAATGCAACACATAAATTTCGAGACTGTGGGTGCCGATAAATGCAAGTACTCCCAACTTTGGAATTCCCGCATACCATACAAGAAATCCGTTCAATTTTTCTGCCGCCTTCGGTGCCACCGATTTTGCAAGAAAAATTCCAAAATAAAAAAACACACTGTAATATAACGTTCTCTTTACTTCAAAAAATAAACTCTTTGGAACGTAGCTGCTTAACAAGCTGATTCCAAGAAAAAAAATCACCTTCAGATATTCCGGCTGCTTTACCTTTTCCATTTCCCACCCAATGAGGTACAAAAAAACAAGCACATACAAATACCAGTACGGATCCATGGTTCTTACAGGAATCATCAGGAAATCTTTTACTGTATAGGACGAGTTGACCTGTCCGGAAAACAGCATCTTAAACACCCACTGAATCACACTGAACAGCACATAAACCGCAGCAATATTCACCACCTGAAGGCGGAATTTTTCTGCCCTTTCTTCCCGTCTTTTTGCATAAGCAATGTAAAATGCATATCCGCTCAGCGCAAAAAACAAAGGCATATGAAACGAATAAATAATATCATAAATACGCTGGAGTGTCGTCGCATTTTCTGCAAACAGGCCTGCATCCAGGTAACCATCCGCAATATGTCCCATCACAACCAGCAATGTAGCAAAGCCTTTCCATGCATCCAGCCAGTGTATTCTTTTATTTTTCCCAATCTCTGCTCTCTCCATGCATGTTTCCCTCATCTTCTTAAGCTCATCCGATTTCCTTCGTATTACTCTGACTTTTTTCGGTATTTCAATACTTTCTTAACAATATACCAGATACCGACTATCGCAGCTCCGATACCGGAATACACCAGCATGTCGTCAAACTTCATTGGAAGATACCTGCTGGTCATAAAACTGATAATCAACAGCATCAGAAGAATATAACCATATGACACTGCCACCGTTATAAAAAAGAAAAGTACATCCTTAATAATATCAATTTTGGTCTGTCTGTTCATGTTCATCCCTCACTCTTTTTTTGATTCCTCTGCTTTCGCCCACAAAATCTCATTTTCTTTCGTATAAGCAGCCAGAAACATTCCCTTTGTACTGTTTTCATAATCATAACAGATTCCTGTCACCCCGTCTACCGGATTTTCCGGCAGGGATTTGCGTTTTGCCATTGACATCTCATTACAGTCATTGGTCAAAAGAAGCCATTCCCACTCTGCATTCACCGCCATCACTCTGTGTCCGCTTTCCGATGAAAGCAGCACAGCCTCTTCTTCACCGGCATACGGTTCCGGTGCAAGCAACGGCCATTCTCCGACAAAATACATCGCACGAATCATCATATAATGCATACGATAGGAAGGTTTTTCCCATGGTTGCTTTGGTTTGTAACACAAAGTTTCTGCACCGTCTCTTACATGATGCACAAAAAAATACCGGTTCAGCTTAGGAGAATGAAACGGAACACCGTGTCCCGGTCCACGGAATCCGGCAAACTTCCAGTTTTCTCCCTGTCTTGCAAACGGTTTACCCGCTTCAAAGCAGTAACTTCCTGCCACCTTCTGTCCCAAGGACTCTCCGTCAAGGCACTTTCCCTCCCTGTCCACATAAGGTCCCTCCACCGAGCTACTGATGCCCACGCGGATATCATAGTCATCTCCCAGCCATCCGTAAGACAAAAACAGATAAAACCGTTTATTTTCCGGATGATACAGCACTGCTGCTCCCTCCGGTCCGTCAATATACGAATTCCTTGGCTTATGTGCAATTCTCTTCCCGAGAGAATGCACATCACCATCCAGCGACAGTCCGGTGGCCATATCAAGCTCCTTACTATAAATTCCTCCGAAAAAAGAACCGTATATCAGGTACTTTCTTCCATCTCCGGTATCTACCACATGCGGGTCAATCGCATTCGGTTCTGCATCGGTCGTTCCCCAGGTATCCACAACTACGCCACGGTTTTCAAACGGTCCTTCTGGATTTCCTGCCACCGCAAGCCAGATGCGCGACTCCGAACTTCCAAATGCCTTTGTTGCAGAATAATACAACCGGTATTCCCCGTTTACATACTCTGCATACGGTGCCCAGAACCCAGCGGTTGGTTTGTACGCTCCGTTATCTCTGCCCTCTTCTATTGCTGCATCCGATAACGCATATCCAACAAATTCAAACCGAATTAAATCCTTACTTTTTCGCACCGGAATCCCTTGTCGGTACTCCGAAGTAATCGCCGCATCTGTGGAATAAGAATAATACCACCCGCTCATCGGGTCATACATCATGGATGGATCATGAGACTCAAACGGAACATTTTCCTTTCTACTATGATTGTTCAATTGAAAACCGGGTTCTCTCATCTTCAGCCAAAGTCCTTTCCTAAATCATCATAAGAAATGGTGCGGTGCAAACATGCACCGCACCACGTTGCTACCCTTTACTCGATAGTCTTACTGCCCCAGATTGTCAACTGGTTCTCCTGACCGAGTGCCGTAAATACTGATGTCTCTATCTGTGTATTTTCTACATTCATATACAAAGCTACACCACTATAGGTTACACCGTCAATCACAAGTGTGATATAGGAGGTTCCCTCCTCGATAGCCCATGTACCGGTCATCTCACCGGTAATCGTACCATCTGTATTCAGCTGGACAAACTGTGGTTTCGAAGAATCCAGATTTTTGTAGTCAATATCAAGTTCATGTAAAATCACTTCATACTGACCGGCATAATCTGCCACATTCAGTCTGGAAGCGTCCAGCGATTCACCGCTGGTTGCATATGGTGCCGCACATAACCAGCCCTCCTTATTCAGGAACAGCTGCAATACTTTCACGGAATGTCCTTCCGTACCGTTGCTGGTTCTTGTATGATACACCATATATGCTTTTCCATCTACATCCACAAAAGCGGAATTATGTCCCTGCGCCACATCAGCATAGGTAAATGTTCTCCACTTATATCCACCAAACAGTCTGACACCCTTATTTGCCAGATTATAATTGAATATGTACTGGTCAGAGTATGCATCATTGCCAAGGGCATCCACATAGCCACCGTCCGGTCTGTCACTGCGGTAAACACGCACATTGTAGCCACCGGCAGCTTCTAAGTTACCATAAGAAACAAACAGCCAATAGTAATCGCCAATCTTCTGGATGTAAGCACCCTCACCGGATACATACGCACCTCCGGCAATTTTTGTTCCAAAATATGCATCCGAATGCTCATTGCATTCATACTTTACATTGTAATCACGAAGCCCCGTTTCCTCATCCAGTTCTAAGATAAAGATACCACCGGACCAGGAACCGTATGCCATCCATAATTTTCCTTCATCGTCATAGAACACACATGGGTCAATGCAGTTTGGCCACTTATCGCCCCACTTGCCGTTGCCGATACCATTTGTAATATAGCGTTCCGGAATCGTACTTTCTCCGGTTACCAGTTCGCCATCCATTTTATCCCACGACTTTTCACCAAATCCGCCATAAACCACCGTTCCCGCATAATCGTATGGTCCGGTTATGGTATCTGCTGTCAAAAGAACGATATTGGATACCCATGCATCACCGTTTGCACTTAAGTAAATGCAATATTTTCCCATTGCTTCATTATAAATAATATCCGGAGCCCAGAGGTAATCATACCAGGCACCAGCACTGGAATCTCGATTCCATGCGCGAATCAGTTCCTTTACTTCTTCTGTAAAAGTAGCACGGTATGTCGCATCGATACTGGTCCAGTTTCTTAAATCCGTAGTATAGCCTCCGGTCATATGAGTTCCGAAAATGTAATAGGTACCGTCAGCATCACGGAAGATGGATGGGTCATGGCAGGTAATCTTCTTTGGATTATCCTTTAATGAAACCTTTACATTTACTCTCTGCTGAAGCATATGAAGTTCCATAACGGCACGGATTGTCACTTCTTCCCCAGCATAGGTTACCTTCAAGTACGGACGAAGTGTGATGGTTTCACAGTCCGCAGCAGCCGTCTTAATTTCCGGAGCAGGCTGATTCCCGCTATCAGAACCACCAACTAAAACACCGGAAAGTTCATATGTTTCTCCGTATTTTACCTGTGGTACGGCATATGGCAATATTGCACCGTCTTCCGCAGTCAGCCCCTCTGAATTACTGTACTCAAATTCAAAGGAATTAATGTTCCAGTTTACTCTGTTATTTTCAATCGTAATCGTGTAATTAATTTTTTCTCCGGCGGCATACTCACTCTTGTCTGTCGTAATCGTAATGACTACATCAGAATTGGTCACCGAATGAGAGGCACCCTGCGCCACTTCCTCATCGGCAGAACCGGTGATTGAAGGTGTTTCCGTTCCCTCCACAGCGCCGGTTGTCGGAGTCGGATTTTCCTCCCCCGTTCCCGGGTTACCACATGCTGCAAGTGGCAGACATACAGCTAATACACATGCAAAACCAAACAATCTTCTTTTCATATTTACCTCTTTCCGCTTTTCCAGCACAATTAATGACAGCATTTAAAATTTCACCATGTTCTCATAATCAAAGACCGGATATCCCTGCTCATCCCACGTCACTTCCATCAGCATCGCATGACGGTTCGGGTCATAAAGCGGGTCTCCTTCAATCTCAAGATAAGTTCTTGCATGGAATACACAAATATCCCTGCCGCTTTCATCCTTTGTAAAGCAGTTGTGTCCCGGTCCGTAAAAACCCTTTCTTCTGTCAGAACGCAGAATCGGATAACGTTCCTTCTTCCAAAGTCTTGGATCAAGCAAATCCTCATCCTCTCCAATGCTCATCAGTCCCATGCAATAGCACTCGCCGGTTGCACTGGCCGAGAAAGACATAAAAATACGTCCGTTTCTCTTAATAATCGCAGGTCCTTCATTTACCCAGATATCGACTCTCTCCCAGTCATAATCCGGGGTAGTTAAAAGAACCTGTGCGGTTGCAAGTTTTGTCGCAGACCGCATTCTTGCTATGTAAAGATTGGAAATCTGAATGCCGACACCAACCTTTTCTGCCCAAATGTAATAATATTCTCCTTTGTGCTCCAAAATGGTAGCATCCAGCGAAAACGCATCAAAAGAATAAATGTCATCATTGCTTCTCTTTATCTTACCCTTTTCCACCCATGGTCCTGCCATTGGATCATCGCTCTGACACTCTAACACAAACGGACGAATCTTCCACATATCGTCCTGTTCCCCTGCTGCAAAATAAATATACCACTTTCCAAACAAAAAGTGTAGCTCCGGCGCCCAGATGTGTCTGCTCATTTCACCGGATTCATGTTTTGTCCAAATCACCTGCTCCTTAGCTTCTCTAAGACCCAGAAGTGTATCAGACTTTCTTAAAATAATTTTGTCATATGACGGAACGGACGCAGTAAAATAATACGTTCCATCCGTATGCCGGTACACATACGGGTCGGCTCTCTGTTCAATCCATGGGATATTGTAATCTGTCAAAATGCCGTTTCTTCGTAATTCGCTCATCATAAATCCCTCCCGGTAATGATTGTGTCGTAAACACACATGACATAGCTTTCCCGTCAGGAAAAGCTATCGCATCTGCATTTACTTTTTTAAATACACTCCGGATTACGGATTCCGCAATCCGGAGTGTTAATTCTATTTATTTACTGTCTTTTTCTTCTGAGATTAGTCAGCAAGAATATCAAGCCAACAGCCATCTACTGTGAAGCAGTAATATAAATCACCGGTAAGTCCAATACCAAGATACTTCTGCGTATAAACCTTACCTTCTGTTGTAGTAACCGTAGCAATTACGTCAACACTTGTTCCGTGATTTGTTACTTCTACCACTACATCAGCACCCTGCATATCGGCAATAAACGTACTCCAATCCCAGTCGCATTCCAGAACCGCACTTGCATAGCAACCGGATCCTACATCCCAACCTGCGTTATCTGCACGTACTACTGCATATTCCATGTAATTTGGATTATCAGCTGTGCTATGACCTGTTGCAACATTCTGTAAAACTACTACGAAGTTCTGGTAGTTTGCCACACCAATTGTGTGATTGATTAAGTGAGTCTTTACTGTCTCACCAACCGGAACTGCAACCGGCTCAGAGTGAGCACCCCACCAACCAGTAGAGCAATCTAATGCACCAAGTGGTGTACCTTTGTAAGTGCCAAGGATATCAAGACAGGTTCCATCTACTGTGAAGCAGTAATACAAATCACCATCAATCGCAATGTTGGAGTACTTCTGATAGAATACCTTACCGGTCTTCGTTGTTACAGTTGCAACAAGCTCTGCTGTTGTTCCATGGTTTGTTACAGCCACATCAACAGTAGCCTCTGCCATATCTGCCATGTACTCTGTCTCATGGCCTACAAAGCTTGGATCTTCATAACCGGATACAGTGCCCCAGTTTGTCTCTAATACCCAGCCGAGTTCAGCAAGATTAGAAAATGTGTTAATGAAGTTAAGGGATGCACCTGCCCAACCATAGTTATCAGCTCTCAGTACTGCATATTCATTGTATGCTGCATTGTCATCTGCACTATGTGCTGCCGGAACGTTCTGAAGAACTGCTACCCAGTTCTGGTAAGTTGCATTTCCAACAGTATAGTTGATGAGACGTGTTGTAACGGTTTCACCAACCGGAACATGTACAGGCTCAGAATGAGTGCTCCACCAGCCGGAAGTTAAATCTGTGTTACCAACTGCTGTTCCCTGAATCATAATGTCTGGGAGATAATCAAGGAATCCGCCTGCTACTGTTAAGCATACATGAACTTCACCATCTACCGGAATACCTGCATACTCTAAGTAACGGGTTACACCGTCAGCACAAACTGCTGTCATTAATACATCAACAGTTGTACCGTGATTTGTAACAGTAACAACGTAATCTGCTCTGTCTGTGTTGTCACCAAATGTCTTTGGATTAAACTGGTTAAATGTATTTCTTACTAAGTAGCTCTCTAAAGCTGTGTTGTTTGGCATTGCGGAGCTTACTACGGCATGCTCCTTGTAAGCTGCGTTGTCAGCTGCGCTGTGTGCATTGCCGACATTCTGTATAATAAGATTAAATACATCTTCAAAAGTTTCACCCTTTGTGTAGTTAGAGAACTCAAGTTCAACTGTGCTACCAACCGGAACAATCTTGGTATCTGTGTAAACAGTACCTGCAACTGTTGTGCAATCTGTGGAACCGAGAATATAACCTGTTGTTGTTACGTCACTGTGATCTCTGCCCTCTGTCTCAGCCACCGGATTCACAGGCTCTTCACTTGTGTTACCATCTGCGTAAAGAGTAGCGATCTGACCAGCTGTTAATGCCTGATCAAAGATGTATAATTCATCAATAGCACCCTTATAGATAGTATCCCAGCAGTTAATACCAAGGAAGAAGTGGAAGGTCTCGTCTGCACCAAAGATACCAGGTGTTAACTGACAAACCTTGTCTACATATTCACCATTGACATAAAGATCAGCATCAATATATAAACCATCTTCTGTCCAATCGTTTTCATCAGAAACTAAAGTGATGTGAGCCCATTCCTTCTTACCGGCTTCTACATCTGTTGCATAGTTAAACCATGGCCAGATGTTCTGTGCTTCATCTCTGGACCAGAACGTTGGGAAAGTTACGCCATCAAATTCTGTTCTTGTAATGTTGAGCCACTTAGCGGATGCATTTTCACTATACAAATCGGAACCCATCTGAACAACTGCACCGTATGTGGAATATCTCTGTGCATTTACCCAGAAGGAAATCGTCCATGTATCGGAATCTAACGGCTCAACGTCAAGTTCTGCACCGTATGTACCGTCAAACCATGCACACTGTCCCTTTACACCGTTTGTGAAGTAAAGAGTCTTGTCTGTGTCAATTACTCTTGTGTCAGTTGTAAGACCTGTAAAATCATTTACCTTTAAGGTTACGCCTGTAGCATCTTCAAATGGGAAGTAATACTTTGCTTCCGGAAGTGTCTCACCTACCGGTGCTTCTGTAGGTGCTGCTGTTGGTTCTGTTGTTGGTTCTGTTGTTGGCTGTGCTGCCTCGGTCGGTGTAGGGGTCGGTTCTGTTGTTTCACCGCCACCACAGCCTGCAAACATGCCAACTGCCATGCTTAATACTAAAACTAAGCCAAACAGTTTCTTTCTCATTATAATTTTCCTCCTTTTTTTACTGTGCTATGAATGCATCTACCACTGCCTGATATTTTGCAATCTCATCCGCACTTAAGATATCCGTATATCCAACTACCGTTGCATATGGGCTGCTTGGTCCAAAGTAAGCCAGCATCGCACTTGCGTGATAGTAGTTTGCCTGTCTGGTAGCCTCATCAACATAATCTGCTGCCTTAGCCTTACCTGTATCTACTAAGGTGTGGATACCGATAGTATTGAAGTACTGTGCACAGAAGTTCCAGTAACCTGCAATACTGTACCAGCCGTAAGGAACCGGTCTTGTGATACTTGCAAAATAATCATCCCAGTATTCCTTGTGTTCCTCATCCTGTGGGAATAATGCTTTGTATCTTGCCCATACGCCTTCATCCAAAGTAGTAGGAACCGGCATGGAAGAATGCTGCAAAGCAACACCGGATGCATTTACGTTAGTAGAATCTTCATAAATATCCATACGCGCATTCCAGCCGTCTACGCCCCAACCAAAGAATCTTAACAGAAGGTAAGCTTCCAATGGATGTTCACAGGAGCTGGAGATACCGCCCATGTACATGGTGGAAATAACGTTGTGTTCCTTCTCATCTACTACGTTTGGAGTAACGTAAGGAACAATATCAAGACCTAAGTCTTCCTGATAGCCGTCTACGCCCCAGATGTTCTGGTAGGTCCAGAAACCTTCGGAGAATACTGCTACGTGACCTGTTGCGCCAAACCAACCATCGTAATCGCCGGTCCAGTCTTCCATTGCATCAGAGCCGGAAGTAGGTGCTACATAACCTGCAAGCTGCAGGTCGGAGAACTGCTGCTCACCGATTGCCCAGTACTGAAGATCAAAATCTTCACCGTTAAAACCAAACTCACCCTTGATAGCTCTTTCTGCATTTGTACAAGCTGCAATGCCGTATAAGGAGTCAAGTCTGTTGTAGTAACCAAGACCATAGTACATCATATCCGGATCGTACTTTGTTGCATCCTTGATTAACTGAATCATTTCATCCCATGTCCAGTCTGTACGAGGCATGTCAAGGTTTAAGGTTTCAATTACATTACGGTCAATGAATACCGCACTTGGCCAATAGAGCATCGGAGCTGCAAATCTTCTGGTTGTATCGAAGCATCCGATTCCGTATTCATTGATAGTGTACAACAGATTCTTTGTATCCGGGTCAGCTTCCCAGTACTCAGTAATATCTGCCCAATAACCGTTTGCTAACGCTGTATCGGAGTCTGTGCCTTCAAATACGTCAGGCATGGTTCCTGCCGCAGCCGCTGCGGAAAGATCGGTACTCATATCAGAGATAATCTTATGCTCTACTGTGATATTTGGGTAAATCTTCATGAAGGCTTCTGCTAACATTGTAGCTGTTGTTTCATCCTCATAATGCCAAATAGTCAAAGTAATGTCTTCTGTGGTCACCTGATAATCACCAAACGGATTATACTGTGCCCCCCCTGTCTCCTCCTGATTACCAGGAGTTTCGCCGTTATTATTTCCGCCACAGCCTGCAATGCCGACAAGCATGGACATTACAAGTGTCATGGAAACTAACAGCTTCTTAAGGTAATTCTTCCTTTTCATTGTTTTCCTCCTTAAAACTTTTTTATCTGAACCCTGTGCCGCTCTCTTTCGCTCCGCCACAGGATTAAGAACATCATTCATGCTTACTCACCAGTGATACCGGAACGGTCAATACTCTCAACGAACTGCTTCTGTAATACGAGATATACCAAAAGGAGAGGCAGAATACTGAGCGATGTTGCCGCCATTCGTACCGATTCATTCAGCGATGTTGCCGTATCACCGACCACCGCCTTTGTCTGGAACGCCGAATCAAAGTTCTTTAACTGGATGACCAGATTCGTCCAGATACTCTTTGTAGAAAGGCCCTGTACATACATTTCAGTCAGATAGGACTCATTCCAGTACCAAACGAATGAGAACAAGACAACCGTTACAATTGCAGGAATTGCCGACGGAATCGCAATTTTAAAGAACGCCTTAAAATGTCCGGCTCCGTCAATATAGGCAGCCTCCATCAGAACCTTAGGCACCTGTTTAAAGAACTGATAAAAAATCAGGATAAAGATCGGTGCATTCAAACCGTTACCAAAAAGTGCCGGCAATACAAAGGTCCAAAGTGTGCCTAAGATTTTCATATCATTGTAAAGTACATAAGTCGGTATCATGGTTACCTGGCTTGGCAGAATGTAGGAAAAGATTAAAATCCCCATCAGAATCTTCTTTCCCTTGAAATTGTATCTTGCAAAGCCATAACCGACACACATACAAATGATAACGTTACAAAGCGTCGGTGCACCTGCAATGATTGCACCCTTTAAGAGGGTAACCCAGAAATTCATGGACTTTGCTGCATCAATATAGTTTTGCAGGTACAGTGTACTCGGCAGCCATTTTACAGAGCTGTCAAGCAAATCATCACGATTCATGAAGCTGGTACTCACCATGTTCAGAATCGGATAAAGATAAATGAATCCGATACAAATCAAGAGACCGTATACAACAAGTTGCTGCCCCAAGCCCTGTTTTTCTCTTGTACCGAACACAAACTTGTGCAGTTTCTCCTTGGTAAACTTCGATTTAATAATCTCCGCTACCGTCATAGGTTGTGTATCTGCGTGAGTGGCGCGCAACTTTCTTTGCATGACGTTCTCCCCTCCTTCTTACTCTTCTCTTTAAACGTTCTTCCTTCTTCCGGTCATGTTTAAACTTCTTTGCCTTACGGTCATAGACATCTTTCTTTGAACCAAGCAACAGGAAGAACAGTGCAGCAATCAATGTGATGACTGCCGCATACATCCATGCCATCGCGGATGCATATCCGTAGCCCTTTTCTACCGTTCCTGAGAACATCGCCGATTCAATCATCGTAATCAATGTATTCTGCTCATTACCGGATAAGAAAATTACAGTATAAACCGCATTCAGCAACAGCATCGGTTTCATGGTTGGAAGTGTAATCTTCCAGAAGCATTCCCAACCGGAACCACCATCAATCTTTGCTGCTTCATACAGTGCCGGATCCACCTTCTGCAATGCAGAGAGGAAAATCAGAATCTGTACTCCGGAATACCAAAGAATCATAATCATGTTGGAAAACATCTCACCAACCGACTGTGCCACGCTGGTCGGCAGTACCCTGTCAAACGCAGAAATAATGGACTGCACATTCATTGCAGGAATGGATGCTGCTCCCTCACTGACTAACATATTCATAACCGGACCGGATACGATAATAACCGGAAGGAAGAAAATCAGTCGGAACAATGCTCTGCATTTAATCTTACCGTTTAACATCATCGCAATCATCAAAGCAAATACTACGATAATCGGCACTTCAAGGAGTGTCTGCCAGACGTATGTTACCAGCTGCTGCGGAAACTCCGGATTCTCAAGCCAGATCTGTGAAAAGTTCTGCGCTCCCACAAAGTTAAACGCATATCCCTTTGGTGTGATTCGGATGTTGAACCACATATAGTAGAAAGACTGTCCAAGCGGAATCAGCAGGAAAAGTATCGTACCGATAATCCATGGAGCGACGAAGAAATAGCCGGCTCTCGCCTCTCTCTTTTCAAGCTTGCCGATTTTAATCTTCGGTTTACTTTGTTTTTCTTTTTTTCTACTCATTCGCTCACCACCTTATAGGACATACTCTCTAAGCTGATACCATCCACTGTCTGAGTGCTTCTGCTGTAGTTTAAGTAAATCTTGACACCGTTGCTGTAGGTTACAATTCTTACCTCATTATCCAGAATTTCATGTCCTGTTATTACTGCACCTTCCACTGCTTTATTTACTTCCTGCAGTTTCTGTGTGTACTCCACAATCTCACTCTTGTACACGGAATACTGCGAGCTGTAAATATCGGAAGAATTGGTATAAATCAAGTCTGCCGAACTCGCCTTGGTAATGTAGAAGGAAGGATAGGTTCCTGTCTCTACCAGCTTTAAGAAGAATTCCTCTTTATTTGCTTCAAAATTTACATACTCCGAATACACCGGCACAACTCCTTTCAATACCATGGAAAGGAACGGAACACTTTCTTCCTCGTAGATGAAATCCGACGCATACATCGGCATATCAAGGAAGGCGTCCATATCAGACCAGAGATATGCTGACGGCTGTTCCAATACCAGAGAAAGCTTTTCATTCAGAGTCGCCAGTGTGGCAGCATAACTGTCTGCGCAGTCAAATCTGGAATAGAACTTACCGCTGTAGGAATAAGAGAACACCGTATCTGTGATACCTGCCACACAAAGACCGTCTACACCCTGCTTTAAGTAACTGTTTGCAAACTTGTTCAGCAGCGTACCGGTTCTTGCCGGAGTCAGATAGTTCATCGTCTCATAAACATCCTTGTAGGTGTATTCTTCAAATTTCTTTTTGTTTACTTTTTTCACTATATTGAAGGTCGCATTCTGCTCATCCGGATTGATGCGGAGCGCATCATTGTAAAGATAGAACGCGATACCGGCATCCTTGGCATCCTGAATCAGCTGTGTCAGCTTCTTTGTGCCACCGATTTTGGAATCTGCCTTGTAGGTAGTAATCGGAACATCAAGCAGACCTCCTTTCTGCCAGCCCTTATATACCGAAAGCAAATCGGTCACTCCTGCTTCCTTCAGGTCCTCATAAATTTCATAAATATCATCTACCGTTGTCATAACAACCGCTTTGGTTCCGATAATGAACTCTTCTCTCTCGGTTCCAAGAAAATCAATTCTGGTACGGTACTCCATATCTTCCTGTACCGTAAATGTTCCGATATCAAGCAGATAATCGCGGTACGCATTCGCCATACCCGAATAATTTGCTTCATCACCGGCCAAGAACAGAAACTGAATCTTTAAATCCGAATGGCTTCTGTCTTCCTCCACCAGATGGAACGAACCGGAAGAGGTATTGTTACTGGTCGGCTGTGTGTAAAGCTTACGGAGTGTAAACTTCGCATAGGCACGGTTATAATCAAGTGTTACTCCATTTGGGTTTGCTTCAATGGAGGCTCTCTCGGCCCCTTCTTCAATGACTGCAAGATATGCCATCTGAATATCTGTATGTGCAATTCCCCAAACCGGAGCTATAATCTGGTTTGCCTCTGTAATCATCTGGTATTTGTCCCAGAGAAGATTGGCGCTGGAAGTATCAGAAAACCCTGCATCACTGCCATATACCATGGATGTGAAGCCTGTGTTAAAACGGCCTTCCTTGTCATTCAGATAAATCAGTGCACCGTTTCCGTCCGGAATCAGGATATAACCCTCGTTATAATCCAGATAGGAAAGTCCCATACACGGATAGATACACACCGTACCAATCATGTAATCCTCTCCGTCCTCCACAATGGATTCATCCGGAACATATGCCGTTACACCGTCTTCTGTTAATGTTACCTTCAAGGTCATACCAAACTCATATTTCGTCCAATACACCTTTGCTTCAAATCCGTCCTTCGTATAGGTAATTTTCTTATCCACATCGTCACGGATTAAATCTGCCTGCTTTGTATCATCATTTCCCTTAATCATGGTAAGAATCAGGGCCGAATTCAAATACGCTGTCCAGGTCTTATTATTTTTTCCGTCATTGTAGCTTGGAGAAGATTCCATGTAAGCTCCGGTTGCTTTATCTTCCACTACCAAAGCCAGACTTTCTTCATTAACGTACAGACGGAATTTATCGTTTTCTGCTGCTAATTTATGTGTTTCTTTCCAATCCGTCCAGGAACCCTTTTCATTGGTCTCCATTTCTCTCTCTGCGGAGGTACCGTAAGCCAAAGCCACCTGACTCTCCTGTGCAAAAGACGGAACCAGACAAAGAGACAGCACTAAAACCAGGCAAAGAACTCTTTTTAATTTAGTTGCCAATCTTATACACCACCTCTCCGCAAATCGACTGGATAAAATCAAATACCTGTGACCATAACACATAAATGATAAATGCCAGCAGACATACAATCAAAATTGTAAACAGGGTCAGTCCGATAATCTTTACGGTCTCTTTTACCGTATAGTTGTTAATTTCACGAATCGAGATAAAAATCAATACCCCAATCCAGACAAACATACATAAGTTACCAAACTGAATGAAAAATACTTCATTGTAGGTCACTACATGGGAAACTGCAAACAGTACCGGCTGTAGCACAAAATATGGACCAAAGCTGTAAATGAAAGAACAGTAAATATGCTTTAATTTACCTTCGCCGTCATTGATGGTACACATCAGATAGTTACATCCTACCACCAAAAGCAGTATCAAAAGGATAAATCCGATATCAGAGAAGATATCATATTGTCCTTCTCTTACGTTCTTCTGCAGGAAACCCACAAAATATTTGTTAATGATAAAAAATACAATGCCAACCATGAGAAGAATGTTGGAGCTGAGCAACGATACCTTATGCTCTCTCCGGATACCGTAACACCCGTCAATCGGATGCTTTATGAAATAAAACAGATATCCGATTTCCTTCACCAGGCGCTTCTGCTTAATCTTTGCCAATGCTTTTCTTACCGGGTCCAGAATATGTTTTTTCTTATCAAGCACACCGATTACCCGGATTACCACATAAAGGGCAATCAACAGGATAAACGTGGTAGCCAGGTTTTTCTTTAACCATTCATTTCTGATTTCCCAGAAAGCATCGGAATAACCATCAAAGTCTTTGGCAAGCTTTGCATAACGAAGAGCTTCCTCGTAATTTCCCTCTTTGTATAAGGTCTTGCCCATTGCCATATTGGCATAGTCAAACAGGTTATTCATACGAAGCACTTCCTGCAGTGGTTCTTTACTTTCCGTGTAAAGTCCCTTTGAGAACAAATACAACGCATTGTGCAGATGATTTGTAAACTCCGTCGGCTCGAAAATTAAGATCTGTTTCTTATCTGAGTCAAGAACGTAAATCTTGTCATCGCTTGCCACCTGAATGGCCTCTGCCTTAATACTAAGACCCATTCTCTGCTGTCCGTCATCACTTCCGCTGAAAACGAAAAGCAATTCACCATCGTTGTTGTATTCGTAAATATAGCCCTGCTGGGAAAGTACATATACGTTGTCATGGTTACCCACTGCCACCGCTGCCGGGACTTCATCATAAGCATCCGGCTCAATCATATTGCCGCCGGCAATGTTAAGACGCTTTAAGGATGCCTCCTCCTCGCCTCGGGTTACCGTATAAATCAGGCCTTTTTCATCAATTGCCATATTATCCGGTGTCGCAGGCAAGTTACTTACCATCTTTGCTCTGGCCACATCCGTTAACAGGGAACGCCAGAGGATAGTCCAAAGATTTGCGTTGGTTGCATTGGTACCAAAATATCCAAGGAACGTACCGCCATCGGTCGGACTGATCTGTACGATACCGTTTGTGTTCTGCTCACAAATGACATAAATCGTACCGGATTTGTTTGCTACTACCTTTAACGGAAGGAAGTCAAGAGTATCACCGTAAAGCGGTTCATCCGGTCTTCCATAGGAGTTCATCAGTTTGCCGTTTTCATCAAACACCCAGACAGTCCTTGCATCACGGTCTGCCACATAACAGATGCGGTCTTCCGTCACGTACATGCCTCTTGGTCCCTGCAGATACTCGCTGCCAAACTCTCCGTAATAATTTCCTTCGACATCAGAAATAAGAACTCTTTTGTTTCCACTGTCAAGAATATACATGGTGCCATCGGACAGAATAGTAAAATCCGTCGGCGCCTTTAATAATTCATCACCGATTTTGTTAATCGTACCGTACGGAAGATACGCCGTCTGCGTTTCCGTAACCGAGCCGTAACCATCTACCGTATAGGTCCTATACGGAGCCGCGGCAAGGGCTGTCAATGTTGTAGAGCCAAGTCCCACAGTAAGAAGAAGTGCAACCAGTGAGACAAAAAGCTTTTTTGTTCTTTTCTTCATGTGCTGCTCCTTCTTTCTACTTAATACCGGAATGTGCCATTGTATTCATAACGTTCTTCTGCAGAATACAGAACACAACCAGATTCGGAATAAACAGGATTAACGATGCTGCTGCCTGAATACCCTGTCCGGCAACGCCGTTTGATGCATTCGACAGTGTGTTCATATAGAATGCAAGGGATTTCAGACCTTCATCGTTTATGTAATAGTTGGAAGCCTCAAGCGCTCCCCACACCTGCTGGAATACTAAAACCACCGCTGTTGCAAGTGCCGGTTTAATCATCGGAATGATAATTTTTGTATATACATGGAACTCTGTCGCACCATCCATATAAGCCGCCTCAATCAGCGAATCCGGCACGGTATCCACAAACTGTTTTAGCAGGAAAACTGCTACCGGAAGCGGAATCAGCGGTAAAATCTGTGACCAGTACGTATCAACAAGACCAAGAACTTCAACCACCAGGTATCTCGGAATCATAACCGCTACCGGTACAAACATAATAGCCAGCTGATTAATCTTAAAGGACATGTCTCTTCCGATAAACTTAAGCTTTGACATCGCATATGCCGCTGCGGAAGATAGTACAACGGAAGAAAACACAACACTCACCGTAATCAGCACGGTATTAAACACATATTTGCTGAGCGGAATACCCGCAGAACGGGAAGCCTTAAATAACTTTCTGAAATTATCCAGTGTAGGATTTGTTGTAATAAACTTTGGCGGGAAAGCGAACAACTCTTCCATTGGCTTAAATGCATGGAAGAAAATGAAGATAATCGGCAATCCCGTAATCAGTACCAGAGGAATTACAAACAAATACAACTTAATCTGACCTTTATCAAATTTGTCCGGGTTCATTCTATGTCCCTTATATGCAGCCATTTGTTATTTCCCCCTTTCCTAATCCTTCTCACCAAAGAGTTTTGTGCTGACCTTTGAGAAAATCTGTACAATCAGCAATAATGCCACAGAAATTGCTGCCGCATAACCCATCTCGTAACGGATAAAACCATAGTCTTCAATGTGGTTGACAATCAGCTGTGCCGCATAGCCCGGTGTCGGATTTCCGGCAAGCATCGCACTGACAGAACCGTTCTGGAATGCGTTTACAATCTGCATTACCGCTGCAAATAACATCTGCGGCTTCATGCTTGGAATAGTCACATAAATCATTTCCTGGAAACGATTCTTGACACCATCAATGGCCGCCGCCTCATAGAGTGTTTCATCTACGTTTAACAGACCTGCTAAGATGGATAAGAAGCCAACACCCATACTGCTCCAAAGTCCGATGATAATAACGATCGGGAGCAGATAATCCGTATTTACCAGCCAGATAATCGGCTCATTTATGACACCGATATCCATCAGCCAGCTGTTGATATAACCGGTCTGGTCACCGGTAAACATAATCTTCCAGAGTACGGACATCGCAACACCTGCGGTCATACTCGGAGAATACAAAATCAATGCAAAAATGGTTCTTGGCCATTTTGTCATATTTGCCAGTGCCCAGGCAAGCAAAAACGAAAGCACATAGCCGCCCACGCCGACAATCAATGCGTATTTTACCGTATTCGGTAATACATACTGCATAAACACTTCATCACTGGTAAGTAAATTGATATAGTTTAAGAATCCGACAAACTTCGGAAACTGGATGGTATCAAAGTTTGTAAAGGACAGGATGACTGCCATCACTACCGGTGCCAGGATAAAGGTTGCAAACAGTATCATGTAAGGGCCTAAAAACACATATCCCGCTTTATTGAATTGTGATTTTCTGGCCACTTTTGACCTTGTTCTATGTTTACTCATTTCTTTCTCCTCTCTCATTCTAGCCACTTATCGGCCGAGGATTTCTCTTACTTTATCCACGGAAGGCACTTCGTACTCTTTGATTACATTACCTTCACTGTCAATATATCCGAACTCTTCCAGTTTTCGCTCTGTCTCACGCTCTACTGCTTTTACAACGTCATCAATTCTCGAACGGAGATTTTCTCCGTTTACCACGACATCGTTGAATGCATTACTCAGTTCACGCTCTAACATATAACTACCCAGTAATCTAGGCGCCTCTAAAATATTTTTCGCCTGCTCCATGATAACATTCTTATCCGAAGTCGGGAACGGAAGCATTGCAAACGCTTCCAGATTTGCTGTCGGCCAGATGTATTCGTCGCCATACATAATCTGAAGCATCTGTCCGAACTCTGCCTGAACCCCAGCGGAGGACCACCAGCACATGAACTCCCATGCCTTCTGCTCTCTCTCATCATCAGAAGCAAACATTACGGTACTTTCCGCACCACCGGACATGTAACGGTAAATCTCACCGGTTTCTTCATCCTCTACTCCCGGAACCAGAGCAATTTCCCACGAGTTTGCAATCTCCGGTGCTGCATTTAATATCAGGTTGTAGGCACCAAAATCTGCGATACCGATTGGCAGGTCACCGTTTCTGAAATGCTGATAGAAGTTTGGTACGTCCACCGGCATGTTATAAATCGTAAACAATTCGGTCAGCTGTGTGAAGCCTTTGATTGTCTCTTCACTGTCCACCGTAACCTCCAATGCTGTTCTTCCGTATAAGGTACCCTGATTCTGGAAAAGAATCGGTGTGGTACCGTGGAAGTTTCTCATCGCAAGCATGGATGCAGTCGGATAATACACGTTTAGACCTCTCATCTGTAAATCAGGAAGGATTGCAACGAGTTCATCCAAGGTTTCCGGAACCTCCAGACCAATCTTCTCAAGTACATCCGTACGATAAAACATAACATAGAAGTTCATCGTTTCAGGAAGGGAAATCAAGCTGTCTCCGATAACAGAGGAAACTAAAATACCCTCACTGTATCTTCCAAAAATTTCTTTGTAATTTTCAAACTTTGTCAGGTCTACCAATGCACCACGGATACCAAGCTCAAACGGTATCGCATAGTTAATACCGGTTGCTATATCCGGCGTATCACCGGAAGCATTGGAAAGCACCAGTTTATTTGCATCTGTCATGATTGATAAATCAACCTCAATGCCGGTTGCCGGTGTAAACTGTTCGTCAATCATTTTCTGCATAATCTCAACATACTGTCTCGGGCGGTTGACCCATACCTGCAAATGCTCTTCATTTGTATTGCTTGCAGAATAGGACTGGCCGAAGAACGAGTAGAAGAATCTCTTAATCGACATCCAGATGGACTGGAAGAAATTAAGCCCCGTCGGAAGCTTTGCATCTTCCTGATAAATGTAAATCCTGTCAATCGAAAGCTTGTTATTGTTGATGATATCAACAAAGTTTGCAATCTGTGTATTGATGGAGTTTACACTGGTGGATAACTCAGCCACACGGTAAATCAGTTCATCCGGTTCATCACCAAGTGTCTTTAACTGCTTTGCTGCAATCAGAAGATAAGCAAAGGCGGCTACATCCTCACCGCTTTCTGCACCGACAAGCACTGCTGCTTCCTCTGCCAATGCTGCCAGACGGTCTACCCACCCGTATATTCTGGTCTGTACATCCGGAATATATCTGGTCAGTTTTAAGTCCCTGTACTTATCCTTGTTTGTGCCGGCAACCTTTGTTACCTCAAGAGATAAGTCATTAATACCGTTCATGATGTCATCGACTTCTTCCATCGCATGTCTTAAGTAATCTGCGCTAAGCGTAAGAGAAACCGTATGATATCCTTCTTCCAGATATACACTCAAGTAATTTCCTTCGGTATCTGCCAAGGTTGTGTTTTTAAACTTTGTGGTATGTGTCACCGGGTAAGACTGAAATGCCGTATTCGGAATCGTGCCATCAATTGCAAAATCCACATAGACCGGAAAATCATTCTTATCCGTCTGGCGGTAGTTCATGCCAATGTAATAATACCCCGCCTTTGTTACCTCAAACTGATATGTAATGGTCTGTCCGGCTGTCTTAAAAGAATCGCCATCCAGAATATTAAGTACCTTTTCCTTGGAAGAAAGCGGACTTAACGAGGAATCATACTCACCTACTGCATGAATGGACGAGTCATTTCTCTCATAAAAATCCTCTGCTTCAATCTCAATAAGTTCATTTCCCTGTGCAATCTGCGAACCGGTGTATTCCGCAATGCTCTCCGGTGCCACCAGACGAATATTACCAAGAAGAACCGTGCCCTCACTCATCTCAACGGAAAGTGTATGACTTCCCTTTGATAACGAAACCAGAAGCGGTTCGGAATAACGGTAGCTGGCATCCATCAGATACTTGTTCTCCCATGACATGTCCTTGTCAGGCAGGGTAACGATTTCATTGCCGTAACGGTCTAAATCTGCCTTACCATCAGAAACCCAGGTTGTTTCAAACTTTAAGCTTCTTGTTTCATAAAACGGATACTCTCCGTCTATTTTTAAGGCCAACTCAATCGGAAGAATGGACTCATCATAGGAAAGATAGTCAAATTCAACCCAATAAAGAGCTGTTTCTGAAACCTCAATTGTCATTTCAATCGAATCTCCGGCCGCCAGCTGTGCTACCTCATTGGAATATCCTTTATTGTCTGAAGTCAATTTGTCTTTGTATGCCGAAGCCAAAATCTCATTCATGCGGTATTCCACTTCTTTTCCGGTATACTGCTTTGCCGTATAGCCGGCACTGACGGAGGAATATCCCGTCGTCAGACGCTCTACCGTATACTCGGTAGAACCTGACGCACTTGTCTGTACGCTTGTCTCTGCCGAAGCACTTCTTGCAGAAAGCTGCAGACACGGCTGAACTATCATTGTCGCCGCAAGTGCCAAAGCCAGAGCTTTGTTTAACCTTCTATGTCGCATTCCGGACCTCCTTATTTTACCGTTACTTCCAAATGCAATACGCTGCATGCCGGAATTGTGAATACCAGCTTGTTATCTACTACCTTGCAGCCATCATACTCTGTCGCATGAACCACATCCGGTGATTCAAATGTATTGTGTGCGTGCATTTCATTGGTAATCACGCTTCCCCTTACTCCAAGGATTTCTGCTTCAGCGAGCTCTCCTTCCATTTCGTAATCCTCTGTTGCAGAAAGATTTGTCATTGTAATATGGATTTTTCCGTCAGTTCCCAAAGAAACGGACTCGTTTAAGTTTGGAACCATATACTCATCTTCCAGACCGATGGTCTTTGTCTCTACACGGCTTTCCAAAAGCTCTGCATCCTGATGTACACTGTACATCTTAAATACATGATAGGTAGGTGTCAGAAGCATCTTTTCGCCCTCGGTCAGAATCACTGCCTGAAGCACATTCACAAGCTGTGCGATGTTTGCCATCTTTACTCTGTCACAATGCTTGTTGAAAATATTTAAGTTGATTCCCGCAACCAGTGCATCTCTCATGGTATTCTGCTGATAAAGGAAGCCAGGATTGGTTCCCGGTTCGCAGGTGTACCAGGTACCCCACTCATCCACAATCATACCGACCTTGTGGTCCTTATCATACTTATCCATGATGGCACCGTGCTTTTCAATCAGCTCTTCCATGTAAAGAGTCTTCTTTAAGGTCTTATACCAGACCTTCTCATCAAAGTCAGTTGCACTTCCCTTAATCTCCCAGCCTTCCGGATGTGTATAGTAATGAAGGGAAATCCCATCCATAAATCCGTGCATCCACGGTGCTCCCGCAAAACAGGTTTCCATTACCTTGTCTGTCCAGTTATAATCATCCACATTTGCACCGCAGGCAATTTTGTAAATCGGACGCTCGTGATTATAGGTTCTGACATAGGTCTGATATCTGCGGTATTCATTACCATAATGGGTTGGGGTCATGTTACCACCGCAGCCCCAGTTTTCATTCCCTACTCCAAAGTAGTTTACACTCCATGGCTCCTTGCTTCCGTTTTCTTCTCTAAGCTTTGCCATCGGAGAAATGCCATCAAATGTCATATATTCTACCCACTCGCTCATTTCCTGAACGGTGCCGCTTCCTAAATTACCATTTACATAAGTCTTACAACCAAGCTGTCTGCACAGTTCCATGAACTCATGTGTACCAAAGCTGTTATCTTCTACCACTCCACCCCAATGGGTATTGATCATTCTCTTTCTTGTTTCCTTCGGACCGATACCATCCTTCCAATGATATTCATCCGCAAAACATCCGCCCGGCCAACGAAGCACCGGAATCTTCATTTCCTTTAATGCTGTTACCACATCATTTCTCATTCCGTTGGTATTTGGAATTTCAGAATTTTCCCCTACATAAAGTCCTTCATAAATACATCTTCCCAGATGTTCAGAAAAATGCCCCTGCAGTTCCGGGTTAATATGCCCCAACTGATTTTTTGTGTTAACAAACAATTTAAACATAATTTTCCGTGTCCTCCATTCCCTTTTTGTACATTTCGAACAAAATAAATTTCATCCAAATGCGAAACACTATACGTTTTTCCCACAAGAATACTGTTTGTGTTTCACTTTTGACTTAACTATTATTGTTTTTACTTGACTATACTCTTAACATATACCATTTTTTCAAGAAAATCAATACCTTTTTTTGTTATTTTTTCGTCAAACTGCAAGAAATAGCCCCCTCTTTTTGTGCAAATTGCCCAAATCGATTTTTTAGTCTTTCCTTCACCGTTAAACTCTTGACTAAACTATTTTTTTCAAATATAATCAAAAATAATGTTTTAAAACAAAAACTTCACTATTTCACTTTTTAGTATAACAATTCAGAAAGGAGAGTTATGCCATGTATTATCTTCATTCCTTAAAAGAAGCCGAAGAAGTTTTCAAGGCACTCAGCACCCCGATGCGTCTTCGCATCATGGAATTGATTTATGAAAACAGCAATCTGAGCCTGAACGATCTTGCAGAAGCATTGGAACTGACTAACAGCGCTATCTCCCTGCATGTAAGTAAGTTAGAGTCAGCAGGGCTTGTTACGATTAAAACCACCTCCGGCAAACGCGGCATCCGAAAAGTTGTTCAGCCGATTCATGACAAGCTGATTGTGGACCTTGCACCACAGGTTGCAGAAAAACCTTGTTACAAGGATGATATTTCGGTCGGCCATTACACAGCCATTGATGCTCATCCAACCTGCGGGCTTGCCTCTCCTGTCAGCATTATCGGAGAACTTGATAATCCAAAGATGTTCTCCTATCCGGAACGTTTCCGCGCCGGTATCCTTTGGATTGGCTGGGGCAGCATCACCTATGATTTACCAAACCGTCTTCATGCAGGCCAGCGCCTCACCGAACTTCAGATTTCCTTTGAGATTTCCTCGGAGTGTCCGGAAGTCAATGAGGACTACCCAAGTGATATTTATTTTGAAATTAACGGGGTGTCCTTGGGCAAATGGATCAGCCCGGGTGACTATGGTGCAAGAAAAGGCATGGTTTCCCCTTCCTGGTGGCCGGATTTATTAAATCAGTACGGACTTTTGAAGACATTGATTATTAACAAAGAAGGCTCCTTTATTGATGGAAACCATAAGATTTCAGATCATACGATTGATGATTTAAAAATTGACTATAACAGCTCTATTACCTTAAAATTCTCCGTCCCAAAGGACACGGCAAATTGCGGTGGTATCACTTTGTTTGGACAGTACTTTGGTGACTATGGACAGGATATTTCCATCAAAGCCTACTACGAAGATTTTGTTTCCTGACGTTTTTCATAAAAAGTATCCCGTAACATCCATCCGAATGCTACGGGATACTTTTTTTATCTGGCCACTTTTACAATATAAACACCCTCATTTTGGAATACAATTTCGCCAAGAGCCTTAATCGCTTCTTCATTGATTCCGGTATCTGCAAACTTTATTCTTTCCTGGTCACCAACATAGACATACTCTACATGATACTCATCTATCAGTTCACGGATCACATTGGCATCCTCCGAGGTAAACATCTGTTTTACAATTTCTGCTCTCTCACTTGCACGCACATAGCCCTGCTCATTATGATCCTTCCAAAGCCATTCATGTGTAAACCATCCCATGACCGTCGGAAGACCTGTGAGTACCGATACCCTGTTGGCATACGTATAACTGTCACCGTTTGCCTCCAACATTACCGGTGAACCTTCGATGTTTGCATTAATCCAGTCGATTGCCTCTGCGTCATAGATATTTTCACTTTCTACAAACGCCGCAGCATCCAGCCCCTGAAATCTTGTCATATCCGTAACATCCCCAAACCAGGAGTCCACAGATTTTCCAAGATATCCGACCGTACCAAGAAGTAAAAATCCGGTTATCAGACCTCCTACCGTCTGCTTCACGTTTTCTGACAGCAGAAGGAACTTTGTAATCACATAGCCCATCATCACTCCAAACAGGATAAACGCCTGGTAGGTCAGCTTAAACATGGTGTTGGCTCGTTTATGTCCACCGTAAATATCCACAACATAAACAATCTCCGGCATCAAAACCAAACCTGCCGCACAAAGACCAATGGTCAGAATAAACAGCTCCGGAAGTGTCAGGTTGTTAATAAACTGGAACAACAACGGCATGGAACCCTTTTTATGATCAAATTCCTGATTTCTCTTCTTTTCATTAATCAGCGAAATCAGATACATTACAAGAACCGCAAGCGGCAGTCCCCAAAGAATCATCAACTGATAAAACGGCGTATGATCCGTACACAGCGCAATACCTCTTGACATGGATTCAAAGTGTATATTAAACAACAGGGAAACTACTGCTGCAATGGCAAGCACAAGCACTCCGTGATATGCCGTAAGAAGCAGACTCTCTTTCTTAAACTTGTAAATCACAGCATTGCTGAATAAAATGATGGCACCGGAAACCACATAATAAATCGGGAAATCCCAATAGTTTGTCATCTGGAACAAACCGACGAAAAAGCCAATCATCACAATAGACGGATGGAACACTTCCACCGGATCAAATACTTCCTTCCAGCCCTTCGCCGTTACCGCCAATGCTCCGCTCTTAACTTTATCCATGCGGTCCCTGCGGTACAACAGCCAGCCAAGTAAAATACCGACTACCGTAAGGACAAACATAATATTGGTTACATGCGCATGCAGGTCACCCAGTACAAAGGAATAGGATGGAAATTCATGAATGGTCTTGTCGGTTGTATCCGGATTATACCCGATATAACGTGTAGCATCCGGGAACCAGTAAGAACTCACTTCAATTCCAAGCATACTCTGCAATGCCGGAATCAGCTTTGCAAACACCGTGTAGTGCATATTGCCGGCAAAAGTAGTTGCCAAACCACCAAGAACACCGCATACATGGCAGACTACCACCGCCACAGGCTCAGAAATAATCCAATAATTCTTCATTCCCGTTGCAGCTGCATTCTTCTTTTTCTCATTCCGAATCTGAATAGTCAGATGCATTACTTCATACAAAATGGAGTAGACAAGCATAAAGCAAAAGGCACAAAGCATTGCAAGAGCAAGATTATAGCCAACATTTACCGTAACTCCGGAAAGCTTTGTCAAAAACGTAGCAAAATACTGTCCAAGATAATAATAATTCAAATAGGTTCCCGAATACCAGAAATCCTCCGGAGGCATATATTCAGAACGCATCATCGAGGTCATGAAACCATAATCCATGAATTTTTCTGTGCCGTAAGCTTCCGGTTTGAAACACTTTACATAACATGCCACCATAAAAACAATCAGGAACAACAACTCCAGCGTCATGGCAAGCACAACCTTCTGCGAGCTATCTGCCTGCGCCTTTGCACGCACCTTCTTCATCCAGTTGCGCATCTTTCTGTTTCTGCTTGCCAATACAATTGCTCCATAGTTTAATACAAAAACAAGAATGACAACAATCACTACATTTGCCTTTGTAAACTTCAGTATATGTAGGGATGACAATACCCAGAGCAACCAGCCACTCACTGCAAGACCAATGGATTTGGCAAAAATCCATCCGCCGTCATGAAATCCCGCAAACAGCAAACCGGAAAGCGGAAGACACGAAAAACCAAGTACCACCAATGCCCCCCACCATTTCATTACTGCCGCAAATTCCGTTCCCAGGAAATAATATCCCAGCATACACAATGCCACATATGCCACCAATAGCACAATCACTTCCAACACCGGTATCGAATCTATACTTATTCTTTCTTTTTGCTTTGTACTCATACTCAATCTCCTGTACTACTTTGATGTCTTGATTATTTTGTTAATCTGAATGAAATCCTTCAGTGCTTTCTGCCCGATTTTTGTAATCTTCTTAAAGTTGATGGAATTAACACCACCCTGTCTCGGACGGAAGGTAATCGGAAGATACTTCACCTGATAGCCCTTTTTGATAAACAATACGGAAACAATGACATTCGCCAGATTATAATCCTTTGGAATATAGTCAATTTCCTTCTTCAGGCTTTCTGCCTTCATCAGACGGAACGGTGTATTGGCATCCTGCACATTTGCATGGAAGCAAATCAGACACACTGCCTTTAACACCTTGGTTACGAACACTCTGGAAAAACCGTCCTGACGGCCTTTACGATGCCCGATTACCATGTCATAGTCATTTCTTAAGTTCCAGAACTCATCAAATTCCTCCGGCAATGTCTGTCCGTCCGAATCCGTCTGGAAGATATAATCCGCACCATGCTCCAATGCATAATGATAACCAAACAGCACCGTTGCCCCATGACCGCCGTTTTCCTTATGCACCGGCTCCATCTGCGGACGTTCCTTTGCAAGTGCCAGCAATTTTTCATACGTCGCATCCTTGCTTCCGTCGTCAATAATCACAAGACGGCTGTCCGGCCCTGTCTTCTCCACCACCGGATACCAGTCTTTCACAACCTCATCAATATTATCCTGCTCGTTATACGCAGGAATTACCATATATAATTTGTCCATCCGTTGCTCTCCTTCTCCTTTTATTTGCTGATTTTCTCAAACAAATCCAGTGCACTGCGCACTACCGCATCCATATTGTAGTAGCGGTATTCCGCCAGTCTTCCCAGGAAAAATACTTTTGTTTCTTTCTCCATATCTTCACGGTACTTTGCAAACTGCTCCTTATATTCCTTGGTAGGGAAAGGATAATAAGGTTCGCCCTCACTCTTAGGGAATTCCTTCATGATGGTGGTCTTTGCATGCTTCTGTCCCGTCAGTTTCTTAAACTCTGTAATCCTTGTGTAGTCAAAATCATTCGGATAATTTACCACCGGTGCCGGCTGGTACTCTTCTTCATCATAAGTTTCAAATACAAAATCCAGACTGCGGTATGCCATCTTTCCGTATTTGTAATCATAGAAATAATCTGTTGGTCCGGTGTAAATCAGCTTGTCATATTCAATATCGTCAATAACCTCTTTATAGTCTGTGTTTAACAACAGCTTAATATTCGGGTTTGCCGCCATTGCCTCACACATTTTGGTATAGCCATACTTTGGCATGCCCTGATACTTGTCCGCAAAATATCTCGTATCCCGGTTAAAACGGACCGGAATTCTTGAAATCACTGCGGTATCGATGAGTGCCGGGTCAAGTCCCCACTGCTTCTTTGTATAATTTTCAAAAAACTTCTGATAAATTTCCTCGCCTGCTTTACTTAACACCACATCCTTACTGGTCTTTATCTCCGGAATGTCCTCTGCCTTTTCCTTTAAGAACGCTTCCATTTCCTCGCCCGTAAAGTTTGTATTGTAAAGCTGATTGATGGTTTCCAGCGTAATCGGCATCGGAATCATGTTACCATCCACACAGGTCAGCACTCTGTGCCAGAAATCTCTCCACGCAGTGAACTGACTGAGATAATCATAAACTCCCTTATCATTCGTGTGGAAAATATGCGGACCGTAATTGTGAACTAAAATACCGTCCTCATTGTACGAATCATAAATATTTCCGCCGATATGGTTTCTCTTCTCAATCACCAATACTTTTTTATCCAGCACATTGGCAATACGTTCTGCCATCGTAAGTCCGGCAATCCCGGCCCCCACTACAACATATTCATACTTCATGCCCATCTTCTCCTGCTCTCCTTTTATTTTTCTTTCTCAGTATCAAAAATCCGCACCATCCAGTCTCCTGTGTCATTTTCAAATACCACTTCGTAGGTACTCTCAATCACATCCTCACGCACGTCATATTCTGAACTTGTACGGCAATCATGATCCACCACAATATATCGGATATTATTCTTCTCAATCAGTTCCTTTAATTCTTCCGAAGAAGAAGCCTCGTACATCTTCTTTACTTCCCTGTCCCTGGTGTAGGTGTCGTAACCTGCCGACCATGCATAATACGGCCATCCGTAATATAACATCGCACCCCCCATCACAATATTGTTCAGGGAATAATACGGCGTCAGAAAAACATCCTCACAGGTGGCATTTTCCATTACCCAGTTTGTCACAACATCATCATCGGAATACACCAGATAATTCTTGTTTCTCTTTACCACCGTTGTAAAGTCGTAGACACCGGTTGCCGTCAGCACAAAAATGAGACCGAGAGCAATCACACGCTTTAACCAGTCTCCGCTCTGAATCAGTTTTGTCAGCAACCACGCCGCAAACATGGATACCAGCATCAAAGACATCATAATCCATTTATGATTCACCGTAACATCCGGTGTCAGTGCAAGCGTAAACGCAAGTACAAACGGAACCAGGAATACAAGCAGCATATAACGCTTTACACCGCGCAGCATACAAGCGCCCGCAGCTGCCACAAACAGAACAATTCCGGTCAGCTCTACCACATACAGCACCACGCCCCAAAGCGTTTTGTTCGTCGCAAGAAAACCAAACTGGTACGCAGGCGACACTGCTGACCCATCTACAAACAGTGCTGACTGCAGCAGCGACAAGCCAAGCGCAATCAATGCCGTAATCAGATAATCCAGACGATAATCCGATACCGCTGCCATAAAGAACAGCATACTGAGCGTAGCCACAAGAACCGAACCGTTCCAAAAGGCAAGAGCCCCCAAAAACACACCCATGGCAATCGCCATTCTAAGGTCATAGACACCAAATGCATTCTTCGATAAAAACAGCTCCCGTACCTGGTCAATCCGGTAAACCAGCTTGTCCTCCGAGCGTTTCACATTTAAGAGCTTCTTTCCCATCCTCTCCAGATACGGATAGAACATCAGGATTGCAAGCACCAAAAATGCAAGTGCAAACGCCAAATGCCGCTGGTTACAATATACATTCAAATTCCAAAGACCCCAGTTTTCATTCTGGGTATATCCTAAGAATTCTGTATTTTCAAGCAAAGCCTCCCAGACTCCCTTTGCCGGTTGCTCCGCCATATAACGGAACACAGTAAAAGAACTCCTAAAGGTAAATAAAAGCGCTGTCAGATAACCGCACAATCGGCTTTTTGTAATGCGCACCACAAGAACAAACAGCAGCATATAGACAGCCACCATACCAAAAATACTTGGCAGATTAAACGCAAAATCCAGTCTCATGCCCAGGTATTCCAAATTTCCGACCATAAACTGGAACATGAAATGATACCGGATGTCCTCTCCCGCAAAATGTGCATACTGTGTCGGGAAATTGTTGCTTGCCGAAAAAGAACGAATCATTCCAAGGTGTGGAGCGAAATCACTGAACACGGAAAATCCGACATAAGTGTTGCCATCCTTGCAATGGAATGTCAAAAACATCAGATAGCTGACAAAGGCAAATGCAAAAAGCACAAAATAAAGAGGCCTCATACTTCCTGCACTTTCTTTTGTCCTACCATCAAAAAAAGCTACCAGCTCTTCTGTCTGAATCGTTGTTCTTCTCTTTCTGTCAAAAAGCAGATAAAACACCACAACCAGCGCAGAAATAACCAGAAGGACAATCAGATTTCCGTAAAGCATCGGCTGTTCTGTCCCCTGAAACAGATAGGACACCAGATATACCATCCAGGTCACAATCAGGGTTCCTGTCAGATACCATGCCGGGAGCTTTACAAGAAATGCCGGAACCTGTGCCTCCTTTATCATCTTATCCAAATATCTTAATAACGTTTTGCAGATTACACGGCCAAACAAAACACAAAGCAGTATATAGAAAACTCCTAACATTCTTCTTCTCCATCCTTAATCTTTCTCGAAATGAGATATCTTGGTCTTCCCTTAATCTCATGATAAATCTTCATTAAGTACATACCGATGATGCCAAGGCTGATCATCAACATACTTCCGATGAACAAAAGTAACAAAATTACCGTAGTAAAGCCCTCCAGCGCATTTCCCATCAGATAACGGACAAGTGTCTGGGCACCAAGAATTACGGAAATAAAAAACATCACCACGCCAAGCACCGTTACCAGCTGAAGCGGTGCGGATGTATAGGACGTAATGGCAGAAAATGCCAGTCCCGCCAAGCGCTTAAGTGACCACTTTGAAGTTCCCATGACACGTTCCTTCACTTCAAACGGCACCTGTACTCGCTCAAATCCGACCCATGCGGACATTCCCCGGAAGAAGGTCACTTTTTCCGGCATTGTCTGCATTGCCTCCACAACCTTCCGGTCAAGAAGCTTATAATCCGATGCATTTCTCAAATCGATTCCGGTCATTTTTAAGAGCACGGAATAAAATCCCTTTGCACAACATTTGTAAAGAAATCCTTCCTTTCCGCGGGACGATTTGACTCCTTCCACAACATCGTACTCTTCTTCTCTCCACAATCTCACCATTTCCGGAATCAGTTCCATCGGATGTTGCAAATCCGCATCCATCACAATCACTGCATCTCCTGTAGCGTGGTCAAGTCCTGCACAAAGAGCTGCCTCTTTCCCAAAATTTCTACTGAATCTCACCGAAATCACATGATTATTTTCTTTTGCAAGCTCCGATAACTGTGCCCATGAATTGTCCTTTGAGCCGTCATCGACCAAAACAAATTCATAATTTATCCGGTGTTCCTTCAGTAGGTTTTCCACCAAGCCAACTGAGCTCTTAATATGGGCTCCCTCATTATACACCGGCAGAATGATGGAAATCACTGCATCTTCTCTTCGAGCCATAAAATGTCTTCTCCCTTAATCAATGTTAACTGCTCCATAGAACAGTTTTCAAGCATCACAATACGATTCGCCTGATTTACTACCATAGTTTCAAACAGATTCCGGATGCCTCTTGCATTTCCAAACTCATAACGTTCTTTTTCCGTCATGCCATCAAGATACTCCGCAATCCGCTCCGAAAGCCCCTCCTCTAATACAAGCCCGGCTTTTCGTGCCATCCCCGAAAGGATATCAACCAGCTCCTGCGTCGAATAATCCGGGAACGGGATAAACCGGTTAAATCTGGATACCAATCCGGTATTGGACTTTAAGAAATGTTTCATCTCCTCCGTATAACCGGCCACAATTACCACCAGATTTTCTCTGTGGTCTTCCATTAACTTTACAAGCGTATCAATGGCTTCAGAGCCAAAATCATTACTTCCCGTTGACGCAAGCGCATATGCCTCATCAATAAACAGGATACCGCCAACCGCCTTTTCTACGACTTCCTTTACCTTTAATGCGGTCTGCCCGACATAACCCGCCACCAGACCCGAACGGTCCGTTTCTGTCATTTCCCCATGGGTCAAAATACCGAGTTCTTTATAAATTTTGCCGACCAGACGCGCCAAAGTCGTCTTTCCGGTACCCGGATTCCCCGTAAATACCATATGATACGACATCTCTATTTCAGGAAGACAATATTTTTCCCTCATCTTGCGCACCTTAATCAAATTGATTAACGAGCGGATTTCTGTCTTTACTTCCTTTAATCCAACCAATGAATTCAGCTCTTCTATCAGCGCATCCAGATGTGCTGACTGTACTGCATCCAGCACCGCCTGGTCTGCCGTTTGAGGTTTTGCCTCCTGCAGTTTTTCCTGCAGATCTTTTCTCTCCTCCAGCACCTGTACCGATGACGGCTGCATCGGTTTTACATTTGCCGTCTGTACACTCTCCATCTGCTCCGAACGGTAAAACAAATGTCTTCTTTTGTATAATTCAAAATTGCCTTCTGCCTTTATAATTTCGTCATTGCTCTTTTCCAGTTCTCCGTTGCACAGCTTTTTAAAAATGTACTTGCTGTCCACAGCCTGTCCCGGATTCTTGGAATTCTGTAAAAACATACTGATTCTGTCAAAATAGATTCCAAGATACTTTGTCGCAACGGCTTCTCTTTTATTATCCAGATAAGAAAGACAGAGCATAATATTTAAAATACCGTCAAAAAACAACCCCGCCATACCGGAACCCCGCTCCAGATCACGTAACGAAAGAAGCTGGAATAAAATCGGCGGATGGTTTTGAAACCGTTCTGCCGCAAGCGCAATTTTCTCATCCTCCCTCTCCTCTGTGAAGGAAAGCTCATTCCTTTCAGACAGGGACGCAATAAATTCCTTTTCCTGTGCGTTAAAGTGTCTGCAATACACAGAAAAGCACACCAAAAGAGACTGTACATACAGTTCCAGAACACGCTCGGACTTCATCAGCAGCACCTGTTCAGCCTGCTCCCAGTACCCCTCATTTTCGAGCACCGAACAAAACGTACGGAGCGTGCGGTAGTTCTGGCTTGCAATATGATTCAGTTGTTGGTTGGAAAACGCCTGCATGTCAGCTCTCCTTTCAAATTGCATACCTATCTATATAGTACTATAAGCGTCCAAAAAAATAAAGACTTCTTTTGCACCATTTTGGCACATAGACTCCATAATTTCTGCACGTTGTGCGTTATTTAACGTATTTGCTGCCTCATTCGCCGCCTTCAGAAGCTCCGCATCCTGATATATATCACCAATTTTAAAAGACATATCACCACTTTGCCGGATACCGAATAAATCTCCCGGTCCTCTCAGGCGTAAATCCTCCGACGCAATAAAGAATCCGTCATTGGAATTTTTCAGGATATTCAGCCGTTCCATGGTATCCTCATCCGTAACACTGCTGACAATAATGCAGTAGGACTGATGCTCTCCTCGTCCGACACGGCCTCGTAACTGGTGTAACTGTGCCAGCCCAAAGCGTTCTGCATTCTCCACCATCATTACTGTGGCATTTGGCACATTCACCCCAACCTCAACAACAGTTGTGGATACCAGTATCTGAAGCTCTCCGTCAGCAAAGCGATGCATAATGTCGTTTTTCTCCTCCGGCTTCATTTTCCCATGCAGTGCTTCCACTAAAATCCTGCTGCCAAACCGTTGTTTCAGATTTTCAGTATAATCCATGACATTTTCAAGGTCTGAGGCTTCACTTTCTTCTACCATTGCACAAATAATATACGCCTGTCTGCCTGCAGCCACCTCTTTTTCTATAAAACGGTATGCCGTCTCCCTGTACTCGGTTCCGACCACACAGTTTTTGATCGGCAAACGTTCTGCCGGAAGTTCCCGAATCACCGAAATATCCATATCCCCGTATAACATCATAGCCAGGGTACGCGGAATCGGAGTCGCACTCATGACAAGGATATGCGGCTGTCCGCCCTTTCCTGCAAGGCTTTCTCTCTGCTTTACACCAAATCTGTGCTGCTCATCCGTCACCACAAGACCAAGATTTGCATACTCTGCCTTTTCCTGAATCAGGGCATGGGTCCCGATAATAACATCGGTCTCCTGCTCCTTCATCTTTGCATAAGCTTCCCGTTTTTCCTTTGCTGTCATGGAACCGACCAAAAGCGTTACACGGACACCGAATTTACCTAACAACTTTACCGCAGAATCATAGTGCTGTTTTGCAAGCACCTCTGTCGGCACCATAAGACATCCTTGATAGCCGTTTTTTACGGTCATCAGAAGTGCTAACATGGCAAGTACCGTCTTACCGGAACCTACATCGCCCTGTACCAGCCGCACCATCAATCTGCCGCTCATCAGATCTTCTGCAATCTCTTTCCAGACTTTTTTCTGGTCTCCCGTAAGCTCATAAGGAAGACCGGAAATAAGTTCACTGCATTCTATCGTTTCCCTGAATACAATTTCGCTGGTTCGTTCTTCCTTCTGCCCGGCAAGTTCCCTAAGGAATACCGAAAACAGGAAAAATTCTTCAAATACCAGAGAACGTCTTGCCTCCAGCATCGTCTCGCGACTCTTTGGAAAGTGGATTTCCTCCAGCGTGTGCTTTCTCTTTGCCACCCCATACCGCTTGCGGATCTCTGCCGGAATATATTCCGGCAACTCCCCTGCCAGTGTCAGTGCCTGCTTCATGGACTTGGAGACCATGTTATTGGATAGTCCTTTTGTCAGTGAATACACCGGTTGCAGCACATTTTGCAGCCGTGCATATTCCTCTCTTTTGTATATCTTTGGCTGCTCCATGCGGAGTTTGCCGTTTTTCCTGCTTATCTTTCCCCGGAACACATACCGGTAGCCCATACTGAGACTCTTTTTTAAGTATGGCTGATTGAACCACACCAGCATAATGGTACCGGAAGGGTCCTTTGCCTCACAGTTTAACACCGTCATTCTGCCTCCGGCTCTGGACTCGGTAATTCTTGAAACAGAGGCC
>CAZIQL010000019.1:0-40060 GCA_964541485.1 uncultured Lachnospiraceae bacterium
TCTCGGCCAGATGTAGGAGTTCCATGCACCCATCATCTTTAAGATGGTAATGGAAATCAGTGTCGGCAGAGCCAAAGGAATCATAACCTTCCACAGATACTTGATATCACTTGTACCGTCTACCTTTGCAGCAAGGTACAGCTCATTCGGAATCTGTAAGAAATTCTGACGTAATAAATAAATATAAAATACACTTACCAGGAACGGAACAATCAAAGCCGTAAAGGTATGTGTCCATCCCAGATTGGTTACTGTCTGGTAATTGGTAATAGTAAAAAGCTCACCCGGAATCATCATGGTGGCAAGCATTAAGCCAAACATGGTTTCCTTCCCCTTAAACTCCAGTCTTGCAAATGCAAACGCACAGAGTACGGTGATAACCAGAGATAATATTGTAGATACTACACCAACATATAAAGTATTTAAAAATAATCTTCCCAGATTAGCCGTGGAAAATGCTTCTGCATAGTTGCTTAACATTATCTTCTTCGGCCAGAATGTCGGAACACTCAGTCTGTATTCCTCCAGTTCTTTCACAGAAGAAATGAGCATCCAGTAAAATGGGAAAAGAACAATCAGGGCCATAGCAATCAAAAATGCATAAACACCCACCTTAACGAGGGTTTTTACCACTTTCTGTCTCGCAGACACCTGCTGCATGTTTCTCTCACGCATCACGTTGATTTCATTCTTTGCTGACATAACAAACCCCTCTTAATAATGAATATTCTTCTTGCCGACCTTCATGTTAATCTGTGTTACGATAAAAATAATAACAAACAGAATTAACGCTGCTGCACTGGCACGTCCATGATGTTTTCCGCTCAGCTGGTCATAAATGAATCCAACCATTGTGTTCAGACGGCCCGCATCGTTTGGAGGTCCCATGGTTTCTCCGAAAATACCTACGATACTGGTATATTCCTTAAATCCACCGATAAAGCCTGTGATAATAACATATGCAAGCATCGGGGAAAGCAGCGGCACGGTAATGCGGGTAAAGATTCTTCTACGGGATGTACCGTCAACCTTTGCTGCATCGTAGTACTGCTTATTAATGGACTGTAAGCCGCCAAGCAATACCAAAATCTTAAACGGAAGTGCATTCCATACAATATACACTACCATTACGGTGATATTGGCAGCGTAGGTGGAACCTACGTTAATCCAGTTGATATGCTCACCGCCAAAAAACTCGATGACATTGTTGATAATACCTGCCGTCTGGATGATTTCGTTCTCCGTACCATGGAAACTACCAACAATATTAAACATTGCTGCAAATACCATACCGATGGCGATGGAGTTTGTAACATATGGCAGGAAAAAGATGGTCTGCAGAAGTTTCTGAAATCCCTTGATGGAATTTAAGGCAACTGCAATCAGTAATGCTAACAATGTAGAAATCGGCACCGTAAGTACACAAAGTAAAATGGTGTTTTTCATACATGTTAAAAAGTCTTTATATTGGATAACCTTAATAAAGTTACCGATACCAAACTGGAAGGTAGCTCCGCCCGCTACTGCCTGCGCACTGTATCCCTCCAAAAAAGCCATACGCAAGGTATTGAAAATCGGCCAGACAGTAAACACAAGCAATAAGACGATTGCAGGTGACAGATACAGCCAAGCCTTCCACTGTTGTTTGTTGTCAACCATATTACTTCACCTCGTAGTAAATTCTCTCTTCCGTATCCTTATGAAACAGGAATACCTTATGAGGTTTTACGGAAAATCTTACAGTTTCCTTCTCTGTGTCTACCTTGTTATCCGAGTTGATAATTGCACGAAGAATCGGGTTTAAGGAAGCTTCACTTGTTGCAACCACGCTGGAGTCACGACCCATAACTTCTACATTGCTCAACTTACAGGAGAACGGTCCGTTTTCCTCCAGAACAAATCCTTCCGGACGGATACCGATGATAACTTCCTGATTCTCTACACCGGCAATGTCAAGCACGGCTTCTTCACCGATATACAGTTTGCCGTCCTCTACACGGCCGCTGAATACATTGATTGGCGGTGTGCCAAGGAACTTTGCTACGAAAAGATTTTCAGGACTGTCATAAACTTCCTGCGGCTTACCGATCTGCTGAACCACACCAAGCTTCATAACTACGATAATATCAGAAATACTCATGGCCTCTTCCTGGTCATGTGTTACGAATACGGTAGTGATACCGGTTTCCTTCTGGATACGCTTAATCTCTTCACGTGTCTGAAGACGAAGACGTGCATCAAGGTTGGATAACGGCTCGTCAAGTAACAGTACGCGAGGCATCTTAACCAATGCTCTTGCAATAGCAACTCGCTGCTGCTGACCACCGGAAAGTTCGCTTGGCTTACGGTCCAAAAGTTCATCAATCTGAACCAGTTTTGCTGCATGATGCGCTCTCTCAAGCATCTCTTCCCTGGTTGGTCTGTCTGCCCCCTTCAGGTTCTGAAGCGGGAAGAGAATGTTCTGTAATACAGTCATGTGTGGATAAAGAGCATAGTTCTGGAATACCAGACCAATCCCTCTGTTTTCTGTGGACAATTCGGTTACATCATCATCGCCAAAGAAAATCTTGCCACTGGTTGGCTTCTGCAAGCCGCTAATCATGTAAAGCGTGGTACTTTTTCCGCAACCGGACGGTCCGAGTAAGCCAACGAGCTTACCATCCGGAATTTCGAATGTGAAATCATTTACCGCAATAACTTCTTTGTTTGATTTCTTGTCTCGGCTAGGAAAAATCTTGGTTAAATTTTGTAATACAACTTTCATACATTTCCCTTTCCTATGTTTGTTGTTTTTATTTATGCCGCAAGATTAAAAATAACTCTCGCGCGCTGCTTTTTCTGCGTACAACTTTTTCTTATACTCCACCAATGCTTCCTCATCCTCAAATATCATCTGGCTGGCAAGATCGATGACCACTGTCTTTGCAAGCACATCATGAATTGCAGAATTCGTTCTGGTAGCTATAAGTAAAATAATCTGCAACAGCAGAATCAGTCCCAAAATCATCAGTCCAAAAATTCCGATTGTTCCAAAGAAAAGCATCAGAATCATCAACACCGGAATCATGGTCTCTAAGGTAAACTTACCCAGAATGGTCCGGATGAACATAAGCGGAGCAGTGACTTTGATTCCGTCTGTCCGCATCACCCCGACACCAAAAATTTTTTTACCAAGTGTCTGTCCGTTTTTTAAACGAAGCGGGATGAAAAATTCCCATATCAGATACGAAAGCAGAATACTCAGGGAAATAACCGTCAGCGTCAGCTGGAATACCGTCATAATAGCACTTTGATATTCTGCATCGCCAAACATCTCCGTATCCGCATCCTGATACTTTTTCTGCTCCTCCGGTGACATCGCCTCAATCTGCTCCAGCGTAATATCCCTGGAAATTCCGTATTTCTCTTCGTATTTTGCATAAACCTCTTCCAGTGCCGCAATATGATTATCATATCCAACCAGCTCAGAAAAAATAAACGCAAATCCGACAATCAGAATACAAAGCATAATGACGTCAAAAAGAGCCGCAGAAATTCTCTTCCATAAATCAGCCTTTTGTATACTCAATATCACCTCACCCTTTCTGTTCGTGTCGCTCCCGGTTTGCCTTTCCCTAAAAAAGGGCGCAAAGAGGCTATAAAGCAAATTATATTATATCACGAACTTCGACAAATTGCCATATGAATTGTGATTTTTTTAGACATTCAGGACAATTTTACGGCCAACCCCAAGAACTTGTATACAAGCCTCGCCATGACCACATTTTCTAATGTATGCAACCAGCTCGCCCCGGTGTGTTCTCCGGGTATCGGAAGAAAGCGGTGTCACATCTGCCAAATCACCGTTATCGATTCCCAGAAACTCTCCGTCCCCAAATACCTGCACACGGATTTCTTCATCCTGCGTTACTACGCGATTGCCGTCTGCGTCCTTTAGTTCTACCACAACCTGATACAAATATCCGGTTTCTTCCGATGCTTCCTCAAAAGTCTTTCCGCTCAGGGCATCTGCACCCTTCCAAAGACAGCAGGAAAGCTCCGTTGCCTTTTCTGCCGTACAAAGCATATCCGTTGCAAGCACACTACCGTCTTCTGCACAGAATTTTGCCTCTAATATACCCGGCTCATATTCCACTTCGAAGCGATACGAACCGTCTCTTGAGTATTCCTCCTGTCTGCCAAGCTCTTTTCCGTTACAGAACAGCGCCACATAAGTATGCTCCTTAAGCGGTGCATAGCATTTTACCAGAACGCTGTCTCCTTCGTTATAATTCCACGAAAAGCTCATCGGCCACCAGTGCGGGATTCCCTCTTTATTTATTCTGGTTGCAATACGTACCATCGTTTCTTCTGTCCAGAACGTCTTTCTGCGGTAAAACTCCGGTTTCGGCAAACCGCAGGTCGTGATAATTCCGGCACCCGAACCATGAATCGGCCAGCCGTGTGCTTCTCCGAGATAATCAATGCCGGTCCATAAAAACTGTCCGGAAATATACGGATTGTCCTTGACCGCAAGCCACTGCTGATAGCCATGCCCGTTTTCACTGCCAAGAATCGGAAGATTCGGAAACCGCTTATGGTCCTCCTCATAAAACTGCTCTTTATAGTTATAGCCTGCCACATCGAGCGGATCCAAAAATCCAAGATGGGACGACAACTCCGGAAAGGCTGCTGCCAGCGTTACCGGTCTTGTGGTATCTACTTCCTTCACCAGCTGCACCAGATGCTTTGCAAGCACCACAAGGCGCTCTGCATTCGGCTTATTAAAGTCATACTGCCTTTCCTGTGCCGGTTTGTTTGCATCGTTATTTCCGGTCATCGTTGCAAAGGATGGATGACAGTACGGGTCGTTCGGATAGTCAATTTCATTGCCGATACTCCACATCACCACCGACGGATGGTTGCGGTCCCTTAATACCATTGCCTTTAAGTCTGCCTCGTGCCACTGTGGGAAATCCTCATAATAGCCCTGATGCTTCGGCGGATAGACATTGTGCCCCGTGGACCACTTGTTTTTCGGGTTCTCCCACTCATCAAATGCCTCATCCATCATAAGAAAGCCCATCGCATCACACAAATCATACAGCTCCGGCATGTGCGGATTGTGACTGCACCGGATGGCATTGCAGCCCGCCTCTTTCAAAAGTTCCAATCGTCTCTGCCATACCTCCGCCTTCATAGCAGCGCCAAGGCAGCCGCCGTCGTGATGGACACAGACACCCTTAAACTTGGTTTCAACTCCGTTTAAGAAAAATCCTCTGTCCGCATCAAAAGTAATCGTGCGGATACCTACCTTGTCCTCATGCACAAGATAACGATTTCCGTTCACCTCATACCATGTTTCCATACGATAAAGCTGCGGACGCTCCGTGGACCAGAGCTTTGGATTTGTCATGGTTGCTTTAAGCACAAGCTCTTCCGTCCCCTTTGCTGCCACCAAAGCATTACCTTCTGCCTCTGCGACCGGTTCCCCGGATACCGCCACGTTATTGTCACCATAGACCGGAAGTTCATACCACAAGCTCTGTACCTTCACCGTTTTCTCTTCTCCGGTTGTGTTACAGATTTTGTGTGCCACATTAAGCACGGCACCTTCTGCGGTTACCTCCTCCGTCGTAAAGAAGCAGCCATACTCCTCCGGATGTACCGCCTCTTCCACCAAAAGCGTCACCTTTCTTGTAATCCCGCTTCCGGTAAACCATCTCGAATCCGCAATATCCGTATGTGTCACCTTCACACTGATTTCATTATCCTCATCGCCAAAGTTAACAAACTCGGAAATATCATAGGAGAACGGCACATATCCGTTCGGACGTTTTCCAAGGTAATAGCTGTTACACCACACCTGACTGTTCTTATAAACTCCGTCAAAACAGAGGCGCACACGCTTTCCCTTATACTCTTCCGGAAGTGTAAAGCGCACCCGGTACCAGCCAATGCCTCCCTGTAAATATCCGGTACCACTCGAATACTTCTTTTCAAAGGTTCCTTCCACTGCCCAGTCATGCGGGAGCATCACCGTTCTCCAGCTCCGGTCGTCATACCCTCTGTACCATGCCTCCTCGCATTCCCCAAGATGAAACCGCCAGTTTTCTTTTAATTCGATTCGTTTGCTGTCCATAATCAATACCTTCTTTCTGGTGTTTTCCAACTTCTATAAACAAATGAAAACGAGTGCCGAAAGACATCCTTCCGGCACCCATCCCTCTTATCCTATTTTATCATTTTCTCCATTGTATTTCAATGGCTGCATCATTTTCACATCGGTAACCGCTGAAATACCGCGCCATATTTTTTCTCTCAATCCCTGTGTACTGACTTGACAAATATTCCGCCAAATAAATTTCTCCGGTTGCATCATAAATTGCTACGGAAAAATCCGCATCATATACCCTCATCCAGAAGCCGTTCTCATCATACCCTGCAGTACCATAGGTCGCAATTACCAGCTGCTCTCCGTTCCAATCGTAATTTCTTTCACTCCGGTAGCTTTGAACTGCTTGCCATAACAAACTTTTCTCTGCAATCGGAACAATAAACTTCAGTTCATAACCCCGTTCCGCATTCCAGTCAAGCACTATCAGTTGCTCAGCGCCAAGGGTACAGACCACAAAATCATCCGCAAAATGGGCAATGCGCAAATCTTCTGCCGAGGAACGTTCTATCTTTAAACTCTGCTTTGCCTCCCAGGAAGTCCGGTCATACACCGTAAAGAACACAAAGTTCTCATCCTCCGTTGCCATCACAATATCCCCTTCGGCATTCAGTTCTAAATACGCTTCCCGCTTCATCACTTCTTTTTCCAGCGGAATGATGGTAGTCAGTTCCTCTGCACGGACATGATATATCCCATCCTCTCCAAGAGAATACGGCAGGCGGTAAATCCCAAAACCACCCGGAATCAGGTCCGTGTTCATTTCTTTTCCGCCACCGGAATACGGCTGGAATGTAAAGTAGATATACTCATCATCCCAGACGGTCTCCGTCCACCAGTGGAAGCTGTCTGTTCCGTCTCCGCCCGGTTCACCATGGAGTTCGGATACGGTTCCTTTTGCATCCTTTGTAACCGTAATCGTATAGACTTCCCCTTCCATAACCGGAACCTTAAAAAACTCGGCAAACGCCCTGCTCACGGCATTCCGCTCTTCCTTTGGGATACGCTCTGTCGCTCCGCCCCAGAAAGCGTCACTGTACGTGTAGTCAAAGCTGTATGTTTCGATTTCAAGCCAAATCGGATAATACGTGAAATACTCACTGATAGGCACTGTTCTGTGTCTGGTTTCTCCTGCTTTTGTTTCCTCTTCCAATGCTCTGTATGCAGCACCAAACCCTGTGCTTTCTCCGATGCTGTCAATGCTGCCTCCGCTGGAGCCAAAATTCGGAAAGCTTCCAAAGTTTACTCCGTTTCCATAATATCCTGTTGCTCTTTCATAATGCCGTTCGCCATAGTACCGGTAAGATGACTCCACCTCCGGCTGTGCTCCTATAACATAAGTAGTATCCCAGAAATGTTGGGAATTCATCTTGCTGCCAAGTGTCACGGTAATCCCTTCTGCTACGGCTTTATCTCCCAAAATCACATGTTCCTCATACTGTATCCGGTCCTTTTCCGAAAGAAGATAACGTCCCACCGGAAACGCCCCTGCAATACAGCAGACAACCAATATCACGAACAACGCAAACGCCTTTCGCATCTTCATCGCTCCTTTCCGATATTACAAATTCTTTTCTCCCGTGATATCAGACAACGCCTTACCCACACGGTCTGCACGGTAATGATAGGTTTCTTTGATGTAATCCATCAGACTGCGTCCCTGTTCTTCCAGTTCAAGGCAGGAAACATCACCCACAATTTTTCCTTTACGGATTAACACAGCACGGCTGATAAAATCCGACACCTCCTCTATTAGGTGTGTCGATAAAATTACCGTCTCATTCGGCTCTAAAATACCAAGAAGCACCTTATAAAAATCCTCACGGTTAAAAATGTCATTTCCCGCAAACGGTTCATCCATCAAAATGTAATCTGCGCCCTGGCAGAGTGCCAAAATTACCTCAAACTGGTTTTTCTGTCCCATGGAAAACGAATGAATCTCCTTATGCATCGGAAGCTCAAAAAACTCCATCAGACCATGGAATCTCTTTTCCTTGAACTCAGGAAAGTATTCCCTGTAAAATGCGCAGTGTCCTGTCGCGGTCAGGTTCGGAAAGAACGAATGCTCACATGTAGCAAACGAAATTCTCGTGATATTCTTTCTGGTCACCGGTTCTCCGTCCAATGTAATCTCTCCGGTAAAATTCAAATAATTTAAAACACTTTTCATCAGCGTTGTCTTTCCCGCTCCGTTTTCTCCGAAAAGACCGACAATCTCTCCTCTTGGGAAAGAAACACTCACTTCATCCAACGCTTTCGCGGTTGCGTATTTTTTTGATACCTCTTTTAATTCAAGCATTTGCCATTCTCCCTTCTACTCTTCATCTAACCCCGGCTCCGTCATGCCGACAAATGCCAGCGTCATTCCCGTCGTAATCAAAAGCAGCGCCAACGCAACTACTTCATTTTCAAACAAACTCCAGCCCTGCCAAAACAACGTGCCTGCTATCAGCATTACCACAAAAAATCCAACGGATGGCTTTCCTCTTCTCTGCGCATGCGGCACTCTTGCCGTCACAATTCCAAGACTGAGTACCAAACAGAGATTGGTCACCCAGATTCCCACGTCTTCCATCGGGAAAATACTGAACAAAAACCTGCTCCTGTAAAACTCCAAAAACAACGTCTGGTTCGTCACCCAGGACGGGTCTGCTACCTTCATATAATACATTCCGAATCCAAACATCAGATACACCTGCACCATCCAAAAAATCACGTAGGTCAGTGCATTGCAGGCTGCCTGCCAAAAGAAAATCTTAACCGGTGAAATCCCCAGCCTCTGTATGGTATATTCCAACTTGCCTCTGAAATCGCACCCAAACATGCACAAAATAACCGTTATCAACACAAAAGCGGCAACAAATACCCAGATTAGTCCGGCTTCATTTATCAATTCTGACAGTGCATAATTTCTCTCTGTTCCCTGCGCGCTTTCCGCAAAGAATCTCTCCATCGTTACGTAAACCAATGCTGTCTCGGTTACCGCCAACAGCCCTAACACAACCAGCACACGATAAAACGTGCTCCGGATAAACAACATAAAAATTGAAAGATGTCGTTTCATTTCCAATCCTCCTATCTTATTTTATCCAATCAGCCAGTGCTCCGGAAGACACCGCGCCGGCGAACAAAGCAGATAAATCAAAAGACAAAGCAACATAGTCAAAGCAATCATAATTCCCACACCAATCAAACCAATCACCGGCAATGACCATGCTCTTTTGTGTATTTCCATCCGGCTCGGCAAACGTTTCATCACATAAATACTTTTGCTTCCCCGGTAATAGCAGACATAATTTTCTATCAGCTCAAATACCAGGTATGCAACCACCGCCAAAAACCAACGGTGTGTGTTCCAAATCAGCACCAGGAAGGATGGCAGCATCGCACCCGCGCGCATCACTCTTCCGCTTGCCGTCCACTCATACAAATTGTTATGTGCCACATTCCATGTAGATATAAATTGGATAAACATAGCACATGCGCACGCTCCCAGCAGAACAAAATACCACGCTCTGATCTTTGCAAGGTCTGTTCCCGGCGGCGCCAGATGCTCTGCTTTTACCCACAATTTTTCTGCTATTTTCTCCTTCATATGCTATCCTCACTCTCCCAATACTTATCAAGCAATCCCTTCGCCTCTTCCTTGGAAAGCCCCATCATTCTAAGCTTCATGACCGCGCCCTTTGCGTCAGCCTCCAATAGTTCCGCACGTATGGTCTCCACCTTTTCCGATGTCAGCGACATTACACTTTTACTTCCTGCCATGGACTCAATCAAGCCTTCCTCTTCCAGCATTTTGCATGCCTTCTGGACCGTGTTTGGGTTCACCCCAAGCAGCGCCGAAAGCACACGTCTGGACGGAAGCTCATCCCAGTTCTTTATTGTGCCTGCCACGATACCACGCTTAATGTACAATAAAATCTGCTGGTAAATCGGTCCGTCATCCTGCAACTTGAAATTATCAAATGAAATCACCATGTTCTCCGGGTTACCTCCCTTCCTTATTAACTGTATTACAACACTAATACAGTTTACTTAGCTGTATTATATGCATAGTACAGTTGATTGTCAACTGTTTTTTCACTATCAGATGACAGAATAGCAACAAGAACTATAAAACAAAGCAGGAGAGCCGTACGTTACTTCTCACTGTTCTGCCTCTCGCAAGAGCGAAAGAACAGTGAGAAGTAACGTACGGCTCTCCTATTTATTCATACCGTCTGCTGCTATTCTGTTACCTTAATTAAATTGTTTTTCTTGCAAACTTCCAAATCCAGCACCTTCTCTGCCCCAAGCGCTTCGAAATACACAATCGCCCTGGACTTCTCCTGTACCACCAAAATGCCTTTGCCATACATCCGATGCAACAGATGCGTTCCCGGTGCCATTTCCTGCGCCGGCAATGCCATCTCTCCGACAAACCGGGACAACTCTAATTCCTTTCCGTGCAGACGCACCACCGAATACACGTACAAATATTTTTTTGCCCGCGTCATTGCCACATAATACATTCTGCGCTCTTCTTCCAGCTCGTCCTCCGTCACCGCTTTTTTGTACGGTGTCAGCCCTTCGTTCACATCCGGCAGAATTACCGTTTCGTATTCCAGGCCTTTCGAGGAATGCATGGTAGCTAACACCACACCGGCAGACCTTCTCTTATCCTGCCACTGCTTCTGCTGCTTTAACTCTTCCTTGTACTGCTCCATATAGGCAAACCACTCTTCAAACGTATCAAAGCCCCTTGCCGATTCCTGAAGCTCTGCCACTGTCTCCAAAAGCTCCTCCGGTTTCATCCGGCGGTACTGTGCATACTCCTCCAGATAAGTATCATAACCAATACCCCTGCGGATATAGTTAATTGCCGCATACGGATTTGCCTTTGCTATCATGGAAAGATCATACTCCATCCGGTCGATACGATCCACCATCCAATCCTTTTCCCGGTAAATCCATTTTAATTTGTTAAAATCCACCTCCGGCTCATTTAACACTTCTCGGGACAAATACCGGTTCGGCCGGTTCATAATCTGCAAAAATAGTCCTCTGTCTCGCTCTCCGAGCGCCATCCGGATATAAGCAATGATATTTTTTGCAATCCAGTGTTCAAACAGGTTCGGCACCACATCCCTCATCTGAAACGGAATGTTATACGACAGCAGTTTCCCAAGCACACTCCTGGCCTGTGTGTTGGTACGGAATAAAATCGCTATGTCCTCATATGCCATTCCCTCCGCACGACATCTCCGGATGACTTCCACTATCCGTTCATTTTCCTCTTCCTGCGTCGCAAACCGCTCTGTCACCACCGGCAGTCCTGCTGCCTTGGTTGCAAGGATTTCCTTCGGGAAACGCTTTTTATTATTGGCAATCAGACGGAGGGCCGTCTGTACAATTTCCTCCTGCGAACGGTAATTATAATTAAGCAGCACCTGCTTTGTCTCCGGATAATCCTTCGGAAAATTTAACATAATCTCCGGTCTTGCTCCTCGGAACTGATAAATTGACTGGTCATCATCCCCGACAATAAACAGATTATCCTGCGGCTTTGCTAACATTCTTGTGATGTCATATTGGATACGGTTGATATCTTGAAACTCATCGATTAAAATGTACTGATACTTCTCCTGCCACATAGAAAGGATATCCGGATGCGACCGTAACAACTCATAACAATCCAGAAGAATATCATCAAAATCAATGAGTTTCTTCTTTTTCATTGTCTCTGTATATTGTCTGTATAGCCACCGAAACTGTTCATCCGGACAATTCATGGAATAATAGGTCCTGATGTCAATACGCTCTGATTTAATTTTGCTGATTTCACTCCGGATTCCGTCTATGAATTCTCTCTCATCCTCTATCTCCATGTCAAGCTTATGAACAAGCTCCAAGAGTAGCTGATAACTGTCTTCCTCGCTGATAATATTAGATGCATCCATCCGGTATGCATATTTCAGAATTTTAAAGAATACGGCATGAAATGTGCCGAAATTCACGCGGCCGGGCACGTTATGTCCTTCCTGCTTCTGCAGCTGATCATAACGCTCCTGCATCTCCTTTGCCGCCGCCTTAGTAAAAGTAATCACAAGAATACTGCCCGGAGCTACGCCATCGCTGACGAGCCTTAGCACTCTCCTTGTGATTACGGCCGTTTTACCGGAACCGGGGCCCGCTAATACCAGCATAGGCCCCGATTTGTGTTCAATTGCTTTATATTGTGCTTCATTGAAATTCATATAACTAATTTAAATACACGTCCATTCCCTGGGATGATGTCTGAATTGTTTCAAGTGCGGTACGTACTTCGGTTGCACTCTGTAAATTGCGGTTACTGAGTTCCTTTGCCTGTTCTGCACTTGCCGTAATTTCCTCTGTCGTCGCGGACAGCTGGGAAATACTTTCTACAATCTTATTATTTGCTTCATAAATACCGGAAATATCGGTATCAATTTCTTTAATGTCACTAATGAGAGCCACCATGTTCGCATCCAGCTTTTCAAAGTTTTCAGCCGCATTTACGATCATTTCATTCTGCCGTACGGTTGCCTCTGCAGAATTGCCGACTGCTGCAACGACCTCTTCTGCATTGGCATTTAACTCTGCCACAATACTTGCAATGCTCTCTGTAGAAGCCTTTGTCTGTTCTGCAAGACTTCTGATCTGGTCTGCGACTACCGCAAAACCGCGGCCCGCCTCACCTGCACGCGCACTTTCAATTGACGCATTGAGCGCAAGGAGATTGGTCTGATTGGAAATCTTCAAAATCATACCTGTGATTTCTTCTACTTCCTTTGTCTTTGCCTGCAATTTTTCCATTGCCGCATTTACCTGTACGTTTGCTGCTGCAATGCTCTCGGACTGCTGCTGTAGACCCTTCATCACGCGTGTGTTTTCCTGGATGCTTGTGTTGGATTCCTCTGCCACACCAACCATAACCTTGGAGCGCTGTACTGTGCCTTCAATGGCGCGCTGGATTTCCTGTGTCATCACATTCTGATCCTGTACATTTTCCGCCGTCATTTCTGTTGCCGAAGAAATCTCAAGCATGCTGCGCTGTACGGTTTCTGCAGATTCATGGAGTTCTAACATTACGGTGTTACTCTTTTCGGTCTCATCCTTTACCACTCTGGAGATCTCTAAAATATCCTTTACCATGGCATCCTGCTTCTCGCCCTGAAGTGTCATATAACCGGTAATGTCATTCAGATACATATGCGTTAACTTTCCCGCGCTGTACATACAGAAAATCACACCGAGAATTACCAGGAATACGGCAACATTATCAGCAGTTGGCTGTGACACTCCACCTTCCTGCACTTTTTGTACCACACCACTGACCACAAAAATCGCACCATATATCACAGCTAACTTTCCTAAATACTTCTTTTCAAAATAGGTCAGATTCATTGCCATGACTGCCGCCATTGTCCAATGAACAAATGTGGCATCCGTCAAAAAACAAATCAGGCAATATACAATTGCCGTACTTACTGCATTAATAGTACGATATTTCTTTCCTCCCTGCAGCACCTTAAACATGACAAGATTTACAACAAACGCAATCACTGTTGCTACTGCTGCAATAATCGGCAAATAGAACCGTTCTGTTTCATGAAACTTCAGTCTTAAAAACAGATAGATAAAAAACACCGCATATAAAACTACCGTCGAAATCAGAATCATACGGTTGGAACGCAAAAAACGCTTGTCCGCATCCCGATACTCGTACTGTTCATTTCCCGCTGTTCCTTTGTCTTTGCGTAACTTATCCAGTAACCCCATGTTTTATCTCTCCTTTCCTCTTTTGCAACCCCGATTTTTATACTATACAGTTAACAATTCGATTGCCTTGCGGATACGGTTTAAGGACTCCTCCTTGCCAAGGATTTCCATAATCTCGTAAGCACCGCCCGGTGTGGACTGCTTTCCGGATACCGCGGTACGAACCGGCCACAAGCCCTGCCCGTTCTTAATGCCCTTCTTTTCGATGTATCCCATCAATACCTTTTCCACTCCTGCGATGGAATAATCGTCCAGTGCCTCTAACTCAGGAAGCAGCTCTGTAAGCACTTCAAGGGAGCTTTCCTTGGTTGTCTTCATCTTCTTGTGTACATACATTTCGGTATCATACTCCGGAAGCGCATCAAAGAAATCGATCTTTTCTGCGATATCACAGAAGGTCTCAATACGGGTCTTTACAAGGAGTGCAATCTTGTTTAAATCAAGGTCACTCTTAACCACCTTTTTCACATAAGGAAGTGCAAGCTCTAAGTACTTGTCTTCGGCAAGCGCCTTCATATATTCGCCGTTCATCCAGCGCAGCTTGTTCATGTCAAATACGGAAGGAGACTTATTAATATGATGATAATCAAAAATCTCAACGAGCTCTTCCAAGGAGTAAATTTCGCGGTCCGTACCGGAACTCCAGCCAAGTAATACCATGAAGTTTACAATCGCTTCCGGCAAGAAGCCCTGCTCGATCAAATCTTCAAAGGAAGAGTGTCCGCTTCTCTTAGAAAGCTTCTGGTGCTCTTCATTGGTAATCAGTGGACAGTGTACATAAACCGGCTCTTCCCATCCAAAGGCATGATAAAGTCTGGTGTACTTTGGTGTGGAAGATAAATATTCGTTACCACGTACCACATGGGTAATCTTCATCAGATGGTCGTCAATAACATTAGCAAAGTTATAAGTAGGATAACCATCGGACTTGATTAAAATCATGTCATCGAGTTCTTCGTTCTCTACTGTAATGGTGCCGTAAACCGCATCGGTAAATGTCGTAGTACCGGTGGTCGGCATATTCTGACGGATTACAAACGGCTCCCCTGCTGCCAGCTTTGCTTCGATTTCTTCCTTGCTTAAATGCAGGCAGTGCTTGTCATATTTTACGATTTCCTTGGACTCATCGCTCTCGGATACGGAAGTACGGAGGCTCTCTAAACGCTCCTTCGTACAGAAGCAGTAATATGCCTCTCCCATCTCCACAAGCTTTTTTGCGTATTCCATATAAACACCGGTCTTCATACGCTCACTCTGAACGTATGGGCCGTAACCCTTGTCCTTATCCGGACCTTCGTCATATTCCATACCACAGGCTGCCATGGTGCGGTAGATAATTTCGGTAGCACCCTCTACGTAACGCTCCTGGTCAGTATCCTCAATACGAAATACAAAATCACCGCCGTCATGCTTTGCGATTAAATACTCATAAAGTGCTGTTCGTAAATTCCCGACATGCATACGTCCCGTTGGGCTCGGTGCATATCTTGTTCTGATTTTTTCCATAACAATCCTTCTTTCTTTGTCTCTTTGTATTAGTTAAAGACACTCATGTAAATTATAGTATTTTCATTATTTACTGTCAATTGCAACTTTTTATCCCCTTTGGTAACTTTGGAATCTCCTGTCAGCTACTTCTCGTCGCGAATAACAAATTCCAATTCTGCAGACTCTGTGCCCTCGCAGGAAATAAACAACGTCCCTGTGCCGCTCTTTCCAAGGCTTTTTACGTAGGTACCGCCCATCCCGCCGCGCAGTGCCACGGTATCCGGTCCAATCAGTGCAACATCACCCTCTGTCTTTAACGTCACCACATCATTACAGAACGTAAGCAGATTGCCCATCCCGCTCTCCATGCGGAAACGAACCGCTGCCACATCATACGTCGTCTCTTCGCAAAGCGCTGTATGAGAACAGGTCACCTTCAGCTGCTTTTCGCGCATCGGACACTTTTCCACTACCTTTACCACTTCCCCGTTTTTGATGGCCTCAAATTTATAAGTGGTAACATTGCCGCCCCAGTTGCCGATGTACTTTCCGTATAAATCTACCGCATCGGAAAATTTCATCCGGTGGATAAGAATACATTTCGCTGCAAGTAATCTTACAGAAAGCGGCAGGTTTGCAATGCCAAAGCGGTTTGCCGCCAAAAGTACCTTCTTGATGTCATTTGCCTTCTTCTTTTTAAAACCTTCGCCTTTTTCCAAAAGCTCTCCGACAAAGTCATCCAGCAGAACCGGTCCATGCGGCATACTCTTAAATTGCGTCTGCTTTGCTTCAACCTCATTCACAAACTCATTGTTTTTATACACGCGAATACAGTCCGCATTCGTAATGGCATAAACATTTTTCAGAATTCCCGCCGGATGCTCCCCAATGTCCATCGACGAGGAAATTTCAAGCACCGGAGTATTCTCCTGCTGGGCAAAGTACAGTTCTCCGGCAAGCTTTTTGTTCCGGAACATGTCCATGACGCCATGATAGCAGACCCGGTCACCGCTACCAAAATCCATATGCGTATTGTAATCAAACATACACCAGCCAAAGCCACCGGAAATATTCTTTTCTCCATGATATGCGTTCATAACCCTGGCATGACGGAGCATGTGCTCTGTCACATGATCCTCCCCATCAAAGCTCTTGGTCGGAAACATATGACCGTTGTATTCTGAAATCAGATATCCCTTTTTCTTATCCGGTGTCACCTTCTTTTTCTTAAGGCACCCCTCATTCTCACCGCTGTGTGAAAAATCGTTATAAGCATATACATCCTCTAACAGATGACTTTTTTTAATATAACGCACACCGCTGGTCTGTCTGGTGGAGTCAAGTTCATGGGCAATCCTATTTGTTTCTGTATAAAGTTCATCATTATCCATCGATTCATTGATACGCACGCCCCATAAAATAACCGACGGATGATTGCGGTACTCAAGCACCATCTCCTCTGTATTTTTGACTGCCTGCTGTTTCCATGCTTCATCTCCGATATGCTGCCACCCCGGAATTTCTGTAAATACCAAAAGTCCCAATTCATCACACCGGTTCATAAAGTGCTGTGACTGCGGATAATGCGACGTCCTGACCGCATTCAGCCCCAGTTCTTTCTTTATCAGCTCTGCATCCATCTCCTGCATGGATTTTGGCATGGCATAGCCCACATACGGATAACTCTGGTGACGGTTCAGTCCACGTAATTTTACTTTCTCCCCGTTCAAATAAAAACCATCTGCTTTAAACACCGCTTCCCGGAAACCAAACCGTGTTTCCGTTCGGTCAACGGTTTCCTCTCCCCGTTTTAGCTCCGTACGCACCGTATAAAGCTTTGGATGCGTCCCATTCCATTCGGTAATCCCGCTGATGCGCTCCCACGGCTTTGTCAGCTCACATATCTTTTCCTCTCCATCCAGAAGGCTGACGCAGATTTCATCCCCCTCCATCTGAAGACATGTGATTTCCGCAGAAATCTCATATTCTGTCGCGGAATGCCTTTTGGTCTTTACAAATACATCCTCAATGCGTGCCTTTGGCAAAATATCCAGATACACTTCACGGTAGAGTCCGCCGTATGTCATATAGTCAATGACATTGCCAAACGGCGGCTGGTTTAAGCTTTCCCTGCTGTCCACCCGGATCACCAGTACATTTTCTTCCCCAAAAGCAAGATGTGGTGTCAGCTCTGCGGAAAACGCCGTGTATCCACAGGCATGTTCTGCAACCTTCTTTCCGTTTATATAAACCTCTGCCTGATGCCCCGCAGCCTCAATGGTAAGCTCTGTTTTTTTGTCCTTCCATTCCGGTTTTGCATAAAATACCCTCCGGTATCCGCACACCATCTGGTAAGTCCCCTCATCAAAATAATGGAAGGGCGTTTCCTTTACCGTATGCGGCAGGGAAACCCGCTCATACTCCCCGGTATATTCTGCCCGGAGCAGTTCCTCTGTATATTCTTCCTTAAACTGCCAGTCCTTATTGAAATAGATTCTCTCCCGCATTGTTCTTTCTCCCGTTTTTTTGTTTGACTCCGGTCTACCTTCCCGGCCTTTTTCCTTCAAAGACAGTATACATCATCCGTCTGTTTTCTGGCAATGTTTTCTCTTTTAAAAACTTCTTAAAATTTCTCTTCCCATTTTGATAACATCTGTGCTATAATATCGCCTAGTCGGCTTTTTAGCCGTTGGGAATTGTCCCAATCCGGACATTGCCCCGGCAGCTTGCCAATATAGAGAGAACAGAGGAAATCAAAATGAGTGAAGTACAGGCTTCCTTCGAAGCAAAATTAAAGGAACTCCTTGCCATGGGACGTGCCCACAGGGATATTCTTGAAATGGATAAAGTAAATGACTTTTTTAAGGGATTTGAACTCTCCCCGGCACAGATTGATAAGGTGTATGAATATCTGGAATCTAACGGTGTTGTAGTTTTAGCCATGCAGGAAGAAGACGAGCCGGGCGAAGATGCCCTTTTAGATATGGAGCATGAGGATGAAATCTTAATGGAAGCGGAGGACTTAAATGTCCTTGCCAGCGTTATGTCGGATGACCCTGTGAAACAGTATTTAAAAGAAATCGGTGACTATCCGCTCTTGACACTGGAAGAGGAAATTGAGCTTGCGCAGAAAATTGAAAAAGGGGATGAAACTGCCAAGAGAATGCTTGCTGAATCCAACTTACGTCTCGTTGTCAGCATTGCAAAGAGATATGTCGGACGCGGTCTTTCGTTCCTCGACCTCATTCAGGAAGGCAATTTAGGTCTGATTAAGGCAGTAGAGAAATTTGACCACACAAAGGGATATAAATTTTCCACCTATGCTACCTGGTGGATTCGTCAGGCAATCACCAGAGCCATTGCGGACCAGTCCCGTACTATCCGCATTCCGGTTCACATGTCCGAAGTCATCAATAAAACCTACCGTGTGTCCCGTACCTTAATGCAGGAGCTCGGAAGAGAACCGTCCGAACAGGAAATCGCAAACGTAATGAATCTTCCAATAGAAAAGGTCCGCGAAATCTTAAAGATTTCCGCAGACCCGATTTCACTGGATTCTCCAATCGGTGAAGAGGATGACAGCCACCTTGGTGATTTTATCAAGGATGACCGCATCATCGGACCGGAGGAGGCGGCTGCCTACTCCATGTTGCAGGATCAGATCAGAAAACTCCTTGAGACACTGACTGAACGTGAGCAGAGAGTGCTTACTCTCCGTTTTGGTCTTCAGGACGGCAGAAGCCGTACTCTGGAAGAAGTCGGCAAGGAATTTAACGTAACCAGAGAGCGTATCCGTCAGATTGAGGCGAAGGCGCTCCGTAAATTAAGGCATCCAAGCAGAGCGAAATTATTAAAGGGATATGACATCTAGTCATGTCCCTTTTTTGCTTGCCTTGACAGCATCCCGCCAATCCTTCCCGTCTCCTTGGCGGACAAAGACTGCCAGCCGTCAGATAATACTCGGTCCAGGAGTCCGAGTTCCTTTGCTATCTCGTATTTCTTCAGTTCTTCCGGTTTTAACTCGCTAAGTACAATGGGTTTCTTCTTTTTCTTCATAATTAAGATGATTCTCCCTTCTATGGATTGTTTTTCCATAGTATGGACGAAAAGAAATCCCATTAAACATTTTATCTTTTCTCATAAAACCCTTGACATTTTCTCCTGCAAACGACAAAGTAAAAGCAAAGAGCAAAACCCGCATTTCCAAAAAAAGTTTGTGAAACTCCTACAAAAAAGTGCCGGTTTTTTGTGTAACTTGTCCTTACAACCGGAATCCTTCCCCTGCATAAAACGAGTAAATCCAAGTTTCCTTGACCGGCTTTCCGGTCAGCTGCTCGAGAGCACGGCGATAGTAATTCAGTTGCACCTCGTACTTTGCGGTAAGCTCTGCCTTTGCATCTGCATGCACAAAGTCTGTCTTATAGTCCATGAGCACAATTTTATCCTCTTCCTCAAAAAAGGCATCGATAATACCCTGTACTAAAATGAGTTCCGTACTTTCACTTTCCGGATACACTTCCTTTGCCGGGATACCAACCACAAACGGCTGCTCTGTATGCAACGTACCACGCTGCTTTGCCACGTGCATGCGTTTTCCAAGCTCGGACTGTGTAAATTTCAATATCTTCCAATCAAATACAGCTTCCCGTTCTTCTTCCGTTAGCTTGCCTTCTGTCACCAGACCGGAAAGAAACGCAGCGATATCGTCCTTGGTCAGATTTCTTTCCATCGGAAGAATTTCCATGACATAATGGTACAGCGTACCGCGGTCACTGCCGGAAAGTTCCTTTTTCTCCTGCAAAAATTCAGGATAGGAATCTTCACGGATAGTTCCGTCAACCAAGATATCCGTGATTTCTTCTACAGCCCCCTCTATATCTGCCTCTGTACTCTCTTCCTCGCACACAACTCCCATCTGTACCTGCGTGTCCTCTCCGGTCTCTTCCATCTCTTCCAGATGCAGCCGCTTTAATTCTGACACCGTTACCTTGACCGGAAGCTTTGCCTCGTTATCATAGGCATAAGAGAAGTTCTCCTGTCTGAGTAACAGTTCCCGGATTTGCCGTGCCAAATTACCATCACAATCCTTGATTTCACCGGCACATGCATCCGCGGCTTTCTCGTCCGAGTCACTCTCAGCCAATAGCTTTAGCATCCGGAGTCTTTCCATACGGTCAATCAACTCTTCCGTCTGCTGTCCCTCTGCATCCGCCCCGGACACTTCCCGGCACACAAAACTTCCCGTAAACGTTACACTGTTTACTTTCCTTGAGACCTCTCTGCTTCCATCCGGTAAAATCCCCCCGGCAAAAAGGAGCGGACAGACAAAATCAAAATAAGTCGCAGCCTTTTTTACATACGAAGAAAGCAGGCCTCTGTTCCCTACCGTCATCGCGCGCATAGCCCAGGCATCCATGCGCTTCTCCGGATTCTTCATTGCCCCTGTCATAATCAGCTTTTCTTTTGCTCTTGTCATGGCAACGTAAAGCACACGGAGTTCTTCTGCTATCATTTCCTCATTCATATGGTTTACAATCGTTCTCTTTAAGAGCGTCGGCGCCTTCACCCTCAGTTCCGGATCCACAAAATCCGGTCCGAGTCCGTACTCCGAATGGAACACCAGGCGCTTACGCATATCCTGGAAGTTAAACTTCTTTTCCATGCCGCATAAAAAAACCACCGGGAACTCCAAACCCTTACTCTTATGGATACTCATGATACGCACCATGTTGCCGCCATCGGCCACCTGCGCCTCACCAAAGTCTACTTCATATTTCATCAGCTTGTCCATGTAGCGGATGAAGTCATATAATCCGCTGAAGCTTGTACTTTCATACTGCTTTGCTTTGGCAATCAGCATCTCCAGGTTCCCCCTGCGCCTCTCGCCTCCCGGCATTACCGTCACAATATCTGCAAAACCGCTATAACGGTAAAAGTGCTCTATCAGCTCATGAATGCTTACATACTGTGCCTCTTCCGCCAGACGGTCATAGAGTGCAAAGAATTTTGCCGCCCTGCCCTCCGGCTCTGCCGCCGCTGCATTTCTTGCTGCCGTATAAAGACTAAACTGCTTCTTCTCTTCACCCGCACATCTTCCGTACTGAATCCGGAGCCTTGCAAGTTCCTTTGCATCAAAGCCTGCAATCGGAGAATGCAACACCGCCGCAAACGGAATATCCTGCTTCGGATTGTCAAGAATACGAAGAAAATCCAGTGTCTTTCGGATTTCAAAGCTCTTAAAATAACCGGCACTGGTATCTGCATATGCAGGAATTCCCTGCTCCGACAGCACCTCTAAAAACTGCTCCGACCAGCCGCTCATCGTACGAAGCAAAATGACCATATCCTTATATTCTACCGGACGCTGTTTCTCCTTGCCTCCAACCAACAAGCCCTGTTGTTTCAACTCTCTCATACGCATGGCCACAGCAAGTGCCTCTGCCCGCACCAGATTTCTCTCTTCTGCGCTCAGTTCTCCGGTATCCTCCGCAGCATCTGTCTCTTCACCACCCGTCACATATCCATCCGAATCCTCTGCCGTTTCTCCGCTTCCATTCGTACCACCCGCTTCCGCACGCTCTTCTGCGGACACAAACAGCACCTCAGTCTGATAGTCCGGTGTCTCCTCCGGATAATCCGCACCATAATACAATGCCGCTGCATCATCATACTCCACTTCTGTGGAATCCTCATGCATCAGACCCGCAAACAAGGCATTGATTGCTCCCAGCACACAATTGCGGCTACGGAAATTTTTATGTAAATCAATCTTCCGGTACGCACCCTCTTCGGTGTATGTCCGGTACTTCTCCATAAACAAATCCGGACACGCCATACGGAACCGATAGATGCTCTGCTTCACATCACCCACCATAAAGACATTCGGTTTGTCTGCCCAGATTCCGGAAACACTGCCAAGCACCGCCTCCTGAATCCGGTTGCTGTCCTGATATTCATCGATCATAATCTCATCAAAACGTTCTGCAATCACCCTGGCTTCCTTGGTCGGAACATACGAATCCCCTTCCTTTGCCACCAAAATCTTAAGCGCCATCTGCTCCAGGTCCGAAAAATCTATCAAATTTTTCTCCTTCTTTGCTTTTGCATAGCGTTCCATAAATTTCAGGGTATACAAAACAAGCCCCCGCATTGCCGGTGCCATACTCTGTATATCTGCCAAAAGCTCCTCTGCCGGAGCATAGAAATAGTCCTCCGCAATCCCCTTTAACAGCTTCTTAAATACTTCCCTTATATCCTTTACCTTCTGCTTTTTCTCTTCCGCCACTTCCTGCTTCTTTGTCGAAAGTCTGGTAAAGGAAAGCTCTCTGATTACTCCTGCAAACTGTTCATAGGACGTTGCCGCATTCTTAAGCTCCCGTACCAGCTCGCGGTCATTCTCCACCGCCTCTTTATACAGCAGCGGTCCGCCCGGTTCCTCACAAAGCTCCAACATACAGTCTGTCAGTATTCCGGCAGCAGACAATGTCTCCCTTACCTGCTCCATTACATCGGAAAACATCGGATGTGTCTTTGCACTTTTCCCGTCAAAACAAAACTTCTCCATAAGAGCCTTTAGCCATTCCTCCGGCCAAAGCTGGCTGATAGACTGCTCATACAATCTTCTTCCGTACTCCACAATCTGCTCATCCTTGCCCACTCCGGCAAAGCTTTCCACAAAGCGGATGAAATCCGCATTCTCTTCCTCATAGCACTCCTCCAGCACCTCAAAAGCCACATCCGACCGAAGCAGGGAAAGCTCTGCTTCATCGCCGATGCGAAAGCCCGGATCTGCCGAAAGCACATGAAAAAATTCCCGGATCACCGACAGACAAAAGCTGTGAATGGTTGTAATTTGGGCATTGTGAAGCAATAGCATCTGCCTCTGCAAATGCTTGTTCTCCGGATCCTCCATGAGTGCTTCTTCAATCGCCGCACCGATTCTCTCCCGCATCTCTGCCGCAGCCGCATTGGTAAAGGTCACAATCAGCAGACGGTCCATATCCTGCGGATGCTCCTTATCCAGAACCTTCTTAATGATACGGCGTACCAAAACCGCAGTCTTGCCGGAACCGGCTGCTGCTGCCACCAAAAGATTGCAGTCTCTTGCATCGACCACCTTCTGCTGTTCGGTTGTCAGTCTGATTTCCGCCATGTTACCCCTCCTGATTTTCCTTGCAAAGCTTCGCAAACCCTTCGGCATCCGAAAGCGGTGCAAGCACGCGGTACTTTCCTCCGCTCTTTTTGTCAAAACCGCAGACCGATGCATACGGACAGTAATCACATCCGGTCTTTTTCTTTAATTTGTATGGTGCAATCTCTGCTGCACCCGATAAAATTTCTTCTGTTTCCTCGTGCAATTTCTGATAGACAAACTCCGTTACCGCAAAAAACTGCTTCCTGTCTGCCACCTTGGATGACTTTTTCAAATCTCCCGCCTTGTCCGTCTCTACCGGAATGCGGAAGGACTTCACCGATTCCTTCAAGCCTCCCGCTGCTGTCTGAAAATCCTTATCCAGACGTCTTATAACTTCCCGGTTGTCATTTACCAGCCCCTTTACCCGGAGTTTTCTCAACACATCCTCCTCCGTGTGATCTGATTTATCCACAATCGGGTCATCCAAGTGGTAATAAAACATTCCTGCAGGCTCTGCAGTATCCGGCTTCTCCCTGAGCACTGCTGCCATGTAGACAGCCAGCTGCATCGAAAGACCATAATAAAGCTCTTCCGGTGAAAAATCCCTGTTACCGGATTTATAGTCTACAATCTTTACATACTCCGTCTGCTCTCCCTTTGACACATCCACACGGTCAATAATTCCGTACAAGCGAAGATTTCTGTCTGTATGGGAAAATGCCTGTTCAAACGCCGCCGGTGAAAACTCGCTTCCTGCAAGCTGTACCGACATCACCTGTAATGTCTTTTTTAAGACACGAAGCATCTGCTTTGTCAAGTAACGGTTCCTTGCAGAGCTTAAAAACACATCTGTTGCATAAGCCTCCACCGCTTCCTTTGCACAGCGCTCCGCCAATGTTTCCCTTTCTTTATCTGAAAGCTCCTGCCAGGTCTTTCCCTCAGCAAGCAACATCTCACCAAAGCGCTTTAATCCGTCATGATAGAGATTCCCGACATCCGGTGCCGAAAGCGCATATTCTGCTCTTTCTTCCAGCCCCATGCCATATTTTAAGAAATGTGCAAACGCACAACGCGCATACTGCTCCATGCGGGTAACACTTCCGGTAATCACTTCCCCGTACAGACTCCGCGCTATTGCTCCATCTATCCGCTCTGCCTTTGGTCCCTGAATCGCAGCCTCCAAAAGCCTTGTCAATTCTTCTTCCTGCAGTTGCACCCCATACCAACGGTACAATTCGGCAAAGGTCTCCTCCGCCTCATCCTGAGCAAACGCACGAAGACCCGAAAGGAATGCCTTCTTCCCTTTATCATTCCGGACAATCTCTTCTGCCCTGTCTGCATACGATGTCTGAATCTTAAGCTCCGGAAACAGCGCCTTGATTTTACCAACCAGATAAGAAGTACGGATTGCTTTTCCTTCTTCGTTCAGACACGCATAGGTCAGATATAATTTTTCCGATGGTTTTGTCAGATTCATGTACAGGTAAAACTGCCCCTGATTCATTTTTGTCACAGGGTCCGGGGAAAGCTCCAATGTCTCATTACTCAGTGCTTCCCTGTCTTTGTCACTTAAAATCCCTCTATTTCCGGAAACCGCCGGCACCTTACCCTCATTCACTCCAAGGAAGAATAACGCCTTGATTTCCTTTAATCTGCTGCGTTCCATGTCACCGATGACAATCTGCTCCGAGCCTGCCGGAATCAGTCCGACCTTTGCTTCCCGAAGTCCTGTCTCCACAAGCTCCCGGTACTCTCTTGGCGATAATATTTCCTCTCCAAGAAGCTCTACCAGCTGGTCAAACAAATCCAGTGCCACACGGTACACCTGTGCATATTCCCGGACTCTTAACCAGTCGCCCTGCTCACGGAACTCCTCTTCCTTTTCCTTTAAGCGCCACTCTATTTCATGCTCCTTTAAAAAGAAAAACAGTGTCTTTGTGAGGTCTGCCACCGTCCGGTTCTTTTCCTGAAAGCTCTCTGCAAAGGGCTTTAACTCAAGAAGAAGCTTCTCGCGCATTGCATTCAGCTCTTCCAGGGAAATCTCTGTTCTGGTCCGGTATGTCCTCTTCCACTCTCTTTCAAACTGATGTCCCTTGATTCCAAGAGCCAGGCAATAGTTCTCCAGATTCCACACCTGTTCCTTGTCCCAGCCGGATAATCCGTTTTTTACATATGACAAAATCCCTTCCGTCGTAAGTCCGGCCTCCGCAATATGCAAAAGTGCCTTTAAATACTCCGCAAAGGTATTTTCCGACATATTCTTTTTATAATCCAAAAAGCACGGAAGCCCTGCCGTCTCCAGCTCCTGCGCCACTTTTTCTCCATACTGTTCTATGTCACTTACAATGACTGCAATATCGCGGTAACGGTAATTTTCTGTCTGCAAAAGCTCCTGAATCTTTGTTACCGCAAACCTGCACTCTGCCTTTGCATCCGGTCCTGCATACACCAATAACTCTTTTTCCACAGGTCTCTCCTGCTTTTTCACCGGATAGCGAAACAGGTTTTCCTGTAAAAAACCAAGCGCGCTCCCCTCTTTGTGACGAAAGTCCTCCTTGCCTGCCACAATATGCTGAAGTACCTCGCAGTGCACTTCTTCTGCCAGAGAACTCATTTTTTGCATCGTTTTTAAGCTCATTGCAAAAAGCTCTCCGCCACGACCTCTGCCATGGAGAGTCTCTTCCTCCAGTGTCAGGGATACGTATACCTTTTTTGCCCCGGCCATCAATTTTTTCAGCAACGCATACTGGGACGGTGTAAAGCCGGTAAAGCCCTCTAAGACAATCTCACAATTCTTTAATACAGAGGACTCTCCGATACACTCTGCCAGTGCATCATAAAGCCTCTCCGCCGTCATATACTTTTCCCCCAGAAGTTCCTTAAATTTCCGGTAAATCAGCAAAATATCCTGAAGCTTTTTTACAAGCAGTTCTTCCTCTTTATGCTCCTCTATCAAGGCACACAGCGTTTCTTCGTCCACACCATATTGGAACAGCTCAGAAAGCAGTGATTTTATCTCCTCAACAAATCCATTCTGTCCCGCATTGGAACCGAACAGCTTTAATTCTCCCTTGCATTCGGACAGCGCACGCTTTATCACCATGCTCTTTCCGATATCCTTTAAAATCTTTCTCTGCTCCCTGCCAAGCTCCTCAAACACCTTATGTGCCAGTCTGGCAAGGCTCAATACGTCAATATTAAAAATACCGCCATTGGGATTGCACTTTACCAGCTCCTTCTGCGTCTGAAGGGTAAACTGCTCCGGCACAATAAAATAGTATGTAGTTTCTTTGTTTTCTGCGGCAAGCCTCGTTACCGTATCATAAAGATATTTTGTTTTTCCGGTGCCCGAAGCACCCAAAATAAACTGTAATGCCATACCCTTCTCCTTCATATATTAGTAGCGTAAAATCACTTTGGAGGTACCTTATGTCAAATACAAAAATCGTCGTTGTAAAGCTGAAAGAGCTACTTCTTACCGCTGCCCTCGTATTTGGCGGTGTTATAGCCCTGCTGCTGGTCATCGTCCTGGTTTCCGGCAGGGAAAGCAGTTCGCCTCTCTCTGACGATACCCCAACCTCTGCCATGTACCACCCCGGGGTATACACCTCTTCCATGGCTCTAGGCGATACCACCATCCATCTGGAATTGGTCTGTGATGCCAATCACATCAACTCCGTCCGTCTGGTCAACTTAGACGAAGCAGTGGAAACCATGTATCCTCTCTTAAATCCGGCTCTTTCTGATTTGGAATTGCAGCTTGCCAAGGATGTTCCCCTCTCAGAGCTTGTACTTACCGATGGCAGCAAGTACACCCAGACACTTCTGATTGAAGCCATCGCACAGACACTGAAGAAAGCAGAAATCACAGAATAAATTGAATAAAGGAAGTCGTGAAAAACGACTTCCCTTTTTCTCTCTTGTACGTCCCACTTCTTATGTACTTCGACCCAGATTTACTCTTTCTTTTGCATTATCCCAAAATGCCGTTTCTCGTATTTTGACTCCTAGCCAAGCTAGGTGGGTAACCTCACTTAAGCTTCTGCCTTCCACTGACTAAGGAGGCCTGACATCCACTTAAAAATATTGGAATCCCTTTGAAAGAAATGTAGGTTCAAAATGACAGAGAGTGTCGAACACCCTAGGATAATGCACTAAAAATATCTATTGATATTTTACTATATAGTATGCAGTTTATCAAGCATTTAATTCTTCCATTTTTGGGAAGGTGAAGATAAATGTGGTACCTTCGCCCTGTCTGCTCTCTACCCGGATGGTTCCGTCATGCTTCCAGCAGATCTGTCTGGCAATAGACAGACCGAGTCCCGAACCCTTGGCATTCTGCCGCAACTTTGACTTATAAAACTTTTCAAAAATATTCGGAAGCTCTTCCTCCGAAATTCCGATGCCCTCATCCCGGATGGTAACACGGATGGTATCCGCCTCATCCTCCAGTGTGATATAGACCTTGGATTTTTCGTAGGAAAACTTAATTGCATTATCTACAATAACCAAAAACATCTGACGCAGTCTTCCGTAGTCGGCAAGCATCGTACACGGCATCAGCGGCTGCTTCATCACTATTTCAATATTTCTTTCGTCCGCAATGGTTTTTGCCGTACGAATCAGATCATTGAATACCTGTTGCAGGTTAACCGGTTCCTTTTCCACCATAAACTCCGGATTCTGCATTTTTGACAACAAAAGCAGATCACCTACCAGACGCTCCATGCTCTGGCATTCCGACAACATACGGGAATAATACTGCTGTGCCTGCTCCTCATCACGCACCATGCCATCCACCAGAGATTCCGTATAGGCACGTACCACCGTAATCGGCGTTCTGAGCTCATGGGAAACGTTGGCAAAGAAATCAAACCGCATCTGTTCGATGTTCTTTCTCTCTATTTCATTTTCCGCAAGCTTATCCGCCAGAAAGTCAATTGTAGAAGCAAGCTCACCGATTTCATCCAGCTTCACAATTCCTGTTTTTGCTTCATAATCTCCCGCTGCAAGCTTTAACGCTGTGGAGCGCATGGTTCCGATTGGCTTTGTCATATTTCTTGCAAACGGAACGGCAAGCGCACCGGCCACCACCAGGGCAACCATTCCGCTGATTAAAATCATGGACCAGCTGCTGGACACGATTTCCCGCTGCGTCTCTACCGGTGCATTTAAAATGATTGCGCCTGCCACTTCACCGTTGATACCAATAATCGGAACACCTACCGTAACCACAGTACAGTCGTGCACTTCACTGAATTTGGTGCGTACCTCGGTCTGGTTGGAAAACGCAATCTTTGCCACTTCGACATACTCCTGTGACAAATCCTCCATTCCAAGACCAACCGACATTGCCGAAAGTAACGGATATTTCGCATTCGGATTGGCAAGAGGCCAAACTTCGGTTCCTTCTTCACTAATCTGAAGCAGGTAATCACGCCACCCCTCAATATTCACTTCCAGAAAATATTTTGCACAACGCTGTGCTGCTCTTTCTGCATCCCCGGTTAACTGTGTTTCAAAATTTTCAACGGTAGCCTGTTCATACATACGCATATAGAGCACACCGAGCAGTATTGCAAATACACAAATCACCGCAGCGAAGCTTAAATACGTTTTTACAAACAGACGATTATATTTTGGCATATAGTGTCTTTCTGTGTCCATAACTCCTCCGTCTATCCGCCGGCTCAGTTTTCAATTTCAAACTTATAGCCGACACCCCAGATGGTCTTGATGCTCCAGTTTGGATGCTCCACGGCATCTAACTTTGCACGCAGACGTTTGATGTGGGAATCCACCGTTCTTGGATCGCCAAAGTAATCAAAGCCCCAAAGGCTGTCAAGCAGATTATCTCTTGTAAATACCTTATTGGGATTTCCCGCCAGCGTCCACATTGTCTCAATTTCTTTCTTTGTCAGGGACATTTTCGTATCCCCGATAGATAATGTATATTCCTCTAAGTTAATTTCCAGATTGGAAACTCTTAAAATATTTGCATTGGATTCCTTTTCGTTTTTAGTCATACGACGAAGCACCGCACGGACTCTTGCCATGACCTCACTCGGACTAAACGGTTTTACTATATAATCATCCGCACCGATGTCCAGCCCCATAATCTTTTCAAAATCTTCTCCTCTTGCTGTGACAAGAATCACAGGAACATCCGATTTGGCACGGATCTTACGGCATACTTCGTAGCCGTCCTCCTTTGGCATCATAACATCAAGGAGCACAACCACCGGATTATATTGATTAAACAGGCGCACCGCTTCTTCTCCGTCCGCAGCCACCACCGGTTCAAAACCTTCTTTCTGGGCATATAACGACAAGATACTTGTAATATCGGGATTATCATCTGCAATTAATATGTATTGCATACTTTCTTCCTCCTTCCTAAATCACTACTCTTATTTTACCGTAATTTGTCCAATAACACAAGATTGTTTCTGCTGAAAAATTGTGTCAGTTCCCGTGTCTTTCCATCATGAAACAAATTTGTAATAAATGTCACGCTATTGTCAACCTTTTGCCATTGTTCTGACAAAAAGAAATGGTATCCTGTTGACAGGATGTGACGCAGGATTACTGAGTTAGGAGGAAAAGCCATGAGGCTAAAAGGTTATTTAAAATGTGTGTTTATCCTTGGCTTAGTTCTTTTCCTCGGAGTTACTTCTGACGTTTTGGGTGCTACCACGGTAGCCCACGCAGATGAGACTCGGGAAATCAAACTGAATGTTAATTCGCAAAATCTCGTAAAAGGAAAATCCTTTTCCATTTACGTGTATAATCTGACAGAGAATCAGACGGTTACCTACCGTTCGACTTCTCCGGCGGTTGCTGCGGTTGATAAAAATGGTGTGGTTTATGCCAACCTCGTTGGCAATGCCACTATCCTTGTTACCGTAACTGAGGGAGATAATGTTGTAGCGATGCTTCCTTGTAAGATAACGATTGGACCACCTGCAATCAGCGTACAGTTCTCCAGGTTGGAACTTGCCATGATTGTTGGTCAGGATTACACGCTCGAGCGTATTGTCCAGCCGTTGATTTCTGCAGAAGTACCGAAGTTCTCCAGCTTCAACAAAGAAATTGCCACTGTAAGCGCTGGTGGCAGAGTAACAGCTCTCACCGTTGGTGAAACGTACATATTTGCTCAGATTGACAACGGAGCCTTTGCCGTATGTAAGGTTACCATCCATCCGGAAGGTACCGAACTCCCTGAGATTGTATCAACAGATCTTTCTGAATTGCTTGCTCTTTTAGCTCTTCAGAATCCGGCTGATGAATCCGGCGAAACCGTAGGCGAAGAAGCTATTACCTCTTCTCATTCCGAGGAAGAAAAGTCTTCTACTGGAACCGGCCTTGATTTTGCAACATTCATTAAGGAATTAAACGCCATGGGTAAATCTGCTGGGAATGCAGACTCCACCACGGACGATGCCAACTAACTAATCTTAGCGCAACAAAAAAATAACAGAGGCGATGCAAAACTGCATCGCCTTTTTTATTCTTTCTCATTCTTCTATTGCATCCTGCATGCTGTACATTCCGGCTTCTTTACCGGAAAGAAACTTCGCTGCCGCCACAGCTCCCTTCCCAAAAATTGCTTTGGAATATGCCGTGTGCTTGAGTTCAATCACTTCATCCGTTCCGGCAAAAATCACTTCATGCTCGCCAACAATCGTACCCCCGCGCACTGCACTGATACCGATTTCTTTCCTGTCACGTTTTACGCGTTCTGCAGAACGGTCATATTTATAGGTGTATTCCTTATGTAAGGCTTCGTTGATTGCATCTGCAAGAGCCAGTGCCGTACCGGACGGTGCATCTACCTTCTGGTTGTGATGCTTTTCAATCAGTTCAATATCAAAATTTGCATCTGCCAGCACCCTGGCTGCAGACTGTACCAGCTGAAGGAGCAGATTAATGCCAAGAGACATGTTGGCAGATCTCAAGATGGCCACCTGCTTTGACGCCTCCGAAATCTGTCTTAACTCCTCCTCGCTATACCCTGTAGTACAAAGCACAAGCGGAAGCTTTTTTGCAATGCCGACAGACAAAATGTCATTCAGCGCAACCGGTGAAGAAAAATCAATTACCACATCTGCCTCTACGTCACATTCTGTAATCTTTTTATATACCGGATACTCCTCTAACTGTTCTCCGGAAATGTCTACACCTGCCACAATGACAGCACTCTCATCCTCTTTTACCAACTGGCTGATAACACGACCCATCTTGCCGTTACAGCCACACATGATTATTCTAGTCATTATACGAGACCAACCTTCTTTAATTCCTCTAAAAGCACTGCTGCATTCTCAGGCTCCATCTCAGTCAGAGGCAGACGCATCGGACCAACTTCCATGCCCATGAAATTCATTGCCTTCTTAACCGGAATCGGATTTACTTCGCTGAACAGTGCACGTACCAATGGCAAATACTTTAACTGTAATTCCAGACTTCCCTTTACATCTCCTGCAAGATACTTTGCACAGATGTCATGGGTATCTCTTGGTGCTATGTTTGATAGTACGGAGATGACACCCTTACCACCGATTGACATCATTGGAACAATCAGCCCATCCTCACCGGAATACATATCAATGTCACCCTGACAGCGCTCCACGGTTTCAATGGACTGTGCAAGATTTCCCGTTGCATCCTTCATGCCGACAATGTTCTCAAATTCCTTTACCATGGTTGCTGCTGTGACAGGAAGAATATTGCAACCGGTTCTGCCCGGGATATTATATAACAGAATCGGGAGGCTGGTGGACTTTGCAACCGTACCAAAATGGTTAATAAGTCCCTTCTGTGTTGCCTTATTGTAATAAGGAGTTACTACAAGAGCAGCATCTGCCCCTGCCTTCTCTGCTTCCTTTGTAAGATAAATTGCAGTTTCTGTGCAGTTTGAACCCGTACCTGCTACCACAGGCACTCTCTTTGCTGTCTTTGCCACTGCATAACGGATACACTCTATGTGCTCCTCATGAGAAAGCGTAGAAGCTTCTCCCGTTGTTCCTACGATAACGATACTGTCTGTTCCGTTATCAATCTGGAAATCAATGATTTCCCCAAGCTTATCATAGTTTACTTCTCCATTCGCCTTAAATGGTGTAATAATTGCCACACCGGCTCCCGTAAAAATTGCCATAGCGATTCCCCTTTCTTTATCATAAACCGCCCGTTCCCGGACACAAAGCAATTCTTTTATTTTCCTGCTATTGTATCACTGTAGAGAGTACTTTGTCAAACTTCCTCTACCAATATATTCACAGATTCTAAGAATTGCTTCCCGCCAGCTGAAGCTCATATAATTTTTTGTAAATTCCGTCGTTGTTTAAAAGCTCCTGATGAGTTCCGCTCTCTCTTAGTTTTCCCTTATGCATTACCATGATTTTATCGGCATGCTGGATTGTGGAAAGGCGATGCGCCACCATGATGGTCGTCCTGCCCTTCATCAACTTCTGAAGTGCTTCCTGAATTAAAACCTCTGTTTCGGTATCAATGTTTGCGGTTGCTTCATCCAGCACCAGAATTGCCGGATCATAAGCAAGTGTTCTTGCAAAGGAAAGAAGCTGTCTCTGGCCCGCAGAGAAGGTGGCTCCGCGCTCGGTTACCTCTTCCTCATACGCATGCTCCAGCTGTTCAATGAACGTATCCGCATTGACATAGCGTGCTGCTTCCTTTACTGCCTCGTCCGTAATTTCCTCATTCTTTAACCGGATATTGCTCTTTACATCTCCGGTGAACACAAAGACATCCTGCTGCACCTGTCCTATGGCACTCCGAAGCTCGTCTGTGCTCATCTCTTTAATATCCACACCGTCAATCGTAATGCGTCCCTTCTGGACATCATAATATCTTCCGATGAGATTTAAAATAGAAGACTTTCCGGCACCGGTTGCGCCAACAAACGCCACACTCTGTCCCGGCTCAATCGTAAAGGAAACATCCCGGAGCACCCAGTCCTCTCCTGCATAGGCAAACCATACATGGTCAAACTCAATTCTTCCCTTGATTTCACCCATTTCCACCGGATTTTCCGGATTCACTACCAGCGGCTCCTCATCTAAAATCGTAAAGATTTTTTCTGCGGATGCCATAGCTGACTGCAATGTACTAAACTGCTCTGCCAGCTCCTGAATCGGTTCAAAAAACGAACTGATATAGTTGGTAAACATATAAAGCACACCGTATGTGATGGTTCCCTCAAGAACCGTATAGCCGCCGGCACCAAGGATAATACATAGTGCCACAATGGAAAGAATGTACATAAGCGGACGGAAAATGGCAAACACCATCATCTCACGGTAGCTCGCATGATACATATCCCTTGCGCGGTCCTTAAACTCCATATCCTTTTCATGCTCACGTGCAAAAATCTGAATGACCTTCATGCCGGAAATATGCTCCGAAAGATACGTATTCAACGCCGTCAGCTTTGTACGCACGATACGGTAGGTAGTCTTTGAAATACGCTTAAATACCACGGTCAGAAAAATGACGAGCGGAAGCAGGCAGAATGCCAGCAGCGCAAGCCTTACATTCAAGTGAAGCATAATTACCCCAAGACCGATAATCTTTGCCACATTCTTAATCAGCCGCACCAGAATCTGTGTGTACATCTCATTCAGTGCTTCCACATCGTTTGTCACCCGGGTCACTATCCTACCAACCGGAGTAATGTCAAAATAACGCATGGAAAGCTTTTGAATATGTTCAAACAGTTCCTGCCGGATATTATAAATAATCGTCTGTCCGGTCAGCTGTAAAATCCATGTATTTAAAAAGTTAAAGGTAAAAAGCAGAACCAGCACAATTCCGTACTTTACCGCAATTCCTGCAATCTGTGAAAAGTCTGCCGATTGTGCAAACAAATCGATTGCTTCCCCGGTAAGCTTTGGGCGGTAAATTTCAAGTACCGTAATCCCAAGCACAAGCAAAAGACAAAGTCCCATCTGCCACCAGTAAGGAGCCGCGTACTTTAACAGCCGCAGGAACACGGAACCCTGTACGGAAGAATCTTCCTGTAAATATTTCTTCTTCATCTGTTTCCTGCTCCTTTCTATACTGTCTCAAGCTGTGCCTCAAGCTGCTGTTTTTCATACAGCCGGGCATATATGCCGTCTGCCTTCATCAATTCCTCATGTGTACCGTATTCTGCCATTCTGCCCTCATCAAGCACCAGAATATGGTCCGCATTCTGAATCGTCGAAATACGGTGTGCAATAATAATCGTTGTTTTTCCTTCTCTGTTTTCTTTCAAATTGCGAAGGATATTTTCTTCCGTATCGGTATCCACCGCAGATAAAGAATCGTCTAAAATCAAAATCGGTGCATTCTTCATGAGAGCACGTGCAATGGAACTTCGCTGCTTCTGTCCGCCGGAAATCGTCACACCACGCTCACCAACCATCGTGGAATACTGCTTTGGAAAATCCATGATATTATCATGAATGCACGCCATTTTAGCCGCTGCCTGCACCTCATCCAGGTCATCATACGCCTTATCCGCTGCACTCTCCCTGCTTGCAAGTTCCTGCTCCATATAAGCGTCCAGACTTTCCTTGCGGCTCAAAAACAGTTTATGCTTTCCCTTGTCCTGCGGAAGCTCCTTAAACTTTCTCACACCAAAAGCGATATTGGTCTGTAGCGTATCCGAAAATAGGAAATTATCCTGTGGTACATACGCAATCTGTTCCCTTAAAACCTCCAGCGGAATCTCATTGATATCTCTCCCGTCAAAGGAAATCATGCCATCCTCTACGTTGTACATATGAAGAAGCAGGTTTGCTACCGTGGTCTTTCCGCTGCCGGTACGGCCAAGAATGGCAAGCGTGCTGCCCTTTGGCACCGTTACGGAAATGTCCTTAAGCACCGCAGGCAACGCCTCCTTGTAACGGAACTCCAGACCCGAAATTCTGATTTCTCCTTCCAGTCCTTTGATTTCATAATCCGTCTTCTCTGTATCCTTAATATCCGCTTTCTCATCAAAAATACTCTGAATACGTCCCATGGATGCAAGTCCCTGGGAGAACGTATTGATACTGTCGCCCACCGCAATCATCGGCCAGACAAGCATACCGATGTATTGGTTAAACGCCACAAACTGTCCACCGGTAATCTCACCCTCCACAACGAGATAGCCGCCGTATAACAACGTAATAACACTTGCAAGACCAATCAGTGCATCCAAAAGCGGCATCACGACTGCCTGAAGCTTTACTACTCTCATATTCCTGTCTTTATTGTTTTTATTTGCCTTTGCAAATGCCGCAAGCTCCTGACGCTCCTGTACAAAAGCCTTGATGACACGGATACCGGAAAGACTCTCCTGTACCTCATCCGTCAGTCTCGAAAACGCCTGCAGCTTATCCTCATAGCGACGCTTCATGGCGCGCCCGTATGAAATTCCTCCAAATAAAATAACCAGAAGCGGAATCACGGCAAGCAGCGTCAGCTCCGGATTGACATGAATAATCATTTTTGCCAGCACCATGATGGTCATAATAACCGCATCAAACGTTGAAATAACCGCCATGCCCACCGCCGAACGGACTGCCTGTAAATCGTTGGTAAAATACGACATCAGGTCACCGGTCTTATGCAAATTGTAATAATCCATGGAAAGCCCCGTCAGATGGGAAAACAAGTCCTCTCTGATTTCCAGCTCGATTTTCCGGCAACTTCCAAAAATAAAATATCTCCAGAAGAAACGGCCAATCATCAGCCCCAGACCGACAAGAAAAATTAAAAGAACATATCGGAGTACCCCGTTTAAATCCATGGTTCCGTACATCAGACCATCCGCAATATAACCGGTAAATTCCGGAATATACAGGTTTAAAAAGTCTACAACGAACAATGTAATGATACCGCCGAGATATGCCCATTTATGCCTTCCTACATAATAAAAAATCATTTTCGGGAATTTTTTCTTTTCCTTCTTTTGCATGTTACTACTTTTCCGTCCCTTCTTCTTTTACTTCTCTGCCTCTTCCTGCCACTCCATCTCATGTACCGTTCCCTGCGCAAGCACCATTACCCGGTCGCAGAACAACGATATCCGGACGGTTCATAAGTGCCGGGGCAATGGCGACACGCTGACGTTGTCCGCCCGACAATTCACGGACTTCCCTCTTTGCATGGTCTTCTTTTGATTTTACCTCTTTTAATGCCTCTATTACAAGTCCTTTTCTCTCTTTTTTCGTAAATCCCCACGAATTTCAAGCGGCTCTTCCGGCTCGGGATAAATACAATTCAGATTATTAAATTAGAATTTAACTTTCTGTTTTTCTTGTTTTTTCCCACTGTTTCACTCTCGGATCAAGCTTATGATACAATAGCTCTTCCATCGTATTTATCTCAACTACCGGCATTAAAGAATTTATTAAAACATGATTTAATAACACTTTGATTGCCGCCTCGTCTGCATCCGAAAACATGCAAAATAATTTCTTATAATCAAATATTTCCCACAATTCATTCATATATATAAGTAACTATGCAATTTACATATCCGGAGGTCATTCTATATGAAGCAAACTATCATATACTTGCTGAAAGGACTTCTTTTTTCTTCCCTAATTTTTACCGCCCTGTTTTTCCTCCTCGCATTTCTGATGTTTCAGAATAACTGGGGTGCATCTGTTATGGTGCCGCTCCTCTACGTCATCCTCTGCCTTGCAACGTTTCTTGGAAGCTTCTACTTTTCCAAGCATGCTCCTGCCAGACGATTTGTCTGGGGACTGGTTTTTGGCGCGGTTTTTTTCGGAGTTTATGTGCTTGCTTCCTTTTTGCTGAATGGTCCGGCTGACTTCTCAGCAGACCAGATTCTTACTGAACTCGTATTCTCCTTAATTGCCGGCATGGCAGGCGGAATGTTTTCCTGATTACCCGGTCTTACTCTTTTAAAAAATTTCACTGTTTTGTCTGCTTTCAAATTCCCTCTCTTTGTGCTATACTTTTCTTATAGGAAAGGGGCGAAAGAAAATGAAATATGTTGATTTACATGTCCACTCGACCGCTTCTGATGGTACACTGACACCGTCTGAGGTTGTGGAACGTGCGGCATCTCTTTCTCTGGCTGCAATTGCACTGACTGATCACGATACCACAAACGGTGTTGCCGAGGCAAAACAAAAGGCAGAGGAACTTAGAAAACAGGGAACTCCTATAGAGGTCTACTCCGGTGTTGAAATCTCTGCCGCCTATAAAAAAAGAGACATTCATATTGTCGGATTGTTTGTGGATGAAACCAATGCCTTGTTAAACCACACTTTAGAGAATGCCAGAGCCAACCGTAAAAACCGCAACCTGCGCATTTTAGAGCGTTTTGAGTCTCTTGGAATCCATCTTACCATGGATGATTTGCTGGACGGTGCCACAGACACTGTCGTTACCCGAGCACACTTTGGCAGAGCACTGATGAACAAAGGCTTTACCTCCTCTGTTCAGGAGGGCTTTGAAAAGTATTTAAACGAAGACGGTCCCTGCTACGTGGCAAGAGAATATATCGAACCGGAACAGGCCATCGGACTGATTTTGAAGGCTGGCGGTGTACCGGTTCTTGCACATCCTCTGTTATATCAGCTGCCACACGATGAATTGGTATCCCTTTTGGAGCGTTTAAAGAAAGCCGGACTAAAGGGCATTGAGGTGTACTACTCTGCAAACCGTGGTCCGGACGAAATGAATGTGAAAGCTCTTGCTTCATACTTTTCCTTAGCGGCCTCGGGCGGCTCAGATTTCCATGGAACCATCAAACCGACCATAGAACTCGGCAAAGGAAAAGGGAACCTAAAGGTTCCCTACTCAGTCCTGCAACATTTAATTGATTTAAAAGCGTAAGAATTAGTTTTCCTTATTCTGCTTTTCTACTTCAACGATTGCCGCTTTCTTCATCGGGATGCGGCAATTTTTGTTGTTACCGAATTCTACGATAATAACATCCTCATCTACCATATCAATGATTACGCCATAAAAGCCGCTGGTTGTTAAAATGCTGTCACCTACTGCGATAGAGCTCATTAACTCATCCTGCTTCTTCTGTTGCTTCTTCTGCGGACGGATAATCATAAAATAAATCATCGCACCAAAGAAAATAACATATACAACCAAGGTTCCGATCATGGAGCCGCCGCTCAATCCGTTTGCTGCATCTGTTGTCAAAAGTGTAGTAAATGTGTTCATTTTTATTTCCTCCTTTTATTTGTCGCCTTCTTCAAATCCGGCTAACTTTGCTTTTTTATACTCAGCAAAACGCTGCTCCTCGATGGCTTCTCTGATTTCCTCCATCATCTTATTATAGAAATAAAGATTATGGGTAACTAAAAGCCTCAGTCCCAGCATTTCCTTTGCTTTTAATAAGTGGCGGATGTACGCCCTGCTGTAATTCCTGCAAGTCGGACACTGACAGGTCTCATCGAGCGGTCTGTCATCCAGCTCATACTTTGCATTTAAGAGCGTCATTTTACCATGGTTGGTATAGGCATTGCCATGTCTTCCGTTTCTTGCCGGATATACACAGTCAAAGAAGTCAACGCCACGCTCTACTGCCTCTAAAATATTGGCCGGTGTGCCGACACCCATCAAGTACGTCGGCTTTTCCAGTGGCAGATACGGCACGGTCTTTTCAATTACCTCGTACATCGCTTCATGGGATTCGCCCACTGCCAGACCTCCCAGTGCATAACCGTCTAAATCAAGCTCTGTAATCTGCTTTGCATGCTCAATACGAATGTCATGGAAAACACCGCCCTGATTGATACCAAACAGCATCTGCTGCTTGTTAATGGTATCCTCCAAAGAATTTAAACGGTCCATCTCCGCCTTACAACGGTGGAGCCATCTCGTTGTTCTGGCAACAGAATCCTCCATATACTTACGTGCTGCCGTAGAAGGCGGACACTCATCGAATGCCATCGCAATGGTAGAAGCAAGATTCGACTGAATCTGCATACTCTCCTCCGGTCCCATGAAAATACGTCTGCCGTCCACATGGGACTGGAACGTAACACCTTCTTCTTTAATTTTTCTAAGACCCGCCAGGGAAAACACCTGGAAGCCGCCGGAATCGGTCAGAATCGGCTTGTCCCAATTCATAAACTTATGCAATCCGCCAAGCTGTTTTACCACCTTGTCCCCCGGACGCACATGTAAATGATACGTATTGGACAATTCCACCTGTGTACCGATTTCCTGTAAATCCATTGTGGAAACCGCGCCCTTAATCGCTGCCGCCGTACCAACGTTCATAAATACCGGTGTCTGAATCTTACCGTGAACCGTCGTCACTTCACCGCGCTTTGCGTTTCCGTCTTTGCATATTAAACGATACATAGTTTTTCCTTTCATGAAAAAAATAAAGCCCTGAGCTGTATCTCAAGGCTTTCAGAAAAACAGGGGATGAGAGAATCGAACTCCCGCTAAAGGTTTTGGAGACCCTTGTCATACCATTTGACCAATCCCCTTTGCAACACTGCCTT
>CAZIQL010000020.1:0-39414 GCA_964541485.1 uncultured Lachnospiraceae bacterium
GGTCTCATCATGAGCGTGAAGCAAAATGATATGCCTGTTGTTCTCGCCAAACAATACTGCCCCGGACTTCGGATTGGTATCATGCATCCGGTTCCACACAGACTCTTTTGTAAAATCAGAGCCCGGACGGATATTATATTCCGCAAAATCAAACGTCCAGAACGTATCAATATCCGTGTTCAGGTTGTTTTCTTTCCACCAAGGATATGTAATGTGTCTGTCGTCCACTTTATGAAAGCCATTTTCTGCAAGATATTTCTGCAAAGCATCCTTGTTGGCTCCGCCTTTGTCTCCATACGGGAAACGGAACGGCCGGAATTTTCGCTCTACACCGGCATCCTGATACAATTTATCCAAAACACGCTCACACGCCTCAATCTCCCGAATACCTTCTTCCACTGTAAGTGCAGAAAACGCCGGATGGGAATAGCTGTGATTTCCCACAATCATCCCATTTTTTAGGGCATACAGAGCCTCATCATAGTATCGCTCTAAATTCTGCCCGGTACAAAAGAAAATTACCTTGATTCCCTTTTCTACCAAGTAATCCACAATCGCCGGAGTATTCTTCGACGGAAAATCATCAATTGTTAAAAGTGCTTGGTTCATCTTGTATCTCCTTCCACAATCCATTCATCCTATCCACAAACTCGCTGCTTCTTGCCGTCAGCTCCACCCAAGCCGGCCGGAAACCACATTTCATTGCGTTGCGGACAGATTTGATATTGGACCATGCCGCGCAATAAAACGGCACCTTGCCAAGCTTTAATATTTCTATCGCCAGTCTGCTGGTTACTGCCGCTGCAACTCCTTGTCTCCGGTACTCCGGAAGTACATTCACACCAATCTGGTACATCATCTCGCCATCTGCCGAACATCCGGCAAGTCCAACTAACTTGTCCCCATCATACGCACCCACTCCAAGTACATCCAAATGCTTTCTGTTTTCACACAGTGCATCCGACCACTCTATCGTATAAAGGTCCGCAAAATCTTCCTGATGCAATACTCTCAATTCATACGCACACGGCAATTCCTTCACTTTGTCCACATCCGGAAGAAAATACTCTGCCATAAAACAAACCTTATAGTCAAACGCTGCCAATTTTTCATTGAGTGCAATCACATTGGGTGTTTCAAAGCACCGGATTGCTTCGTATTTCCCTATATACTGTTCTACAGTTTCCTTCATTCGTGGGCTAACCTGCGCCACAATATTATTTCCGTAGGAGACCAAATCACACTCAAACGGCAACGGAAGATATGCTCTTGCTTTTTCGTGTTTTCTTGATAGTACAACCTTGTTTTCTGCCGTAAGAAAATCCTCCGGTTTGCAATTGCAGTCAATTGCGGACTGTTCCAAGGCAATTAGCAATATTTCCTGATTCGTCATTTCCATTCTCCTATCTTCGTAGTTCCTCTATTTCACTTCAAAAGAGGTCCACTCAATTTTATTATACTGCATTACATCATCCGCTTTTTCCATTCCTAATTTTTCATAAAACGGAATGGCATTCTCATTTGCAATCAGATACACTGCTATGTCTTTTTCGCCGCCGGCTGTCTCGTGTGCTGTCTTCATTAACTGCCTTCCGATTCCCTGACCTTCATAAGCTCTGTCAACGCCCAAATCTGTCACATACAGCCAATACGCATAATCCGTCAGCCCAAATAAAACACCGACAATCATTCCGGCATCATTTCTGGCCACAAGGCTTAACGAGACGTTATTCACCAGCCTTGCCACTCTTTCCTCAAACCGTTCTTTTGGATACTGGGAGCCCAAATCTGTTCTTTTTAAAAAGTCTATATATTCTTCCGATGAAAGTCTCTCTTCTTTAATCTCTATCCTCTCGTTCATAAAGTACCTCCGCACCCTAAAGGTTGCGAACTAGAATTCATACTAATGTTTCCGCAAATACCTGTTTCAAAACTTCATATGGTATGTCCTGTTTCAGATAGATTTGCAACATCCCCTTAGGCGTAATTTTATAGCCTGCCAATTCTTCCTTATGAAGATCCACTGCCTGCGCCTCAATGTTAACATGATCTTTAAATGGTATCAATCTCACAAAACGCTCTCCAACATAATAACTTGGCAACTTTGCCCACAATGTCTCTTCCGGTTCACAAGAAATGCTCTCGAAAACTATTTGTCTTAGTTCACAAAACATTTCCATTATACCAACAGGATATTTATAATTAAATATTTATAAGTTACATTTTGTCCTATTGCAATTACTTCTTTTCTTGGATCACCATTTTGCACAATCAGATAGCACGCATATCTAGTAAGTTCGTAATCCTTCACAGGCTTACTTGCTATACCTGCATCAACGATTTTCCTGACCTCAGGAAAACATTCATCTACACTTCTTTCTTAATTGTTTGACAAATTAGAAGTTATTTACTACTACTTTATGATTAGTTCTTCGCCGCATAACTTTTTATATTCCGTGCAAATCAAAACTTCTATTTCTTCCGAATAAGGAATAATGACGTATGGTTTCTTCTTTCCGTTATACGCATCGTCTACGCCAGCTTTCGTAAGAGACTTCTCGACGCACAGTACAATATGCGGCCGCCTAACAGAAAGCATCTTAATGTTATAAATGACGGCATTTGTCTTGAACGCCTTTTTGATTTGGTTTAACCTCACTCGTCTGATAATTCCAAATGGGCAATGAATAGTTATATATCCATCGATAATATCAAACCATTGTATGTTCTTAATGGAATCCAACAACATGATTGTGACAATCAAGAAGAAAATAAAATAACCGACAAAGCCCCAGAAATGGCGAGCTGTGGCTAATACGATAAAGCCAATCAAAGATATCAACAATCCTATTATGCAAAGAATTAAATCAAATATGGAATATCTAATGTTAGTTTTCATTAGAGACCTCCTCAAATTCAAGTTTATCTAACTGTTTTACACATTGGAATTCGTCAATATCTATTACCATACAGCAATTTTGCTTTTTCGGTATGCTTTTTCACGAACTCTGTTTTGGCATTTGTGTAAGCATCTCTATTATGCTCATATTCTTTCCACAGTCCCAATTTCAATTTCTCGTATTCCTTTGCAATATCCGGATACTCAATGAGATAATCCCTAAAATACAATTCATTGTTATCGCCTGCATATCTCAAATGTAAATGGAACACCCGCTCAGCAAATCCATTCTCAGTATATCCTTTATTAAAAGACATTCCATTCTCGTTTTGCGACATACAAATATAGCCATTGTTTATAACCAAATCTTTGTAGTCAAGTAAGTCGCTTTCCTTTGGAACTTCCACAAGAATATCGATAATGGATTTTGCCCAAATAGAAGGAATGGCAGTACTTCCAATATGGCTTATTCTTTCGGTTGAAGAAATGGCGTTTTTCAATAATCCTTCTTCCTCGGAATACCATTCTTTCCAGTAATCTTGATGTTCTGTTAAAAAGATTGGAAACAACTGCCACAGTTCTTCCAAACTCATTTCAGATAATTTCTTTCCCATGATTCGCACCTACAAACAATCTATATTTGCATTTATCTCCTTCACTATTTCAACAACTGTGATTTCTCCATCTACCAGCATCTCACAAATCGTATGCTGATTTGAAGTATCTGCTTCACTTGCCCAATAAAACTCCGCAAGCCTTAAATTTTCTTCCTTGTTCAATTGTCCTTTGAAACACTTTGTGGCGTCCCCGATAAAACAGTTCCCTTCTATCTCTAACTTTACAATATGATATGTAGGTCTGCCTATTTCAGCAAAAAATTCCCCCCAGTTATCCGCTTCCTCAAACGTTTTAGACACATACAAGCATCCCATCCTGGAAGGATACTGTGGATATTTTTTCTGTCTGACTTCCTCTAGCGCCAATTCTCTTAACGCAACAGACGTATGATGCTCTAATGTTTCCGCATCATATTTCGCCGGATTAGCATAAATATCATTTACTATATCTATTTTCTCGTATACCCTTTGATATACTCCACTATGGTGTTCTTCATCAAATATAATCTGCTGCCCTACATGCATAGGCCTGTCTGTTACCACGTGATATGCAACCATTCTATTTCCTCATTTAGAATTTATCGTTCCATGCGAACAAGAAATTCTGTTGTATCTTCCTCATATTTCTTATCATTTGTTATGTCAAAACCATGTCGCTTATAAAATGCTATTGCTTTTGTGTTTTTCTCTAAAGCCCACAAAAAATTGACATTCTTTTCGGCTATCGCATATTCCAACAACTTGGCTCCGATAGACTTTCCTTGAAGAACAGGCTCTACAAACAATTTTTTTACTTCTTCCTTTTCTATTTGAATGAATCCTTTTACAACACCATCATCATAAACCCAGATGCTGTCCAAATCATTCACATAGTTGGCAATTTGCTTAGAGACCTTAAGTTCTTCAAAATAGAAACTGTCATCTCGAAATATTGGATAGAAATTTAATCTGTAATTGAATACTAAAATTTCTGCAATCCTCTCTATATCTTCATATCTTGCTTGTCTTATATAGTTCATTTTCCCCACCGCCAAATTCAAATTTCCCGACCTCTATAGATTAGAAATTGTTATCTTGATACTTCTCCTGGCACTCGTTTTATACAAGCACAATAGCATTGCGGATAACAAAACAGAATCCAATTCTTTTTAATTAGTCACAATACATACATATCGTTCCCTTTGATAACTTAAACCCGTTCCTTTCGTAAAACTTAGCTGCCGGTGCATACTCGCTTGTATAAAGAACAATGCCGGCAAGTCCTTTGTCCTTACTGTAATCTTTGACAGCATTTAATAACTGTTTTCCTATTCCATGGCCCTGTCGTTCGGGAAGTACTGCCATCTCATTAATATAAATCTCTTCCTTGCTTCCTGAAATCTTACAAAGTGCAAATATACACCCTAGTACTTCATTGTTTTCTTCATATACATACCCAACAAATCTTTTCTGCTCAAAAAAATCCTGAAGATATTCTGTTGCATTTTCAGCCGTCCAGTCTATTCCCCAATGTTCCATTGGAAATGCCTTTGCATAAATCCTTCCACATTGTGCCAGGTCGGCACGCTCCATAGTTCTAATCATTTTATCACCTCATTATCTATATTTGCATTTATCTCCTTCACTATTTCAACAACTGTGATTTCTCCATCTACCAGCATCTCACAAATCGATTGCTGATTTGAAGTATCTGCTTCACTTGCCCAATAAAGTTCCGCAAGCCTTAAATTTTCGTATTACATTATATGAAGAATAATTGATATTACACCTATACACACAGAGATAACTGTCATAGCAACTGCTCTACCTAACAATCCTTTCATATGGTTTTCTACCAATTCATTCTCATGCACTTTAATATATTTCTTCAAATTAAAATAGATAAATGCATCTACAACCAATAATAATATAGTTGCTAAACATAAAACATATTTTACCATGACATCCCTCCGCCAAATTCAAACTTGTCTATTTTGTAAAATCTCCTATTTTACCAAGCAAATTTCCGATACTGTGATACATGCCCGAATAAATTACCGGATCAAGTCTCGTAAGATCCACATCAAAAATATCCACACATTCCAGTTGTTCATCTATTTGGACATTCTTTATTTTACAGAAAAAAGTAGTAGATTCTCCTGTGTCAATAGAATTAACAACTTCACATTCATACACCCATCGGCTCGCATCTAAAACAGGCACATCCACAACTTCTCCTCTGGAAACTGCGTATGAAATTTCATCTTTTTTTCCGTCTTTCGCGTGATGCGTCCCAAAATAGTCCATAAGTTCAAGCATATCCGTGCTGACAAGATTAACACTCAAAACCCCGGTCCTGATTACATTTTGCTTTGTCCTCTTAGTACCAAACATACTGATAGTCAGCAAATAATCATTCCCTTTTTCATTTGTGACGCTGACCCATGTAATTGGTGCAAAATTACAGGTTCCATCCTCATTGTTTGTACCAATAATAAAAGCAGGTTGCACACACATTGAAAAATGAGTTCCTACCGATTTTCGTTTTACAGTCTTCATCTGTTTCATCTCCACAACTTCCAATTTGTTGTTAACCGCTATATCTATGACTTAAAGGAACTTTCTGCAAACAATACATCCTTCCAGTTGTTCTCCAACTTCAAATCCGTTCTCTTTGTACATGGATAGAGGCCCGTGATAAGCATGATTTTCATTGTGTGCAAATGGATATGCTTCTACCAAATCAAATCCATCGGCCTTTGCATCCCTGCACACATATTCAAGCAAGGCAGTGGCAACGCCGCATCCCCTATATTTAGGTGCAACCGAAAAGCAAACAATGGATTTAATTTTCTCGCCGTTATCAGGCACTTCTTCTGCGAAATTAAAATTAACGTTATTATACACTTTTTTATCATTCGAATTACACCATCCAACAACCTTTCCCTCAACATATGCTAAATATCCTTGCATTTGACCGTTCTTTATTAAGCCTATTGCCTGTTTTCTATTAAACTGAGCAGAATCTTTATCGCAGTCCCATCCTCGTTCCTTTTCCAACTTGCTATCCCAATGATAACACATACAATAACACCCACACCATTCATCATTGTCAGAAAATGCATCCTTGTCAAAATAAGACAACCAATCATCCAATAGTTCATAATTCAGTTTGCAAATAGATATTTCCATAATCCTTTCTCCTTCAACTTCAAGTCTTTCTTTACACCCACATTCTTTTCTAACAGGGATGCCACTTGCCCCTATTGGGAACCCAGAGTCAGTTATCTCTCGTAAATCCATTGGTCAAAAAACCTCCTCTTCCAGTGCCTTTTTAATCATCTTGCTCTTAGGAAAAATATCGGCATACTCCTGTATTCTCCAAATTTGGAGACTTTCTATAATTTTACGATAATTACCTATGATTTCTTTATATAGGTCATAAGGCATAGAATTCTTGTTGCGAAGCAATTCAATCAACATACGCTCTTTATCGTATATTTTCACTGTTACTCCGTTAATTTCTTTTTCAACAACTCCTAATTGCAATAAATCATCTCTGACATAGATTTGTTCAATTCGGACGTCAAGTAATTTCGCTGCCTTTGCTTTGGTTGCAATATGATATTTTTCGGGAATTACATCTGTCAAACCATGATAATAAAATGCATACTCATCTGTCAAAATAGCTTTCGGATACTTCTTAACAATAATCTCCAATTCCGATGAATAACGCTCGGTAGAATATAAGCCCGACTCCACACGATAAATACTTTCTTCAGCAACAGCTCTTGTCAATTGATAATCATTTCCAAATTTTTCAATACATTCTTTATATGTTAAAATCATCTTTGTTCACCTCGGTAAAATTTTTGTTTTTTCCGACCTTTACTCTAATATACACTTTTCCGTGTTATTTGTCAAAGTAAAACTCGGTAAAAATTCGTTTTTTACCGACAAACGCAAAAATTGCCATAAATCCAAAATCTCTTGACTTATAGCAATTTCAATTATTTAGCAAATATGCAAGCGTGGTTTGTAGTGAATCTCTTTAACTATCTCTCATTTCACCTTGTTCATATCATAGTTCATTACAGTGCAAAGTTGAATCTGTCAGATTCCTAAAATATAGAATCCGTTATACTCTTTTGACTTTCTCAGCCACTCTACTAAGATTTCATAATCTGTCGGTTTTTCTTTATTCAGTCTTTCTATAATGGAGTCGGTTAAGGATGGCGCATAATAATTGATACCGTATAAATCAACGATTCCGGTTTTCATATTATTGTAAGTGCCACAACCCAAAATACCACTGTACTCTTGAAAAAATAAACTGTCATCCTCTATGTAAACGTAGAGAGAATCGTTCTTCCAATTCTGAATACTATTTACAGCTACTAACGCTTTTATCGTGGTCTGAAACGGCATATTACAAAACTGTATCTCAATAAACGCCGAGCCGCCATAGTTCCTTCTTTCTTCCTGAGATTTAAAAGTATGAAACAGCACCGTGTCACCTCCGCAAAAACTATCTCTCATTCAATTCATCCAACATTTTAATCGTATCATATCTTTCACCGCACACAGTACAAATCCAATCGCAATTGCTTTTCTTCGCCTTTTTGTGAAGAAAGTCCAATTTCCCGCCGCATAACGGACATGGCTTTGGTGTTTCACACCAAAGACTTTTCAAAAATTTGACTGCCTCGTCCCGGTGATTCATTTTATATTTTATCCAAATATCCTTTTCCAAAGTAGCTCGCCCTCATACTTAATTTTTTAAGAAACCGAAAGAAACACTTCGTATTTTCCTCACTAACGATGCACTTTCTTCGAAAGTTCCTCACTAACGTTGCGAATCGCCAACGGCGATCGCATCGTTAAATTCTATAGATTTTTGTTACTTTCTTATACTCCTTTGTTTCGATAACAAAATCACCATATTCGATTTGTTTGTTATCTTCGGACCCGAACATGACAAAATATCTGCTTATGATGTGATTTTGATAAAAGATTGCATCATACACATTTACCCCGAAAAGCTCACACGGCGTATCGGTAACAAGCTCGTTTTTCTCTATTGCTTTGCTAATAATTTCACTTGCCTTTGAATTAAAACTATCCAGCAAGTTCTTCGTGCTGAATTCAGAAATATGCTTTTTCCCCTCGATGCCGCTTATGATTGCTTCCGAAAAAGTAACGGATGAAAAGTCATCTTCAAACGCAATATGGTTCTCTGTCATAACATACAGCAACAACGCGCCGATGTCATAGCAAATGATTCTTACAGGGAGCAAATTGCCTGGGTCAATGATTCTTTCCTTCATTGCCGAAAGCTTCTTTTCGAACAACTCGGCAGACAGCTGTTTTAAACAATGAAGTTCTACATAATTGGCTGTTCCCTCGATTTGTTCATTACAGGATTCGTAATGATAAGCATAACCAAAAGTGTCATAACGATATTTCCTAATTTGCAAAAACTGCCCAAACATTTCTTTATCAAATTTTGTTGATAAATGATAGAGCAAGTGATTTTCCTTCAGTTTTAGGTTCAAATTACCTTCTTCATATTTGTAGTGATACAATGCATCCAAATCATCAAAAACGCGACTTTCATTATGCATCCTCTGAAAACCATGAAACATTTCATGGATCATTTTCGAAGTCAGCACAATTGGGTTCATTTCTTCCTGTACATACCAAATTGCTATCCATTCTCCATTGTACAAAATGGACGTATTGGCAAGGAACTCGTCCGTTTTTTCAACATAAGCTCCATCAAAAAAACATTCCTTGTCTGTATACAACGCAAATTTCAAAGGCTCAAATCCTCGCCAGAGTTTTGAAAAGTCCACGGTGTCTATGTAGTTCTTTACTTCATAATATAGTCTCTCTAAATCCATATAACTTTCCCCTCAAATTCAAGTTTCATTTCTCTACAACTTGGAATCTACCAGCGCTTCATATTTTTTTCAAACTTGTCTGTATATACTTGTTTTAGTTCATCCGCAGTTATTCCATAGCAAAGCATATGTACTCCTACGGAACAATCAGCCTGTGCTTCTTTGTGTCAAAAGAAGTTACGCCGTCAAACTTGGTATGTACTTCATTCTTCTCATAAACAAACCCACATTTTCTCATTACTGCACCGGAAGCAGGATTATCTACTGCGTGCCAAGCTATGAATTCCTTCTGCCCCAATACATTAATGCCAAAATCAAGCATTGCCTTCACAGCCTCCGTTGCATATCCCTGGTTCCAAAACTTATGCATCAGGTTATAGCCCAGTTCCCATACACCCTCTTCGTCATTGTAGTGAATTCCACCTGAGCCAAACAAGTATCCGGTCTCTTTCAACGTAAATCCCCACTGATATATCTTATCACTGGAAATATTCTTTTCCTCTGCTTTCAGCCATTCCACAGTAACATCCACCGAACTGTGAACAAACCATCTCACATATTTTGCCACACGTTCATCGGTAGCCCATCTCTCATAAATATCATTGGCATCTGCTACAGATAGTGGTCGTAATATCATTCTTTCGGTTTCCAATATAGGTGTATTCATATGTTGGTCTCCTCTCTAAGAATATCTGCCACCTGCAATATCAAATTTGCCATTACTTCCCCACAATTGTTGCACTTCAATAACTCTTTTTTTGTCACACCAAGAAGTGCTTCTTTTGAATCAAGATGATTTATTCTAAGAACACGCATGGTTTTCATAATTATTTGTTCATCATCTGTAAGAGTCAGCAACACTTGATAAATCCTGAGCTTCTTTAACTCTTCTTTCTTTTGTTCCTTCTCGAATATACTTCTTACAGAAGGTACTGTAACACCGTATCGTTCTGCTATTTTGGTAAATGTCTCTCCTCGTAATCTTGCTTCGTATATTTCTCGATTCCGTTCTGTTTTTGCTTCTGCCATTTTAATTCCTCCCTACAATTGTGATAATTTTTATGGATATATCCTTCCACCCTACAATAGGTACAACGTTTCCGCCACCTTATTTCTTAAAATAATCCTCCGCCAGCATGCCAATCCTCAATCAGCACATACTCCTTACCGTGCTTTTTTGCAAGCATCAAAAACCTTTCGTTATCCTCTAATACACTCTCCAAGGTGCACCCTTCATCATCCAACCGGTTCTCAATCACGCTTGCGTAGTTCCTAATGTCCGAAAAGTGATTTCGTATATACTCCTCACTCATTACGAGGCAATAAAAACGGATTTCATCCAAATACTCTTCCGTAAAATCCTTTTCCCAGTCAAGCGGAATATAGCAGCCTTCCACAATTAGATTCTGTTCGTTTTCAATCGCAGTTTTCATCATTTCACAAACAATCGGCCACAAATACGCCGTCAACTCGTCATCCGGACTCATCGGTGTAAGTTCAGTATTACCACTGCGAATGAGCCCCATCTTCAAATGGTCGATAGACAAATACGGATACTTATATTTTTCAAGCAACCTCTGCGCCAGAGCAGTTTTACCTGTGTGCGACGCACCTGTAATCAAAATAATCATTTTGTTTCACACTCCATACCGGTATTCTTTCTCTTCCTTATCATTTGCCGTTAGCCCAAATGCAGCTATCACCTTATCCGCAACTTCATCCGGCTCCAGATTCGTGTTATCAATCTTGATATGATGCTCAAACCAAATCTCCCCCGGATCAGAATTCAGTTTATGTCTTTCCGCATCTTTCAAAAGATTGGATTTGCTCCATTCCACATCCCGTTTGGATGCCTTCCTTTCCATCCGGTGCGGCGTTACATTTCTTTCCAGTCTGGTTGTAAGATCTGCACTCAGCTCAACAAAATAAAAGGTTCCTCCGGCGTCCTCAAACAGCTTTGACAGACTTGTCAGATAATCCCGTTCCTCCTTCATCTCAAACGCACAAACATAAGTAAAAATCAGATCCACGTTATGCTTTACCGCCAGTTCAAACGCTTCTTTTCTGAAAACGGCATTGAACGCCTTCTGTGCCGGAGTTCCAAAGCCAAAAATCTTATCCGACACCTCAATGCTGTCATGATTCATCATCATGTTATATTTCAACTTATCTCTCAGGCTTTCCGCCACAGTCATCTTTCCAACCGCCTGCGGTCCGCATACTACAATCAAATTTGCCATAAAAACCTCCTAACGAATCAGTTCAAATCATTGATTAATTTCCCAATTTTTTTGTCCTCAAAATAATACTCATAATCGTGCTCATTTACCTCACGAAGTACCTTGCACGGATTTCCAACAGCAACCACTCCACTCGGAATATCCTTTGTCACAATGCTTCCCGCACCGATTACCGTATTGTCGCCAATGGTAACGCCCGGCACAATAATGACTCCCGCGCCAAGCCAGCAGTTTTTCCCGATATGCACCGGCATATTATACTGATACCCTTTCTGTCTTAACTCCGGACAAATCGGATGTCCTGCCGTTGCAATCGTCACGTTCGGCCCAATCATCGTATAATCGCCCACATAAATATGGGTATCATCCACACAGGTCAGGTTAAAATTCGCATAAACATTTTTACCAAAATGGCAATGTCTGCCGCCAAAATTGGAATGAAACGGTGGCTCAATGTAGCAGTTCTCACCAATCTCTGCAAACATCTCCTTTAAAAGTTTTGCCCTCTTTTCCTGTTCCATTGGTCTGGTACGGTTAAAATCATATAACTTCTCCAGACACTGAAACTGTTCTTTCAATATGGAATCATCTCCCGGATAATACAATTCCCCGTTGTGCAATTTTTCCTTCCAATCCATCGCGCTTTCCTCCCTGACTTCTTTGTTGTCTTTTTTTACACCAACGATTTGTATAACCTTAAGTTTTCCTCGTTACTTCCGCCAAACAGCACATAGTAGTCTATCTGCGTTTCTTTTTCCGTGCAGATGTATTGGCCATACGTCCCTACTCCGCAAAAGGCTACCGTGTGCTCTGCAGCAACCGAAATACCATATCCCTTACCGGAAAGCAAAAGCGGCATTCTTCGTTTCTTGTCTCCGATAGAAATGTAACGTGCTTTTCCGCCTACCGGCTCAAGTTCCGAATCCAGAATTCCCTTTGCCACAATTTTCTCATTCTTTGCCCATTCAAAGTAATTCCAGGTCTTTAAAAGCTCCGGTTCTATCTGACGCGGCTCTTTTCCGGATTCCTTAAGAAGCACGGCTCCCCTTTTATCCAAGAAGACAAGCGCACCACTCTTTTTCTCTACACAGATGACAAGCTTACCCATGGAAATCTCATAAACATTCGCATTTTCCCTGGTACTAAAACCGGCTTTCGTTTCGCCTGTATACTTCCACTTCTCTTCTGCAAACGAATCTGTCTGTCCTCGGACAAACTGAATCCGGACGATCTCTTCCGTGACCGGAGTTACCCGGAGTGTTCCATAATTGCTCACAAAATCTACAAACGTCTTTGACTTCTTCACCCAGCGCACGCCACAATCAATCCTGCTGTGCCCCTTCGGCGTCAATTTATCCGCTTCCACAAGGGAGTTGAACTTATACGGGGAGGTATTGATTTCCGGCTCGGCTTCTTCGTTGTTTACAGATTTTCCAACGGCCTGCTCGGACACATTGTATGCCGCTCTTACCACCGGCTTTTCCACCGGCTTTACCACCGGCTTTTCCACCGGTTTCCCTGCCGGCTTCCCGGACGCCTTTTCCGACACTTCCCCTATCGTTTTCTCTGCCTTCGGCTGATTCAGTCCGTACCGCTCCGTCGTCCGTTTTAAAATCACTTCCAGTTCCGCCTGTTTTTTCTCCTCCGTAATCTTCGGAACGTTCCGAGGTGCCGCCACGCGTTCAACATCCTGTACATTTTCCAACGAACGCATCCTTTTTTCTTCCGAAACCGGAACTCCGATTAAATCCGTCACATCATTACAATGTACCACTGCCAGCTCATGCAACGCTCTGGTCGCCGCCACATAAAGCAGCTTCACATACTGGTCCTCAGCCGGATAACTCGTTTTGGACGGATGATACAGTAACACCGCATCAAATTCCAGTCCCTTTGTATATTCCACCGGAAGCACCATGACGCCTTCATCAAAAACGGCAGTCTCCGGATTATTATCCGCAAGCGGCATCTGAGCCCCGAGCATCCGTGTCACCTCAGCTGTCTCCTGCTCATCCGCACAAATCACCGCAATGGTTTCGTGTCCTTCTTTCTTCCATCCTTCGATAATATTTACCACTGCCCGATTCATTTCCGTATCCGTATTGTATGCCGTCACACTCACCGGATTTCCATGGCGTAAAATCGGCTCCGCAGGATAAATCGGGAAATTTCCGTGACGAAGCACTTCTGTTGCAAATTCCGAAATTTCCACTGTATTACGATAGCTTTTCTTTAAAATTCCAAAATTATCATAATCGCCGGTCAGAATCAGTTTGCGCAAATCTTCCCAGTCATTTAATCCGTATCCGTAATGGATATTCTGGGAGACATCCCCCATGATCGTATAGGTACAACCCCTCAGACAATACGCCAAAGAAGCATAGACCATCATCCCAAAATCCTGTGCCTCATCGATGATTACATGGGAAGCCTCTCGGATTGGATCAATCTCCTTAATCCGCTTGTAAAGATATGCCAGTGCAGCAAGGTCGTAAACATCATATGTACCCTTTTTCACAAAAATTTTGCTGCCGGCTTTCCGTCTGCTATCCAAAAACTCTTCGTACAGATCAAACAACGACCCTTTCCACTCATCCCTGCCAAAATGAATCTTGCAGTTTTTCTGCAGTTCCTTCTTCTCTTCCGGTGTATAAGATACCGACTTTCCGGTCAATTCATTTTCCAGGCGGCCAAGCAGCCATTCATTCAGCGCATTGATTTTTGCCTGCACCGACATCTGCGGATTACTCTTTCTATAATTTTCAATGGACTTTTTCTCTAAAAGTACCACGCCGTTCTTTTCAATCACTACCGATTCTTTTGGAATAATCTTTTCCTCATATTCCGCACAGAAAGCTTCCAACTCATGAAACCACGCATATTCGCCTTTCCGGTACGCCTCTTTGTCATGACGGTCCGGTGCCGCAACCGTATGCTTTTTGTCATCCCAATCCTCATACAGCAGACGGATAAACAACTGCTCCATCGTCATCTGCGAAACGCCGTATACGTCCAGTTCCGGCAGTACACCGGTAATATAATTCAAAAGAATCCGGTTACTTCCCACGATATAAAAATCAACCGGGCGGAACTGCTCATAATTATATAAAATATAAGAAATACGGTGCATTGCCACGGTGGTCTTTCCGGAACCGGCAACTCCCTGCACAATCAGATTCGTCTTTGGGGACTTTCGTATAATTGAGTTCTGTTCTTTTTGTATGGTTCCGATAATTTCTCCCAGTACGGCCTTTTTGCTCTTTGCCAGGCACTTTGTGAGAAGTTCATCGTTTGCCACAACATCCGAATCAAAAAAATCAACCAGCCGGTCGTCCTCAATTTCATAGGTACGTTTCCGGAATAAGTCTATTTCATGCACTCTTGTCTCGTTTTCTGCTGTGTCCTTCACTTCGTAGGTACAATCCCCAAGGGCATTTTCGTAATACACCGATGCCATCGGCGCTCTCCAGTCAATGACCAGCTGTTCCACTCCATCCGGCGAAATACCGACACGACCGACATAATACGATTCCGCTTCGGAAAGACTTGCATCCTTAAAATCAATTCTCCCGAAATACGGCTTCTTGCGTGCCTTAATACAGCGCAGCAAATCCTGCTTGCTTTCCTGAAATAAGGATTCCGTGTTGTGCCATAGGGCGAGCACTTCTTTGTCTCTTGTGTCGTAGGAATCCAACATGTCCTTCAGTTGCTCTGACAATCCCTTCTGATGTCTCTCTGTCCGCTCCAGATTGTCCTGTGCCACCGTAAGGATTTTTTTCAATTGCGCTTCTTCTGCTTCTCTGGTGATGCCAAAAACCTTGCTCCCATTTTGCTTCTTCTGCATTTGACCTTTCTCCTTCTGTTTTATTCCTGCCCCATCCCGTCTCACTTATCCTAACACTTTTTTTAAGAAAGGTATAGACTTGTTTTCAAAAATGTTGTATAATACAGAATGAGGTGTGCCTATAAAACAGACACACCTCTTTTTTTCATTAATACCGGAATCTATAGACCTAACGTTTCAGAAAATATTTGCTTTAATACTACTGTCGGTATTTCCTGATTTACATAAAGCTGTAGCATGCCCTTAGGAGTGATTTTGTAACCTGCAAGCTCCTCCTTATGTAAATTTACAGCTTGTGCTTCCACATTGATGTGGTCCTTAAACGGTATTAGTCTTACAAATTTTTCTGCAACAACATAGCTTGGCAATTTTGCCCACATTATTTCCTCCGGTTCTGGGGAAACACTGTCATAAATCATCTGCTGTAACGCTTGGAACATGTCAACCACTTCCGCAGGAAATTTCTTAATATACTCGTTTACTTGTTCATTCATTTCTCTCACCTCACCAAATCATAGCTTTCCTATCCCCGAATCTCTTCAAATGCATCCTCAAAAAACTTGAGGAATCCCTGCATAATCGCCGACTGGTCCACCGTTTTCTCTTCCATATCGTAGTAATACTTTCCTGTTGCGATATCAATGGACAACGAATCCAGCGGATAGCCTTTCACATACTTTTCATGCGGCTTTTCCACGAGCCAAAACGGTTCCGTGGCCAGTGCTTCGTCAAAACTTTCAAAGCAAGTCTTCTCATCCCATACAAATGCAATCGCATTGCGGTATCTTCCGGTTAACCTGCCGCCATGATTCTTTGCAAGATTGCCGTAATAAATCTGCATCTCTTCATCCGTCAGTTCTTTTCCGTGCACTCTGCGTGTATGGATTCCCGGCTGTAACTCTTCCTGCAGCTCATCAAAATACAATCCACTGTCGCAGGAAAATACCGGCATGGCAAATGCCTCATAATATGCCTTAGCTTTTATCATTGCATTTTCCAGCGGGTTATTCCCCGTTTCCTCCACATGTGGAAGAGGCTGTCCCAACTCCTTCAAGCCAATTATCTCAATTCCAAGAGGCTCTGCTATCCTCTTCATGGAATCTAGCTTTGCCTGATTTGTCGTTCCGTATAAAATCTGCATTTCTTCACCTACTTATCTTTTATCCTGCTAAAACTCATTCCGATGCCTTTCAATTGCCGCCACAACAAGCTTCACTGCCGAATCCACAAAAGACATATATTCTTCCCGCGTCATGCCGACATACGGATACTGACTTTCTTCCTTCTGTGGCAGATAACCCATCACGCCGATTTTGCGGACAATCGCCCCTTCCGGCAGATAATCAATGTAATCCGGGAAGGACTGTAATCCCATGATTTCCGTCAGATATCCGGAATCCGGATGCTCTTCTATGTACTCTGCTTCTATCGTAGAAATATCCTTCATTCTCTCATATTTATTAATTAGCTTTTTCACCGAATCCCAATTTTCCGGCATTCCTACAGCCAACTCGGACAATTCTGCATGCTGTCTGATGCGCTCCCATGCGGCCGCCACACGGCCCTCATCACGTAAAATACGCTGAAACTCTGCATCCGTAATCAGATGTGAATAGTACCCGAGTAAAAACGAAAGCTCCTCTTTAGAACCAATCAAATGCTTTCTGTCCACAATATATTCCGTATAAAATCGATCACAGTCCGCTGCCACCTTCCGCTCAGCACCCATCCAGTGTGTCACCTCACGCGGCGGTGTAAACTGCGTCCAGTCTTCATTTTCCACATTACAGTCCGGTGCAATATTACCCACGCAAAACTCATGCCGACACAATTCCGGCACCCTTTTAAGAACCCGGTCTGCTACCATCAGATGTGTTACCCATGTTGCCATGTCAATTTTTCTCCTTTGCAATTTTTCTCTCGATTCTTCTGTAAATCGTCATCCGCATCGTCAGATAGCAGGCAATTCCACCAATCACATTAGAAATCGGCTCTGCAAGGAACACGCCGTTCACTCCAAAGCCTGCCATTGGAAGCAGCAGTGTCAGCGGCACCACAATGATTGCCTTGCGAAGCAGCGAAAAGAAAATCGCGTGCTTTGCATCTCCCAATGCCTGAAATGTTGACTGTCCCGCAAACTGAAATGCCATAAACACAAAACCAAAGAAATAGATTTTGAGTGCACCGATTCCTGTCTCCATCATCTGTACATCATCCGAAAAAATGTTGAACCAGAATCTTGGAAACAGTACAATCAAAAGCCATGCAAACAAGGTATAAACTGAACCAATCAACGTGTTAAAACGGATACCGGCTTTTACCCTCTCATACAGCTTTGCCCCGTAATTAAAGCTGATGACCGGCTGTGCGCCATTCACAATGCCGCTAATCGGTAGCATACAAATCTCACGCACGGAATTTGCTACCGTCATAATGCCGACATACACATCGCCACCATAAGTCTGAAGCGTCGAATTGCATGCCACCTGCACAAGACAATTTGTCCCCTGCATAATAAAATTTGCCATACCAAGCTTAAAGATGTCTTTCGTAATCCCGGCATTGATTGCTATGTTTGATACCTTCAACGGCACAATTGCCTTTTTTCCAAACAGAAAGCTCAGTACCCATACTGCCGATACTGCCTGACTGATAATGGTTGCCAGTGCCGCACCGGAAACGCCCATGTCTAATCCGAACATAAAAATCGGGTCCAGAACAATATTGGCCACTGCTCCAAGGATAACAGAGAGCATCCCGATTCTTGGGAAACCCTGCGCATTGATGTAACCGTTCATTCCCGTTGTAATCATCGAAAAAACTGTACCAATCAGATAGATTCTCAAATATTCATTCGCATAGACAAACGAATCCTCACTGGCACCAAACGCAAACAGAATCGGTTTGCAAAAGAGATACCCAATGATAGTTAAAGCGATAGAACTGATGAGCAACAAGCCAAACGAATTGCCAATAATTTTTCCAGCTTTTTCTGTATCGCCCGCACCTCGTGCCATCGAAAAAAGCGGCACACCACCCATGCCAAACAGTGCTGTAAATGCCATAATCAGCGTGACCACCGGAAACGTCAGTCCAACTCCCGTCAGCGCAATGCTGTCACCCTCTCCGAGGTGCCCGATGTAAATCCGGTCTACCACGTTGTAGAGTAGCTGCACCAGCTGCGCGATGGTCAGCGGAACCGCCTGTGCGATGATACATTTCCACACGGGTCCCTTGGAAAAATCTATTTTATGTCCGTTTTCTCTCATGTCAAAATTGCCTTTCTAAACTATGATATCCCGTCAGAGCTTTTTCTTAACTTTCAAACCGGAACACATCCGGTACACTTCCTTCTCCAAAGGTCTTCACCGCCATGCGGTACATTGCCTTCGCATGGATTCTGTCATGCCATAAAAATCTGCGTAAGACTTTCCTAAGTGACCATTCCTCATCATAGCTGCCAACAATCACCGGATTCTTTAAGAAATCCTCCTGCTGCTCCAATAACTCAAACCCGCTTTTTCTGCACTCATAAATCGTACCTTCATTATCTGCATCCACACCAATTTCCCCAAAATAATAGGTATTCACACTTTTCGTGTGCTCATACATTTCATAGGCAGTACGCGGTCTTTCTCCAAGGAATGTTTTCTTATGTGGAATTACGCTTTTGTTCTTGTCCGGAACTGCTTCATATAGTTTCAGAAAATCTTCTGCGGATTTCAGAACAAGCTTTTTCAGTTCTGTATACTCTTCTAAAGTAAACGCCCCTTTTTCCTCATTAAAAATCACATCACTGTCCGCATCGCAAATATCAAGTGTCGAAACTTTTTCCTGCGATACCGTAATATCAAAAGTGTCTGGAACCTCCGACTTTTCCTGTTGATTTGGCTCTTCACCGCTTTTCCACCTTAAATATGCCTTTACCTCGTCCCCCATTTTAGAAACAGCGATTTCCTTTGTCTCGCCTCTTGAAAACGCTCCGATAAAATTGGCAGCATAGAGTAAGGTGTCATTTCCGTTATGTTCCCAGATACATTTGATTTCCATGTTTCTTCCCCCTCAACTTATCTAAAATACGATATCATATGTCCTTCTACCAGCGGCTTCATTCCAAAGGACTGATAAAAATGATTGTCCACCTCATCCTCTAAATCCGTGTTCACTGTCCATAATTATACTATAAAACCGTCTGTTTTTGAACAAAAACTTGTGAATAACTCCCTCCCTATTGCCCATACTAAAAAAGGAAAACAAAACCAAAGGAGGTCACAACATGTTTAAACACGAAAAACAGTTATTCCATCCGGTAGAAATCGAGAGACCAAACCCTCAGTATGCCGCACTTTTGCAGGAACAGTTAGGTGGCGGCAATGGCGAACTCAAGGCGGCAATGCAGTACATGTCACAAAGTTTCCGCATTAAGGACCCTGAAATCAAGGATTTATTTTTGGATATCGCAGCCGAAGAACTCGGGCACATGGAAATGGTAGCTCAGACCATCAATCTTTTGAACGGGCATGATGTAGATGCTTCTCAGGTACATGCCGGCCAGATACAGACCCATGTACTACTCGGACTCAATCCGGGGCTCATCAACGCTTCCGGTTATTCCTGGACCGCCGACTACGTCACTGTAACCGGTGACTTATGTGCTGACCTGCTCAGCAACATCGCATCCGAGCAACGCGCCAAAGTAGTGTATGAATATCTCTATCGACAGATTGAGGATAAAAAGGTCAGAGAAACTATTGATTTCCTTTTGAATCGTGAAGAAGCACACAATCAAATGTTCCGTGATGCGTTTAACAAAGTGCAGAATTCCGGTTCCAATCAGGATTTCGGAACCACCAAAGCCGCCCGCATGTATTTTTCCATGTCCGATCCGGGCCCGAATGCATTTGCCGGAGGCGATACCAAACCTGTATCTTTTAACAATTAATCGTTTAATGGGAGGCTTGCCACTTAGTAGCCTCCCATCAAATTATTCAAAATCGTAGTAACTCCGGTAGAATTGCTGACGCTTTTAGCCGTCCACTTTCCGACAGGACTTTCTCCTAATATTAGGGGACATATTTAAAAATGGGAAATAAATTTTTACAACCACCTTTTCAACTTTCATTATAATGGACGACCAATAAATTTATCTCCATTTTTATGCACAAGATGTGTTGGCTCATCGGCTGACCATATATCAGTATCCCATGCTATGTCTTTATAATTTTTCAACATTTTAGCCGTAGAATCAAATGCCGTAATAAATGCCGCCTCCGTTCCTTCTGCGCATGCACATAAGGATTTAATCGCATTAACCCTATCAATAGTAAAAGGTCCTGTAGAATGATACGCTTCAATAAAAATCACCCTTTTTTGCGATTCATCATAAACAATTATGTCAGGGAGATTTCCTGATTGTGACAAGACATGAATTCCCAGTTCATCAAGACGCTCATCTTTTTGCCACAAATTTCTATCAGTCGCATCACCAATATAAAGAAGTTCTGGTTTCTCTTTGCATACTAATGGAATCAAGTACTGTAATATATTTAGCTGAAGCTTATTATGTGCAGATTTTTTTAGTGATATTTTTATATCTCCATACTCTGTAATATAATCGCGTTCAATATTTTTTGTCTGTTTAAGATATTCTGCGTAAGTAACATGATTTTCTTTATATTCAGTAAGTTTCTCTTCCCATTGCTCTGTGCCATAAGTACGGATTAACGATGCAAAATATGAAGTGAACCTATATGAATTATCCTTATCGTTTGTTGCCAACCCGGCCTTAGGTTCTAATATACCAGCTGATATCCATGGTTTAATATTGTATTTTCTAAACGTTTCTCTTGAATTTTCAGCATAAGGAGTTTTATCTAATCCTGCTTTATTAGGATAATGCTCATTTATAAATGTAACGATGTGATGCGTTCCGTGATAATCTTCCGATGCATTTCTCCATTTTTTATCACCATACATTTCTGCCAATGCCGCTAATGTCATGACGCTTCTTGGATTAACAAGATGAGATGGCATTCCAATACTATCAAGAATAGTCTTTGCATCATTAAGACATGAATAATTGTATTTATCTATCTTTCTTTTCATTTAGTTCCTCCTTTTCAATGGAAGTTTATTCATTTCTCCGGCATTTACCTGAGTACTCCCATTAATTAATCGATAATATGCATCGTAATCTTCCGACATAAGAAGACCGTTTATCCAATCCACTTCATCTACAGATAAAGGGCTTCCATCGGAACGTGTAAGATAATTCACATGATTTTCAATAGAAATATGTTCATTATCGTTAGTTTGATAATGTACACAAGATTGTAGGCGTCTATTTTCTTCTTTCGCAGAAAGCCTTCGTATAAATACAGTATTTCTGTTGGATAACAAAAGTTTTTTTGCAGAAACATTAACATATTGGGCTTTTCCTATATCTGCCGGAAAAACACATTGCCCCTTTACAATGTGACTAGCTCTATACATAGGGATATACCCTTCTTTTTTTTCTGTTGATATCACATCTTTATTACGAAATTCCACTACCGGTCCCGTTTTAAAACAATAACCAAGACTCTCAAAAGTGTCCGGTATTTGCGACATACGGTTAATAACCTGTAAATCTGCTTCATTTCGTGGAAGAAGTAGATAGGAGTCCGTGCCAATATCCTTTATCAGATGTGACGGCACTTCCATTTGAAGCGGCGACAAGAGCAAATCATTATCAGCACTATATATATAAATATATTGAGACTGGGACATATTTTTTATGCCAACAGTAATCAACGTTTCTTGCAGTACGTCTTCATTGTTAAAAATATTATCCCGGTTTTCGAATAATAATAAATCAGTGAGATTAAGACTCCGGAGCATGACTCTTCTAACTCTTTTGTAATAATCACCTGACGTCCAGGAGCGTGGCGTAATAAATACAAAACGTCCACCGTCCTTAAGATTTTCTATTGCTTTACACATAAACAAACCATATAAATTAGGCTGACCATAAACATATTCTGCCATATATTGTGACTCTTTTGAATCTTTACGAATCTTTTTATATGGAGGATTGCAAATAACAATGTCAAATTTCTGATTGTCTTTACTTATAATATAATTGTCTGTAGATATTGAAATACCAACCATTCCATGATGTGACAAAACATATTCTCTTATTTTACCAGCAGTTTCTTCTAAGATAGGAAGAATTTCCTTGTCATTTTCTATGAATTTAATAGTGAATGATTTACATAACTCATTGTCAATGCAATGCTTAATGACAGCTGCTGTTAAAATGCCATTTCCTGCTCCAGGTTCTAATATCGACAAATGCTCAGAGACATAAGATGCCCTCAATGCCATAAAGTTTGCAATAGACACAGGGGTAAAAAATTGACCTTTTTGTTTTCTATTATCTTTATTATGGATCTCAACATAAGCTCTTGTATTATTTATTATCGTATCTATCATGATTTTCACTCTCTTAAATAATGCGAAATTTACTGTTTGCACACATGATTTAATTTAACATATTTTCTTCTTTGTTACAAGAGAATCATCAAAATCTTGCTCACAGTATTAATTGTCGATGTTCATGATTTATCTCCCAACTATTACATCTTTTAAATAACACCAACCGGGAAAAACATATAATTCTTTCCTGTTTCCGGACAAGTAAAATCATGTACCGCACCGGCTAACGTAATGTTATTTGCCTTCATATAGTCCAACACCTCGGAAAAAGTATTTTCATTCTCGCATTCAACATAAATATATTCGTATCCGGGAATTCTCCATTTCGTCCACCCTTTTGGTGCTTCGGCATTGTCCTCACACTCAACCCCTGCAAGATATAAACCTTTGTTGAAATTATCTTCCCATGGATTGAATAAACGGGAAAAATCAGACATCGCTCCCCAAATTCCAACGATATTTCCCTGTTCATCTTTCTTTGCCAAATGCCTAATCTCGGTAAAGTGTGAATTTGCATCCGACCATAATTTCTGAATAAAACCCTGTCCCTCCAGAGTAGAGCCTTCCTTGCCGATCACTGTAAATGATTCTTTTACACACTTCTCTATTTTCATACGTACCTCCACAATCGCAATCTGATTATCTCTTTTTGAAAACAACTATTTCAGGATCTGTTCCGTTGCAACCGTATTCACACACAAGCAAATATTGATTGTCTGCAACAAGTCCGTAGCATCTGTCACTTCCCACCTTCTCCACCTGATAACCGAGGTAAATTTTATTATCATCCAATAGTTTTACATTTTGTCCGCTTGGAAGAGTATATTCCAGATTCACAAAGGCACCGCTCAATTGACAAAGATTTGTTATTGCAGGCATATCCACGATACCAAGAGCATTAAACTCCTTTATTATCTGTTCTTTGCATGCCATGAAACATTCCTGACCACCGGACTTGTAGCATTCAGCCGTAATACACTCTCCACCGAGCGGGCGTCCGTTGGTTTCTGCACAACCTTTGCAAGTTTCTTTCATTCCACAATTTGTACAATCCACTCCACATATTGTTTTCATACGTACCTACCTCTCTTACACAATCGCAATCCCATAGTCCAAAATCACGTTACCATCCGCATCCGGTGTTGTAAATCTCGGGCAATTGTATCGCTCAAAGCACCAATCGTCCTCCTTACGTGCAAGGCCCCGCACTTTCAGCTCATCCAAGCACTGATTGTGCGTGTCCATCGTATAAAAATCTCCACTGTTCTCCTTGTCCTGCAAATAACAAACCGCATAGTTTAACGGCTCGATATCCACATATTCAAAGCCCTCCGGAACCTCCGTATGTTCTGCAAAGAACATGCCAATCCAATATTCCGGCATCCCATCTACAATATATACCGCTCCAATATACGCGTCACCATTAAACGCAAGTGCAGGCATTGCCTCAAGCGCTTCAAACCAGTTGTTCTCCCACCATTCGCCCCAGTTCGCGCCACCACTGTATTTCTTTCCAATCAATCTTGTTGCCGGACAGCTCTCCTGCTTAATTTCTAAAATCTTCACTGCCATTTTTCATACCTCCGTACTTTTATTTATTCTCCATATAGCATAGCAGCGCGTTGTATTCTCTTAAATACGCCCCTCGCTTCATTTCATTTTCTGCCGCATAATCCTGATGCTTTGAAAAAATTTCTACTGCTTCCTGCAAAGGAATCCATCTCGGTTCAAGCCCAGCCTCTGCTTCTCTTTCGGTTAGTCTGCACTTCAAAACGATTTTCACCAAGGATATCAATTGTTTTCATTCAATACCTCCCTTAATTTCTCGCCTTACCCTCCAGTAACTTAATCGTTTCCAGATAGTCCCGTTCAACCTCACTTAACGTTTTCGCCTGATACTTTTTATACTCTTCTGTTGCTTTCTCTATCGCCTGCATGTGGCTTATCGATCCATTTCCTTGCAATAATTGTTCACCACTCATAATCAATATATTATCTAAATGTTGCGCCCAATCCTCCATGGTCATAACCTGCTCACGTTCCGCCTGACGCTCTGCAAAGTCCAAATAACCGGATACAAGTTGTCCCATGGCTTTCAATTCCTTTTCGTTTAGATAATTTTTTGCAACAACTGCCTCCTTCAATGTAGGCCTTGTTCCGACAAACGTTGTCATCCCCATATACTCTTTCTCTGCATCTGCTCTACCGTAGATTACCTCTGCAGCTGTCTGTCCATGAATTGCATAGTGGATCTTGTTCTGCACTCTTTTAAAAAATTCAATTGAAACCTCTGCCTTTGGATCATAATCTATACTCGTTGCATAAATGTCCAATATCTGTCTGTAAAATACCTTCTCAGACGCACGAATATCGCGAATTCGCTCTAATAATTCCTTGAAATATCCTCCGCCACCAAGATTTTTCAATCTAACATCATCCAAAGTAAAACCTTTTATCATGTATTCTTTTAGCCGTTCTGTCGCCCAACGGCGGAATTTAGTTGCAACAGAAGATTTCACTCTATATCCCAGAGAAATAATCATATCGAAATTATAATATGTCATATTGTACTTTTTCCCGTCAGAAGCAGTTGTTCGGAATTTCCGAACAACTGAAAATTCATCCAGTTCACCTTCAGCGAATATATGTTTTATATGTTCGCTTATATTAGCTTTACTCGTTTGATACAACTCTACCAATTGCTGCTGCGTCAACCAAACTGTCTCATCCTGCATCCTTACATCAATCCTTGTCAACCCATCTTCTGTCTGATATATTAAAATCTCCCCATTTACTTCCTGATTCACAACAATCCATCCCCTTTCAAGAACCTATGTTCGATAAAACTATAATAGCACACTCTCTCCTATTATTCAACACAAAAATATCCGCCGCAAATCTGTGACGGATATCCTCTTTTCACACTTTATACCTATTTCGCACACACACTCAAAATCTTATCTGCCGCACCTTTTGCACCGCTGCAACGCCTGAAACCTTCCGAAATCACCGTAGCATTCTTTGCATACGTTTCATCGGAAAGCACCTGCTCAACTGCCTGAAAAATCGATATCACATCCGTTTTTGCAAGCTTTACTCCTGCTCCCACCTGCGCAGTACGCTCTGCGACAGCTCCCTGCTCGGAGGTCTGCGGCAGCATCACCAGCGGCACACCAAAGTAGAGACTTTCGCTGACGCTGTTCATGCCACAGTGGGAAATAAATACATCTGCCCTCTCAAGTACCGCAATCTGGTCCACACTCGGGTGCACCGAGATATTCTCCGGCAATTCACCAAACTCTTCCATAGGAACAAGATTTCCAACCGATAAAATCACTTGATACTCTGACTTTGCAAATGCCGCAATGCATTTCCGGTACAACGGCAGCATGTCATTATTAACCGTTCCCATGGAAATGTAAACAAGCTTTTCTCTTATTTTTTCAACTTCGCTTTCTGCCGGACGAATCGATGGTCCGACAAACGCATATTTCTCCGAAAATGTTTCCGAACACGGCTGGAACTCCGGTGAAGTGTAAACCACAGTGTGTGTATTCTCATCATTCTGGATAATGTCAAGCACGCTCTTTACCGGATACCCCTTATCCTGCAACCGCTTGATATCCTTACCGATCTTTGGCATCGAAAAAATCATCTTGAACAAATCGCCGATGCCCTGCTTCATCAGCTTTGCCGAATGCCGGTTAAATGCAAAGGTGGTCGTTGACGAAACAAACGGAATGCCAAGTTTCAGTGCCACTGCCTTGCCCCAGACCGCCATGGAATCCGCCACGATGCAATCCGGCTTCATCTGCTCCATGTCCGCGCACACCTTATCATCCAGTGCCAAAGTGGTATCCACCAGAATCTTTGTAGAAAATGCCAAGTCCTTACCAACACGCACCGCATCCTTCGGGCTTAACTTTTGCTCCATATCGTAATCGTCGCAGGAAACAAATTTTGCCCCTGCTGACTCAATCTTTTCACGCATCACATGATAGGAATAATAGAGCACTTCATGCCCTCTGTTTACCAATTCACGCACAACTCCGAGCGTCGGATTCGTGTGTCCGTGCGCCGGAATACAAAAGAAAACAATTTTGCTCATTATAATATCCTCCTATTCTCCGTCGTTCATACCGGCAAACATCTTTGCAATAAATTCCCTCTGTTGCACCTTTGGCATAATCGCAATGCCGCGCTCGTCATCTCCCAATACCAGAATTTCATCCCCCGGTTGAAGGTCAAATAAATCCCTTGCCTCCTTCGGGATCACAAACTGTCCCTTCTCTCCGATTTTCACCATCCAGGCGTGTTTTCCGTTTGGAATCTCCATTTTTCTCCCCTCACTTTCTTTAAAGTATGATTAGTCATACCAATCATACCACTAGACTTCAAAAAAAGCAACACCATTTGTGCTGCTCTTTCCTTTACTCCATCATCTCTATCGTCACCTGCTGCCACCTATATTTCTCTAAGTCTACACGGGTTCCTTCCACCTTCACACCCTCGTTTTTAAGCAGCGCAATCTGCCGGTTCTCTCCACCAAAGGCAAACGCTTTTGACACCTCGCCCTCACGGTTTACCACCCTGTGACACGGAATGTTCCCCGGGTCCGGATTGACATGAAGCGCATAGCCCACCACGCGCGACCACCGTTTGTTTCCGGCAAGTGCCGCTACCTGACCATAGGTCGCCACCTTACCTTTCGGGATTTGTTTTACCACATCATAAATCCGTTCAAAGGATGATTTTTCCATACCATAAATCCTTTCAAAAAAATTAGTCTTACTTTGTACGAATTGGACGCTGCAAATACAAAAATCTCTGCATTTACCATATGATTTTGCAAGCATTTGTATCTATAGAAAAAAATATAGTTCTAAGATACTTTATTTCTGTATTTTTTGTATCTACATTACAACTTTTTTCGTATAGATATTTTTCAACAAAATCTCATCTCATACAGGTAATCCGAAAACTCCAAATCCGTTCCACGCTTCTTATATTTGTGTTCACCCACCACTTCGAAACCAAGCTTCCTCACAACCTTATTAGAGGCTACGTTTTCCTTGTTCACGCGGACAGTCACCTTCTTAGCCCCGTGTGCTTTCGCATAATCCACCATGCCCTTCGCCATCTCGGTTGCATAGCCATTTCGCCAATACTTCCTATGTACGCAATACGCAATGTCGTACACCTTTCCATCCTCGCTCGGAATAAAACTACACGTACCCACTCTTTCGTGCGTATCCTTAAATTCCGATATCATATAGCAGCATTCGTCATCTTCCGGCAACTTCTCAATCTCTTTTACATATGCCTCATCGATTTCTTCCATCGCTTCATCCGGCAGATACTCACCCATTTCCGGGTCATTCCAGATGCTGATGGCAAACCGCGCATCCTCCCGTTCAAATTTTCTTAAATATAATCTTGAAGTTTCTATTGTTCTGTAAGATGCCACATTATCCTCGTCGCAAGACAGATAAATTGAATTCATCCCATACGCTTTATCAAATTCCATTATCTCACATATCCCTTCTTCACAAAATACTCGTGATATCTCAGCCTCTGTTTATCAATCATTTCACCGGAATTTATAAACCGGATAAACTCCTCCTCGGTCATCCACTTGTAATCCTCTGTTTCACCTTCCTGTAACTTTACCGAATCCTTTTTACAATCCACGGTACAGACAAAATGATGATAGATTGCGTGTGTATTTTTCGATACGTGATGTCCAATTTCTTCAAACTCATCACACTGTATTCCTGTTTCCTCTGCCAGTTCACGTTTCACACAAGCCCACTTATCCTCGCCAAGCAGCGCCGAACCGCCCGCTGTCGCCTCATAAAGTCCAGGATAAACAGGCTTGGTCATTGCCCGTTTCATACACAAATAACTGCCGTCCACATGCCGCACCAAAACCTCGCACACCAAATGATACAGGCCATCTGGTATCGGCTCGTCACGAATCAATATCTTGTCCGTCAACACTTCATCCGCCGTATATGCATTCCATTGTTCTCTCGGACGATACCAATTCGGCACCGGGTGTGTCATGTTATCATACCACGAAAGAATCTCCGCCGCCTGCTTTCGCATCACATCAATCTCGCCCTGTCCAAACGGTATTGCCCACGGCAGGGAGGACAGTGAATTGCTCGCTATGTAAAGCGCCAGCAGATTCCAAAACTCCATCGGCACATTCCCGTCAAAATAACCATCCACCATTCCGGTTGCAAAAAGCGGTGCCGCCTGCGCGCACCAGACAATCCGGTTGAATTCTTCCCATGGGTCGCCATATTCATTCCGGTTAAAATCAATCACTACCAACTGACCGCTCTTATCAATCATAAAATTACCGATATGATAATCCCCGTGCTGGTAGGCCAAAGGACGATTTTTCAGCAGATGCCGGTTCGCCTCGATATGACGGATAAATGCATCTCCATTCTCGTATTTCAACGGACAATCCTGATACATCTTTATTTTCCGGTCCATCTTCCGGTTAAAGAAGGTCTCCCTGTCCTCTGCATCCACCGGTGCCGGAATGGAGTGAATTTTCTTAAGAATCCGCCCTGCTTCCAAACCATACTCATATACCTTATCCTCTGTGAGTTCTTTTACCGCAGTTTCCGCATCCGTGCCCTCAATCCAGGTCTGCAGCGAATACACACCTTCCTCACAGGTTCCAAACTCAATTGCCTCACACATCGGGATACCAAGCATAGCTACCTTCTGCATGCACTCATATTCCCTTTTTTTGCGGTCATACTGCTCTACCGGTGAAATCCTAAGCAGATACTTCTGCCCATCCTTTGCTACCGCACAATACTTTTTATCATTCGACCAACCTTTTTGAATTAACGTCACTTCCGCAAAATCCGATAATTGCATATCTTCCCCCTCCATCCAAAAACATTACTCCGCTTTACTATTATCACCGCAGTTTCTTTGACAGATATAATACCAAATCGTTCCTAACGATGAGCCTTTCTCGACTCCTTCACTTTCCTGATATCTCCTTTGTCAATCCACTCCTCAGTGAATCCACAACTACAGCAAATATATCGGTTCACATTAACTGCTGAAAAAACACTCGTTCCTGTCATAATATTATTCCCTGTTCCATATGCACCTGCATATCCATCCACAACTACAATATCAGAACTACCACATTTCGGGCACATCTTTGTATTTTTCATTGACTCTTACCTGCTTCCCTTATCATTTATTTGGTTTAAAGATCCATTCTAAGTACAATTTCTCCATTACTCATTTCTCCGGTCGGTTGAAAACCTAACTTCTCATACACACGCTTTGCAATTGCATTTTCCGGTGCATAGTCAATAAGCATGTAATCATACTTTCCGGACTCTTTTGCCATCTGAACAATCTGCCGAATCGCCTCCGTACCATACCCTTATTCTGATGCTCTACCGGAAACATAATCCGCCATATCACGAGATACCTCTCATCTAAGTCCTCATCAAGCATCATAAAGCCAACAGGCCTTTCGTCATTGTAGATTGCAAACGGATACACATCGTTCGCCTCCCGGTACAACCATGCCTGCGCAAGAGAATACGCATTGGACGCAACAAAGTGCTCATCCTCCGGTCGCTTCATGTTGATGATGGCATTAAAATTTTCTTCTGTTATTGATTTGAAGTTGAGCATCACTAATCCCTCACTTTTTCCAGCAAACAACTTGACTTTTATCTCCGGATTACATACCTCTGAATCGTCTCCCCAAAGGTCTCACTGTAAAACTCTGCATCAAACTCCCCACCACAATTTTTGATAACGCCTGCCGACGCCGGATTCTCTTTGTCACAAGTCAGCAGAACCTCTTTGATTCCAATGGTGTCACAAACTCCAAGTGCCGCCTGCAGCATCCCCGTTGCATACTGTTTCCTCCGCTCCGTTGGCCGGATACCGTATCCGATATGACCGCCTTCGGTCCGCAAGAAATCATTCAGCGCCAGACGGATATTTACCATACCAACAATCTTCTCATCCTCTTCCCGTACATAAAAATAAGTAAGTTTCGGAACTCTCGGAGACTCAATATTGGCAATATCCACATCCGACAAAACCTTTGTAAGCCACGCCTCATAGGTGGATTCCCTTAAATAACGGTCGAGTGAACCGCTTCCGTTAATCTCCGAACCATACTCATAAAATTCATTGATAAAGTCGATTGCTCTTTCTTTATATTCGATTGTTGGAAATACTAATTTCATGTACATAACCACCTTTCTTCTACTTCACTGCATCCATAATCAGCGAAACCATGCCTAACTTACCATCTGCATTTCTTGTGTCAAACCGCAGGGACCGCCCGATTTTTCCACCATCTAAGTCCCAGTAATTAAAATGAAATTCACCGTTTTCATCGCACCATTCCAGTAACTTACATTGAAAACCGGCACTTGAAAATACCTCTATCAGCTTCTTATAGTCATAAAACACTTTATGCGTATATGCCGGATGGTCTACCGGTCCCGGTCCGCCCGGTTTGCACATATTCTGATACCACTCATTTCTAAAATTCACATCCGGCACAGCAATGCGGATATGTCCGCCTTTTTTCAAGTATGTATAAATAATTGCCGCTGACTGCTTTGCTTCCTCGAATGTCAGATGCTCAAACACATGCTCTGCCAGAAACACATCCACGGACTCTTTTTCAAAAAGCTTTGCAAAATCGGCTTCACTGAGCAGATTCAATTCTTCCTCCTGTGTTGCCAGCCAGCCGTCATAATTTGTTTTTCCCGCGCCGATGATTACTTTTCGTTTGTTACTCATGCTTTTCCTTTCTACTTCTTATCCGCCCGCTCATTTCCCTTAAACTCTTTTTCTACATGGGCATGCTCGGTCACGGACACCAGCTCACGTCCCTCAAAATCCAGTTCCACCACATACGGCATCCAATCCACAATCCGCAGGAAATCATCACAGTCAAACTCCGGCCTATAATAATTCATGATGGCACTCAGTGCTGTTCCATGCGTACCGATGACAATATTCTCCCCAGCGTGTTTATCCAAAACTTCATTTAATGCCTCGATATTTCTTCGTTGCACCATACCGATGGACTCCCCGCCTTCTTCATGGTACTCCTTGTCTGCCCAACGTTTCCGGAACATCCCATGATTATTGCTGTCAACCCCCTTCTCACGTTCCCTAAAACGGGCGTCCTTATGTATCTCCATTCCGTAATACTCTGCCGCTTCTGCAATCGTATCAACACTTCTTTTATAGGTACTGCAATAAAAGACATCTATTTCTTTGTCTTTCAATGTCTCCAATACTATTCTTCTGTCCTGCATCCCCTCTTCGGTCAGCGGTCTCGTCAAATCGTCCGCATGGGAAAAGACCGGCTGTGCATGTCTTACAAAGTATACTCTTGTCATTTTGATTTTCCTCCCAATTTCTTCTCCGCCCAATCATACAATGCCTTTTTAATCGGCAGCGACAAATTTTCCGGCATCTCATCTGCATAGAAAAAACGCAATTCCTCTACCTCTTCTTCCTGGCATTTTAATGTCCCGGAATACTCTTTACATAAAAACACAAGGTCCACATTCGAAACTTCATCTCCGTTCGGATAAACATAATGTGTCTCCGGTCCGGAATATACACCAAAGAGTTCCAGTTTTTCTGCTACCAATCCGGTTTCTTCAAACAGTTCCCTCTTTGCCGCCTCTTCCACCACTTCATCTAAATCTACGGAACCTCCGGCATAGCCCCAGCAGTGGTTATCCGTCCGGAGCTGTAACAAAACGCGTCCCTTCTCATCCTCTACAATCACGCTCGCACCGACCTGAAGTAGCGTCCTGTGTCCGACCACTTTACGCAAATCCATAATATAACCCAATTCTCTAGTCCCCCTGTCTCTTTGTGAATACCTCCGCAGTTTCTATTCCATCTAAAAACTTCCGCACCTGCCGGTAATTCGTAAACCGGATTACCTTGACATGCTCCGCCTGATTTATTTGCTCCAAAATTCGCGCACGGTTCTTTTTATTAAACTGCCAGGCAATTTTCAAGAAATTAACATCTACCCTGCTCACACAGTCATCCGGCATGTCCGGTCTGACCTTTTTCCTGTATTTCCACTCACGCTTCAGAATATTCGTCACACAAACAATCGGCGGAAATTCGAACCAAAACACGGTATCCGCATATTGCAGCCGCTGATGAAGGGAGCGCACATTGTTTCCTTCTATAATCCAACGTTCCTTTTTTGCTTCCGCTTCTACCCGCTCCAGAAATTCTTCGTGAGGCGTTACCTCCCAACATCCGTGCCAGTAAATCTGATCCAGATGTACGAGCGGCAGCCCAAGCTTTTTCGCAAGTTCATAGGAAAATGTCGATTTTCCGGCACCATTTCCACCGATGATTAAGATTCTTTCCATGTACGAATTCTCCTCAACATTTCCCCGGCAAACTCAGAAAGTGCATTTCTTTCTTCCTGCGTCTTTGCCCTCATTTCCTTCTCTGTCTCATAGCATAATAACGCTTCAGAAATCACGCCGCAAAACCGCTCCGGCATATTCGCAAGGCCCCATTCTCCGCCTGACTTCTTTGACAAAACCAGATTGTCCTGTAAAAAGCCCAGCACACGGCACAAATTCAGCGTCAGGTACATTGGGTTATCCAAAATTTCTTCCTGCGCACCTTCCACATCAAACCAAATGCTGTCAATGTAATCTTCCTCCGGCACCGGTCCAAACACTTCAGCAACCGGAGCCCCGTATAATGCAATGCCATACTGATTGATAATAGTGAAATGAGCCGCCAAATCCTTGTCAGTTCCCTTCATTTTTGCCACATAATCATCCGGTGACTCTTTCCACCAATTCAAATGTGTCATTGAAAAATGCAGTTCAAACGGCGTCGGATATATAAACGGCTTGCAAACTTCTCTCTTTACAACACTGAGCTCCAGCCCCTTTGCCGGTGCCTCCTCGTTTAAGGCAGCCACACCATTCATAAAAGCATACTTTTCGTCATCCAGCGGCTCCTTCTCCACAACCAACAGCAAATCCAAATCGCTCTTTTCCTTATGAAAACAGCCCATTGCTGCCGAACCATGAAGATAAATTCCGACCAGATTGTTACCGAATATTGCTTTACTCATTTTTGTAAAACGGGACAATAAGTCATTGTAATCCATTCTCTTCCTCCATTTTTCTACCAAATAAACGGAATGATCCGATACTTCACACGCGTTTTGTACTCACGATATCCTTCCAAGCCCTCTTCCAGAACTTCTTCCTCATTCCGGATTCTCTTTGCAATAATCATAGGATACGCAAGAAAAATCACAAATGAAATCACCGAGCCAAGCACTAACGGCATTGAAAGAAACAAAAGAATCGTCGCGCTGTACATCGGATGTCTGACGATTCCGTAAAGTCCGGTATCAATTACCTTCTGGTTTTCCTGTACTTCCACGGTTCTTGACAGATATGTATTTTCCCGTAAAACTTCCGCATAGAATACATACGCAAGCAAAAATACGCCTGCTGCCACGTAGGATACCCAGTCCGGCAGAACAATCCATGAAAACCGGAAATCAAGCCCCGCAACAAGAAATCCTGCAAAAAACATCAGGCCGCTTAATTTTACCACTATATTCTGCTCCTGTTGTTTTTCCTTTGCATTCAGACGCTTCTTTAATAATTCAGGATTTTTTACCATCATAACAATTCCCGCCACAAACATCGGCACAAATAAAACACCTAAAAACAGCCACGCTTTCATCCACCGAATGGTTCCTGCGGGTAAAAACAATAAAACTCCGACTAAAACAAGCCCCAAAGTGAATTTTAAAATTGCCTGCGCAAATAATTGTTTTGTCATTCTGAATTCCTCCCTCTGTCCGTCTTCCTGTGCCAAATGTCCCGTCACTTTGTATCAATCACACAAATCTGCCATCTCAAAGCGGATCATCTTTTTCAAATCCTCTACTTTTACTTCCACCTGGTACCCGACTTTTCCCGCACTAAAGAAAATCGTCTCAAACGTCTTTGCACTCACATCCAATGTTGTCGTGAAAAACTTCTTCATTCCAATGAGCGAACAACCATCTCAGCTATCTCCATACCGTTTGTACTTCCTGACTCCGCATAGCAATAACTCTTATATGGAATTTTCTTTTGCTCCAAAAGGCGCATTACATTTGTTTTTTCTGTCTTTTCCATGTTTCTGTCCTTATTTTAAAATTCAATATCTTGCCGCCAACGTTCTCACAAGCTCCTGATACCGTTCCGTGTTGCCTGCAATGTCTTCCTCGGTCACGCCATAATACACATAAATTTCTTTCAACAGCTTTTCAAAACTGCGGTTACTACGTTTTCCGGGACCACTGAAGCCACCGCCGATATGCCCAAAACACGCTTCGATTTCAAAGTGCATCCACACTTCATCTTCTCTTTTTTCTAACAGATGAAGTTCAATGGAAAAATCCTCCTCCGGAATTTCCTTTGCTTTCTGCTGTCTTAGCTCCCACTGTGCCTGAAGCTCCCAGAAGCCTTCTTCATCCGAACTCTTTAACTCAGGCGGTTTTTCATACTCCCCTAACAATTCCGGCGCATGCTGCATCAAAGAAGACATCCGCATCTCACGATACCGTTCTATGTACTCCTCACTGTCCCTTGGAAGCTCAGTAAAGCCATACTTATCACAAAGCAGATGCACCACTTCTTCCATCGTATGCGTTCCCGGTTTTATCCTTCGGATGATTCTCTTTTTTCTTTTTTCATAGAAATATTTCCTTATTTTCTGCTTTAATGTCCTATTCTTCTTTCCTCCGAGAAATATCGCTGTTGGCCCGTCACTGCCACCGATGATACTGATACTTCCGGCAGATTTTTCTGTTTTTCCCATTTATGCTTCTCCTTATTTCCTTCCCACTGCCGTAAACTCTCCCGGCAAATTCCCATCCGCCCACGACGGATGCTCGTCAAAGCGCTCTAACACAAATCCATTCTGAATCATTGCATTGATAATCTCACTAATGGTGTATTTTCTGTAACTGCATTTTGGCATCTGTCTTCTGATTTCTTCCTCGTAAAAGCGCGCATGTGCCATCTCACCCTCAAAAACAGCCGTTTCGAAATAACTCATGGACGGATGGTCCAATTGCAATGCATCCGCAATTTTGGTAAACGGATGAAAATCACTGCATATCATTTTGCCGTTCTCTTTCAGCAATCCATACATAATCTGCATAAACTCATCGATATCATGAAAATAGTGTAAAATACCGCCTTCCATGAAGACCACGTCAAAGTACCCGCCAAATTTCTCCATGTCAATTTCAAGAACATCTCCGACCTCAAAATTAATACTTACCTCCGCTGCCTCTGCTACCTCAAGAGCATATCGTTTATTGTCCTCTGAAATATCAAACACCGTAACCTCCGCTCCAAGGAGCGCTAACGGAACCGCCTTTTTCCCACACGAACCACAGATATTTGCCACACGGATTCCTTCGTAAGTATCAAAGTAATTCACATGCCATTTCAGTCTTTTCTTGGGATTCTCCACATCTTTTTTTGCTCTTTCCTCCGGAGTACCGGCTTCTTTCACCCAAAAATCATACGCATTGTACTCCCACGCTTTTTTATTTTGACAACTATAATCCCTCATCTGTCTTTGATCCCTCCATTGCCTTCCCTTTATAGCGCCCACTTGTCCGTTTCTGAGCTTTTCTGTCAGATAAACTCCAGCACCTGTCTCAAATCCGTAATCTCGTAATCCACCGTTACACCTGCATCGTTCGGAAGCTTTTTCGGATTGTACCAGCAGGTCATAATTCCGGCATTGTTTCCGCCACGGATATCACTGGTCAGGGAATCGCCCACAATCAGCACCTCTTTGCGGTCGTATTCGCCAATCACGCGGAACACCTCATCAAAGAACTCCGCTGCAGGCTTTTCATACCCCACCACTTCCGAAATAAAAACTTCATCAAAAACATCAATCAAACCGGAATTTTTAAGCTTACCATCCTGCGCAACCTTGGTTCCGTTGGTTACGGCAAATTGCGGCATCTTACTTTTACAAGTCTCTATCACTTCGCGGGCATGTTCACAGAATACAAAGTTTTCCCCAAGTGCAATCTGATACTCGTCATTAAACTTTTCCGCTACAGAAGTATCCAGCCCAACCACGCCAAAGAACTCGCGGAACCGACCGACTAATACCTCCTGCTTTGAAATTTCTCCTCGCTCCAGCCTCTGCCAGTAACCCCGGTTAATTTTCATATAAGTCTTTAACATTTCATCCGTACATACGCCAAAGCCTACCTTGTCAAAGCAGTGCTGAATCGCTTTCTTTTCCACTGCTTCAAAATCTAAAAGAGTTCCGTCGATATCCCATAAAACTGCTTTTATCTTACTCATATCAATTCATCCTCCTTGTTTACCTAATCAAGTTTTTCGTAGTCCGATTACGTTTGCTTATTGTTTCCGGAGAATTTTCAACTCTTCTTCTATTTTTCCTGCGCTGTAAGCAATGAACTCATCGATGTCTCCTGTCTCAATGTACAAAAGCTGCCGTTCCCTGATTCCCGGCAGATACTTGTTGGTCCACCACCACATACTCCCGTCGATATATTCCTTTTCAATATAGCCCGGCAATCCATATTCCGCTTTTGCACTTCTCAGTCCCTCAAACAATTCTCCAAACTCCGGCCTGGTCTCAAGCAAATAAAAATCCAGTGCCTCCAAATCATTCACGCACATATAATAAAATTCCCGGTCCGCAGATACAATGCCTCTCTCTGCCGCTTTTTTTAATAACTTCTGGCGAATTGTCCCGTGATTGCACTTATCGGTCAGCAGATGCACCAGATACCCCATATTAAAATCATGTTGGTCAGCATCCTTCTCCTCTGTGATATGCACTCGTACAAACTCACTTACCCTATCCATGAAAATTTCCATCTGCTCCGGTTCTAACCACTGGGCATCCCGGATATTTTCCCGCAGATGCACTCTCTTTTTATCTTCTTTTACTGCGTCCGGCTTACTCGCTATCGTATCCGGCGCCAAAATTCCAAGATAAAACGCCCTCTGATTCTGCACCAGATCCGGTCTCTTATCCAAGATTTCCTTTGCCACCGCAAGGTGTGCTATGGTATTTGACATATGAATCCCCTCCGTTATCTTCGTTTTTATTCCATAAGACATTATCATTTTAATCTCATTTCAACCTAATTTTCCTACAGTTTCTTCATCATGAAATAACAATCCGCATACGTTCCATCCTTGTACTTCATGTTGTTCGGGAAGGTTCCATACACCTCAAATCCCATCTTCTGATATAAACGAAGGGCTCTTTCATTACCGGCAACTACCTCCAGTTCCAACTGCTCAAAGCCGATTTCTCTCGCAAGAGAAATCAGTTTCTCCATCATTGCTGTCCCGATTCCTTGTCCGTTAAACTTCTGAAATAAGGCAATCCCGATGCTTGCACGATGGCGGTATCTGCTCTGTCCATATGCATTTATCGAACAGTTCCCAACATACTCACCATCCAGAAAGCCCAAAATCATTGCTCCTCGCTCCGCCTCATTGTTGCGATTGATAATCTCAATCTCACGCTCCATTGTCAACGTAATCTCTTCCGGTTCCTTAATCAAAAACGGTGTTTCTCCGCAAATAGTTTTCAAATAGTTAATGAGCATTTCCGCATCGGCCTCAGTTGCACTTCGAAGCACAAGTTCTTTTCCGTTTAAATCAATCGTTTCCTGCTTTATAATCATACTTCCTCCGCTCCTTTTCTATAAAGTCTTTCCTTTTTAAACTATTCCGATCTGATTTGCCAACTCGTACGCAACACTGTGCTCTCATAAATTTCTCCGCTTCTCCTATCAGCACCGGTGTCACATCCGGGTACGTCAGATCCCCCGGCAATTTGGCAAATAGCCTTGTCTCCTTCATTTCACTCTCCGGCAGCTCCCCAAAAGAATGAATCTTTGCCAGAAACACCATCCCGTTTGCATGGCTTTTGGAATTGTATCCGTAGTAATCACAAACCGGATACACTTTGGCATCCTGTACACCGCTCTCCTCGTAAAGTTCTCTCTTTGCTGCTTCCAGTGGTGTCTCACCCGGTTCCACATGACCGCCCTGTGTCTCCCAGGTATCACGTTTTACATGGCGGCTAAGCAGCCACTGCCCTTTATAATAGGAACACACGACCACATATTTATATGTACCAAGAAATCCGACCGGATGTATGTTGCATTTTAATTCTTTTCGAATGCTTTCTTTTTCTTCCATATCTTTGTACCTCATTTCGCCCTGACTTCTTTTGTGTTTTCCGAATATCAATTCTTATCTTTTTATTTTATCTCATTCTGTGCTCATGCGCAAACCTTTCTTTTGTACTAAATTCCTTTGACAATTCCCTCATTTTTTGCTACCAT
>CAZIQL010000021.1:0-39305 GCA_964541485.1 uncultured Lachnospiraceae bacterium
CGGTTACATAGAGCATAAAACTACCCCTGTGTGTGATTCAGAACAGTATTGCATTCACGAACGGACCGTGCAAAAGATAGATCAGAAGCGTATCCACTCCTACCTTGGAAACCGAGAGACTCTTTCGCGGAAGCAGGCAAAGCAACGCGCCGCCAATCCCTGCTGCAATCAGAATACAAAACAGCCTTGCCACAGCGCCGTATGCCACTCCAAGCAGCAGACCGGTCTTTTTGTGCTTTGCAAAGTCCGTTTCCTTCGGCAAAAAACAACCAAGCAGCACAAATGGTAGAAAATAAAGTGTTCTTGAGAGAGAAAGAACCCTGCCGATGCCATCCGCATATCCGCACAGACAGGCAATAAGCACACTCAGAAGAAGTATTGCCAGCCTTTGCCACCTTCTTTTGAGCCGTATTCAGCATACAAAAAAAATCTTAAGAACTCCTTGCAATAAAGCAAAAGATTTTCTTAAGATTTCTTAAGGTCTGTTTATTTTTTGACTTTTACCATACATTTCTTAGTAACCGAACGTGCCGGATAAGGATTCGTCATCATCAATCCAATCCTGTACGTTAACCACTCTATAGTCATTTTCTGTATCACGCACTACAACCGTACTGATACCGGCGTTGATTACCATACGCTTACACATGGAACAACAGTTGGATTTTGTGATATATTCTCCGGTACTCACTTCACGACCGGACAAATAAAGCGTACTGCCGATCATCTTTTCACGTTCTGCACTGATGATGGCATTGGCCTCTGCATGGACACTGCGACAGAGCTCATAGCGTTCACCACGTGGGATATTCATTTTCTGACGAATACAAAAACCTAAATCGCTACAGTTCATTCTGCCTCTCGGTGCACCGACATATCCGGTGGAAATTACTTCGTCATTTTTAACGATCACCGCGCCGTAACGGCGTCGCAGGCAGGTACCTCTTTTCGATACCACATCCGCCAAATCAAGGTAATAGTTTACTTTGTCCCGTCTCTCCATGCTTCATCCCTCCGTAAAAGATTGCTTATTCTCATTATAAGGGTTCTCTGTATAAAAGAAAAGCCCTAATTAAAGTACGAAATAATACACGATAAATGCATTTGCGATACCCAGAGCCATGCCGACAGCCACCTGTATCGGTGTATGTCCGACAAACTCTTTTAATTTCACTTCCGGAAGTTCTGCTTTTCCAAGCACCTCAAACGCTTCAATAATCTCATTCAAAATCACTGCCTGCTTGCCGGTCTCTTGACGTACGCCGGTCGCATCATGGCAGACAATAATGGCAAGAATTGCACATACAGCAAACTCAAAACTCCCTGTCCCGTAGATGAGGGCAGTTATCGTTGCCATGGAGGTTACCGTTGCCGAATGTCCGCTTGGCATACCTCCATCACCAAACAAGCGCTCTATACTCAGTTCTTTTGTGATAATTGCATTGATAATTACCTTTGCTACCTGTGCCACGCCCCAGGATGCAATTGCTGTAACTAAGATTGGGTTTGTAACCAAATCAATAAGCCAGTCCATATTAAGTCTCCTTGTTTTGCGAAGCAAAATGACCACCCACACCCGAGCAGAGACTTTGTCTTCCTCTAAATGTTGTTTGACAGGTTCCTCGCAAGCCCCTATAATCAACATAGTATATCCATTATAATGTAAGGAGATTCTCCATGTCAAATATAATTGAAATAACAGATTTTACTATGCCTGAATTAGATATCTATGCGCGTTTTTCCGAGGCACAGCTGGCACATATTTACGAACCGGATTTTGGACTTTTCATCACAGAGAGTCCAAAGGTTGTGAAACGTGCTCTTGCCGCCGGATATGAGCCTGTTTCCATGCTGGTTGAGAAAAAACATATCAAAGGAGAAGCTAAAGATTTAATTCTCCGCATCGGTGATATTCCTATTTATACCTCAGAATTTGATGTTTTGACAAAATTAACCGGATTTCAGCTGACACGTGGTGTACTGTGTGCTATGAGGCGAAGGAACCTTCCGACTGTCTCAGACATTTGTTCCGGTGCAAGTCGCATTGCCATTTTGGAAAATGTCATGAATCCGACCAACGTAGGGGCTATTTTCCGTTCGGCAGCCGCCTTAAATATGGATGCTGTGTTACTGACTCCTGCTTCAAGCGACCCACTATACCGCCGCGCAAGCCGTGTCAGTATGGGCACCGTCTTCCAGATTCCATGGACATATCTTGGCGGCAAAGATGATAAACCTTCTGCATGGCCAGCTCCCGGTATTCAGCTTTTAAAAGAGCTTGGCTTTAAAACAGTTGCCATGGCGTTATGTGACGACTCTGTTTCTATCGATGACCCGGCACTTTTATCCGAAGAAAAGCTTGCGATTATTCTCGGAACGGAAGGCGATGGGCTAGCTGCCTGTACGATTTCCGATTGCGACTATACCGTCAAAATCCCGATGGCACATGAGGTGGATTCATTAAATGTGGCTGCCGCCAGCGCCGTGGCATTCTGGGAGTTGGGAAGAAAGTAAAAATTGTTGTATCCAAAAAGACCTTCGAAAGATTTTCATGTTCGAAGGTCTTATCTGTTTTATCTGCGAATGAAATTTGTCCACGCATGCTTTTCCTGCTCTGGCAAACCGTACTTTTCTTTGCCAAGTGCAATACTCTTCATTAAGAAGGACATGTTTCTTGCAAGAGTACGTACCGTCTGCATTCCTTCTGCATCCTGCTCAGCCTCGCCAGGAACCGATCCATGTACACTGTTCCAATACTGGCTGGATGCCACCGGCATACCACTGATGGTAAAAAACTTATTAAGTTCATCAAACGCCGCAGAGCAGCCGCCTCGTCTTGCAACTACCACACTTGCTCCAACCTTCATGCGCTTATCAAACCGGCTGCTGTAAAACAGGCGGTCAAGAAACGCTACTAATGTGGCATTGGCAGATGCGTAATACACCGGACTTGCTACCACCATACCGTCACATTCTTCAAACTTTTTTGCATATTCATTTACCAAATCGTCAAACACACACTGACCAAGCTTATAGCAGGCATTACACCCCATACAGCCGCGAATCTGCTGACTGCCAATCTGAACAACCTCTGCTTCTACATTTTCTTCTTCAAATACCTTTACCATTTCTGCAATTGCACTTGCGGTATTTCCGTTTGTATGCGGACTTCCGTTAAAAATTAAGACTTTCATGTTTCAATTCTCCTCACTTATTATCTGTATTCACAAGGGGTGCTATTATAAATTCCTCATGTAATTCCTTCTACCCTTTACAATCATTATAGCACTTGATTCAAAAAAAGAAAGCTCTAAAATCACTAGGATCTTAGAGCCTGTCTTTTTTTATACTATGATTGTGAAATGTACTCCGTCAGCACTTTTCATTTCAAGCAGTCGCAATCCCTTATAGTCTTTCTTAAACCTACGAAGACCTACCAGTAAGCATGCTGCCTGTTCTTGTGTGATGTCAACACCATACCTTTGCAAAAACTTTGGTGCCTTCCTTAACACTATCTTATTCAATATCAGACCATAGGGAATACGTAGCGTCATTCCATGGCCCTCGCCATCCTTCATTATAAGTTTCATAATTTACTCCACAAAAATACGAATCGTATCCCCAGCCGCAGATTCCATTTCCATCAGATTACCGATTACACCCTGACGTACCAAATCCATCACCTGATTTAAATCAATGTTTCTAAGGTTCAGCGACTCATATCCTGATATTTCTGGAATCGACATCCCTGCATCTACTGCCAACTGCACCAACGCCAGTGGCAAATTGACACGCATTTTATCTCCTTGCGCTGAATCCATTACCACTCGCAGCATCATATCCTTGATATCCTTCCGTTCCGCTTCCGGTACCATCTTAACCGCGGGTTCCGACTTCCCGGAAAGAAGTTCATCCACTGTCACTCCTAAAATTTTTGCCAGCTCCGGCAATAACGTAATATCCGGGCAAGTCTGGTCGTTTTCCCATTTGCTAACTGCCTGCGGGCTGACTCCCAGCTTCTCCGCTAATTCATCCTGCTTAAATTCTTTGTCTTTTCTGAGATATGCAATTCTTTTTCCTAATGTCATTTCCATCTTTGTTTTCTCCTTTTCCGATTTCATTTTGTCGTCTCGTGCACTGACGTTGTATTCAATATAACAATTTCAGGTTGCCAAATGAATGGACTATTGGTTGATTTCTACCATTTTTTCTCAACCAAACGGAGTTTATTCGCTCAACCGCCGGTTGTTTTTCATTTTTTAGCATGATTTTGTTGCTTTCACGCTAGCTAAGCGCTTTCCGCAATTTCTTTTCCGATGTTTGCCACACGGCAGCTGTGCTGAAGCCAATATTCTCCTGCAGCCGGGTGCTCTTTAAAATAAGCACAAGATTCAAACTTCTCTTATTATACCGTTTCCGGGCAAAAAAAGAAAGCCCAGATCCTGCAAGGCAGAACTTTGTATGTATACGGAGAAAATTACAAATATCAATACAAGGTTTCATGAAATCTTGTATTAATAAAATAGTTTTATTTTCTATACATACAAACGCTAGCAAAAACGACATGACACAGGAAAAAATCAAAGAATTTTGTATGATTTTTAAGAAAAATATTACTATACATCCAATTACAACATGCCTTTAGCGTCCAAAAACAACTTTCGGCAGGTAATAGGAAGCTAAATCACTCACTCTCTATTGCCTGCCAAAATATAATGTTCTAAATTCTTAAAACTACATAAACAATAACAAACTCACTGCCATAACTCCCATTCCTGCCACCAGGCCATACACAGACAAGTGATGCTCTCCGTATTCCCGGGCTGCCGGAAGCAGTTCATCCACAGAAATAAACACCATGATACCTGCGACCGCCGCAAAAATAACTCCATAAATCACATCATTCATAATCGGCAATAAAAGCAGCCAGCCGATGATAGCCCCTACCGGTTCTGCAAGACCCGAAGCAAAAGAATACAAAAACGCCTTTTTTCTGGAACCCGTTGCCTGATAAATCGGCACCGAAACTGCAATTCCCTCTGGAACGTTATGAATCGCAATCGCAACTACAATCGGAATGGCAATGCTTGGGTCCTGCAGTGCAGATACAAATGTCGCCAGACCTTCCGGAAAATTGTGAATAGCAATCGCAAGAGCGGTAAACGCTCCCATACGCATCAGATGCTTTGAATCTGGGTCTCCGATTTTTGCTGCGGAGCTTTCTGCCAAAACCCCTTTTGTCTCATGCGGATTTTCTTCTTCGGGAATTACCCTGTCAATAAAAGCAATCAAGAAGATGCCTCCAAAGAACGCGAGCACCGTTGCCCAGGCTCCCCATTTATCTCCAAGCTCGCCTACCAGCGAAGTCTGTGCCTTCTGAAATATTTCAATCAACGAGACATAAATCATAACTCCCGCTGAAAAACCCAAACTAATCGACAGAAATTTTCTGTTCGTTTTCTTCGCAAAAAAAGCAATCAAGCTACCGATACCGGTACTTAATCCCGCAAACAATGTAAGCAAAAAAGCAAGCATAATATCCATCATTTCTCTCAAATCTTCCCTCTATTATATTCTAACAACAAAAAAAGGTGCATATACGCAGTTAGTCTTAACTAACTCATAGTATAGCACCCTTATCTTTCTTATTCAAGAACGCTAATCCGTTCTTTTTTCTCATTTACCTCTCGGTTTTCCGTCTTTGCACTCTCTGTTTTAAAGCTTCTTCCTGTATACTCTGGAAACTCCTCCACTCAGATTCGGCAGATGTGTATAACATTCATAGCCATACTTTTCATAAACTTCTGTATGCCCGGTGGAAATATAGGTATACTCTTTTCCTTCCTGCCTTGCCAGTTCCTCTGCATGAGCAATCAATTTTCCCACATGACGATGCCCACGGAACTCCGGATAAGTATAGACAAATCCAATCCACGGTGTCAGCTCTGTCGGCTTGATGTCATCCATTGGAGCAAAAGTACAATAGGATACCAGCGTATCTCCTTCTGTCAGAAGTAAAATCCGAGCTCCTTCACCCGCAAAGTCAAAAAAGGTGTTGTCCCGGAGCATCCCTGCAAGCAGTTCTCCTGCACTCCAATCACTCCTTCTAATCTGTTCCAGCCAATGCGTCTGATTCTGTTCACTGAAATATTCTTTGATTTCCATATAAACTCCTACTGATTTTTACTTGTACTTCTTTTTGCCTGAATCATCGGGACAATTTTCTTCATACCATAGTACACCAGCACCGCAATCCCGATACCAAATACGATACCGCCCAAAATATCCGTTGGGAAATGTACAAACAGATACATTCTACTGAATGCAATCAATGCGGCAAGGGCAATCGCCGCAATTCCTTCCTTCTTATGATTCAAAAAGATAGTCACGCTTGCCGCAAAACCCGCAAAGGTATGACCGGATGGGAAAGAATAACTGGACGGAACCTTTAAAAGCATTTCCACACTCGGATCAATCCAGCATGGGCGGTCTCTCATGACAATTTCTTTTATTACCAAATTCCCTGTTATCTCCATCAGAATCAATGCGATACCCATACTGATACCACATTTTCTGTATTTCTTAAAAAACAACATCAGAATTGCAATTGCAATCCAAAGAATTCCCTCATTCCCAAGTGCGGTAATAAACAACATAATCTTGTCCAATACCGGATTATGTAACTCCTGTAACAAATACAAAAAAGAAAATTCCCAATCCATAATAAACCTCCTTGTTTTCCGAAGGAAAATGCGAGCAGCGGATTTTCCTCCTCGCTATGTACGCATCCTCATTCTATTAGTACTACTTTATAGTATACCCTGCTTTTTCGATCGCGGCAACTATCTCTTCGTCCGGTACTTCTTTTTCCATCAACACAAGAACTTCCTTCTTTTTCAGATTTACTTTTGCAAGCAGGCCGTCCATATCATTGATGGTTCTTTCTACTCTTGCCTTGCAATTTTCGCAGGTCATGCCATCTACAATAAAGTTCTTCTTTGCAATGACCTTCTTTAATTTCTTTTTAGAAACATAGGTGCCCCCGCCACAGCAGGCACTCTCGTGTTTAAAGTGTTTTACCATGGAGCGCACGCCAATTAGAGCAAGTACTGCAATGATTGCTATAATAATAAGATTATCCATTTTTATTTCCCTCACAAATTAAGTTTTCTTCTCTTTGCACCTCTTTGTATGTTACACAGATCAAAATTGCGACAATTGGGAAGAAGACAAGTTCCAAAATATCATGTGTCACATTAGCCACATTCAGAAAATCCCCATTGACATTATTACAAAAATAATTTGGAATACGGATTACAATATCCCATACTGCGTGTAAAATCATACAAAACAGCAGATTCCCCGATTGCAGGTAAATCGCTGCTAAAAGTACACCAAATGCGCTTGCATACAAACTCTGCCACAGACAGGAAATAATATCATTACCAAATAAGAAATTTAAAATATGTCCGCTTCCAAAAAGCAGGCCGGAAAGAAAAACCATTCCCAGTCTTCCCTTTACTGTCATTCGCCATCTCTTTAACATCCCGCTCATCAAAAGCCCTTTGGAAGTTGCCTCCTCAAAAAAACCTGTAGCAAGCTGTTGTAAACAAGCCAACGCAAAGTCACCGGCAAACTCCAGTGTCAGACTTTCTGCCATGGGGAAATAAGCTACGTAGGTAGCCAGATATAATAGAAATGGGATACAGCACAACCATGTAATTCTGTTTGGCGGACTCGTAAAAAGTCTGCAAAATCCATCTCTGTATATCCGTTTCAACAAAAAAAGTGCTATCACACCTACTGCAATTCGGATACAGCTGTCCACAATAATTCCGCAATGTGAAATCCCTGTAGCCACCAGAAAGTATTCTAACAATATAAAACCGACGAGAAGTCCTTGTCCTGTTATAATTCCGTATAGCGTAGGATTCTTTTCAACTTCCTTTCCGTGCATATCTTCTGTTCTCCCTGAATTTAAATTTATTTTCTGAAAATAACTCCATAATACGTTATTCCATCTCGCCTAGCTATTCACACACATGAAACTTTCAACACTGTTGAGAGTTTTGAGTTCCCTCCTCGGCAATATAATATAATTCATTAAGTTTTTTATGCAAGATTTCTTTATTAATTAATTTCGTTTTGTATTCCGCAATCATAGGTTGTGATAAACTTCTGCTCAATGCGTACTCAACCACATCTGTATCTGCATTCTTACATAAAATCATACCAACACTTGGATTTTCGTGCATTTTTTTTACATCACGATCTAATGCCTCTAAATAAAAATCCATTTTCCCTAAGTACTCTGGCTTAAAATCATCAATCTTCAAATCAATAGCAACAAGGCACTGCAATTCTCTATGATAAAACAACAAGTCCACATAGTAATCATTATTTCCGACCTGAACATGGTATTCTTCATCAACCAGCAAAAAATCTCTCCCAAATTCCAAAAGAAACTTCTTCATGTTTTTTAAAATTGCTTTTTGTAAATCACTTTCTCTGCATGACTCAGGCAGATTCAAAAATTCCAACTTGTACATATCACGCAAAACACCACTCATTTCCTTATCCGTAAGTTCGGATGGCGCCTTACCATTTGACAAGAGCAATCTCTCATAATAGCCACTGTCGATCTGCCTTTCTTATCTAAAATATACCGTGAAAGTTCCTTTACCGTTGATTTTCCCCAACCATCCTTTATTGTTCTTTCTGATACATAAGAACCAATCTGCCAATAAAGATCAATTATTGTTTTATTAACCTGATATTCTGCTTTTTGCTTTGACAAATTAATCATTTGCAAAATATCATCAAACATTCTTCCACTTTGTGATGTTATAATCTCCTTATCCATCCTATACCCCTCTTCAGAATGTTGCCGCTTCACTACAACTTCTACTCCAACCCTCTACTCCGCAACCCTATCAAAATCCCTCAAAAACCTCATATTCCGAAGGCAAAACTCTGCCTTCCACCAGTTCTTTACAAGCTCAAACTCCTTGTACTCCGTCCACCATTCCCACGGAACCACAAAAGAACCATCCGGAAGCTGTGCTTTTTTTATAAACTCACATTCCCTTGCAATCAGTTCCGTGTTGTCCTCACGAAACATGCTATCTTTTGTCTTTATAAAGTTCGACGGCATACAGACATAGTCGGTCTCCCATTTCTCTGCACAAGCATCCAGCTCTATTTTTACCTGCGCAATCAGCTTCTGCCGGAATTCATTCATATCCATAAGCTCAAGTCCTGCCTCAAGACAATCCTCTTCCAGCCCATGACCAAAACCACCGTCATCGTTCTGGTATTCTGCCAATATCTTTACCACGTTTTCCTTTGACCCATTTTCAAAATGATACTGCCAGCGTGCCAAATCAACCGGTCTGGCATTGCGGTACATAAACTTTCTGGATTTTTCAAATGGTGTCATCCTCATTTCCCCCTATATGCTATCGCATCAATCTGAATCTGCAATCCCTGTTCGCCACCCTTGTGCGCAAACTCTGTGGCGATGGTCTTTCTCGCAGGGTATTTTCCCTTAAACCGCTCTGCAAATACCTTTTCCATCTGCGGAATATTCCATGGATCTCTCATCAGCACATCCACCTTCACCACAGACTCTAACGTAAGTCCGACAAGCGCAAGACGTGCCTCCATGTTATTCAGAGCACCATGCACCTGCTCTTCTACACTCTCTCCGACATTATCCACACAAAAGCTTAAAAACACCCAGTCACCAGCCGCAACAACCTCGGAATACGCACAGTCATTGGCAAACCGGTCATTTAAATTCATTCTGATAATTTCTCCCATGATACCCTCCATATCATCTGAAGGAAGATGTCATTCCTGAATCCCCTTCTTGAAATCGAATCTTTGTTCGATTTCATTGTACCATATTTTTGAAATTTGTCAACCTGGTAAGCTTCCGTCAAATTCATTTAAGCATTCTTTTAAACAATCTGGCATTCCAAAACTCCATATCAAGTTCCTCAACATAAAAATGAAGGATGGCTTTATAATTCTTCGTCGCCGTACTGAGAAGAATCATCGGAACTTCACCCTTTAACTGTTCCTCCGCATACTGAAACAGCTGTTTTCCAATGCCACGTCCCCGGTATTCCGGCTTTACGTAAATCTCTTCAAGCTCAAAAAAAGCTTCTCCCTTTTGGTGAATGGAATTTCCGTTCTCTGTGATTTCCTTATGCCCGAATAAATATCCGACAGTCTCTATTTCGTTCACCGCAAGAAACACCCGGTTTCCCCTGATATCCTCCAGCTCATTCTTCCGATATCCATGGCAGGAATTCTCAACCTCCCACGCTTCGGAAAAAGAAATCAATTCAGAGAGAACGTTGTCTTCCAATTCCACTTCCTTAATATGTACAATTTCTCCATTTACCTCTGCCTGCATTTCATCACACCAGCCGTTCCATTTCACTTTATATTCCTCTTCGCTGATAATACAATCCACCAAGTCATACGGCGAAACAATATTTTTTTCTTTGCACGCCTGTACACATCTACAGTACATTTCCCAGCTCCATTCTTCCGTCTCCCATACAAGCGGAACCTTTGTTAACCCTGCCTGAATCGCCACCACCGCTCTGGTATGCCCATCAAGCATTACCGGAATTCCATCTAATATTTTAATTGGAATCGGTTCAAAATTTGATAAATCCGTCGGACAAAACCATTTTTTAATCTCTTCTATTTTCTTTGCAGATACATAAAATTGGGACGGCTGAATATCTGACAATTTTAAATTCTCAAGTTCCATTTTCTTGTCTCCTCTCACAACCGCTCTCTCTTCACCACCGCATACATCATCTCAGAAAATTGCCCCGGAATGCAGTTCTGTCCATACTCGAGAACCCTAAAACCATTCCGCATCAATTCCTCTTGAAACGTTGCATCCGTTACCATGCGACACGATGTTCCAGCAACGGCAATCTCTTTTCCCTCATGTTCTCTTTTCTGTAAATCAAATGCCGTCTTGATGTCACTCTGCATTTCTGTATTGCCGTCTCCCATTGTGCAAATGAGCGCAATGCCGTCAGATGCCAAATGTCGGTTCACAAAATGGTAGAATGCATCTCTGTCCTCATCAAGAACGAGCATATGCACTACCGCCACCGCATAAATGAAATCAAATTTATCTGTCAGCGAGTCCTTTACACAGTCAAGCACCTGAAAACTGTCTGCGTAATTCGGCATCAATTTTTTGCAATACGCAATCACTTCGGGAGAAATGTCCGTTGCCAAAACCGAATAGCCCTGCCCAAGCAACGCCTGCGCATCTCTTCCTTCCCCGCAGCCAAGCTCAAGAATCTTACTATCTTTCGTCACCTGATACTTTGAAATCATTTCCGAAACAATCGGCGAAGCAGCATCGCCAAACCAGCGGATGCCTGCCTCGTGCGCCGTCTTGTAACGCTCATCGTAGGCCTCGTAATATTTTCTGTCACTCATTCTTTGTTCTCCTAAACTCATCCATGTTCTTTTTGCAGGTATATGCCTCCATCAGCTTCTCATCTTATCCCGAATCCGATTGTATGAAGTATATCACGTTTTTACACATAAAAAAAGAGTTCATCTTCACAGACAAACTCATAGTTTAATCATTCCGAAAATACTGCACAAAAATAGAAGGCATTTTTGTACACTATGCCGAAATTTCCCAGCGGTATTGATTGTCGAACAAATTTTCGATATGATATTCTTAGAGCAATCGTGTCAAAGGGTGTGTTGACCTCCATCTTTATAGCTCCATCTTTATAGAATGGGGGTGATGCTATGAAGAATCAGAAGCCTTCTTTTGATTTTATGGATTTAATGACCTTCGGTCTTTTCCTATAGCATTACTTACATTTGTTTTTGCATTTTGTAGGTAATCGTTATACATAGAAAAACCACCCCTGAACTTTGACCGGTGACGGAGTGGATTTTCTATCCTAATAGGTCAACCCACCACAATGGGCGGTTGCTCTTTTCTTATATTCAGTTTATCATTAAAACACGTGATTTGCAAGGCATATTTTCGTACTAAACCTCTGCAATTTCCTTCTCTGTCTTCCTCTGAATGAACTCACGGAACTCCTCTAATGTACCGCCGGTAAGGCTTGCTTTGTCATATACCTGTGCATGGCTGATGCTGAACACAAAAACAAAGTATTCCTTTGTCTCTGCTACTTCTACAATCTTGTCATAACCCCATTCAGACGTTCCGAATTCCGAAGCAGACTCATAACCATCTGCGTGAAACACTGTCGTGGATAACTCGGTACCCGGAAGCAAACGCTTTCTAGCCAGATATCCGTTTATGGAATCTTCCCAAATCAAGACCACGCCCATGATGGTCACTGCAATCCAGGTAAGAACAGAACTAAAATCAACCGTCAGACCCTGCTCTCCCGGAATCAGCGTCAGTGCCATTCCAAGAATACAAATAGCAAAACCAAAAACTCTGGAACGCAGATTTCTTTTCTTTCGAATGGTCTTTCTGACCCCTTTTGCCATTTCCTTCATTGCCTTTTGGTTATATTTCGTTTGAAATGTGAATTCCACGTTGCAACCTCCTAAACTCATCCATGTTCTTTTTGCAGGCATATGCCTCCATCAGCTTCTCATCTTCCCACGTCCACTGCTTCTCCACTTCAATTCCTACCTCTTCATCTCCATATACGGCAGCTCCTTAAACCCACACTTGCTATAGGCCTTTACCGCACGTTCGTTTTCCGGCTCTACCTCAAGACGTAACACCGCCTGGGGATACTTTTCCGCAACAAAATGCAAGAACCGGCTGCCAAGTCCCTGTCCGCGATAGGTTACCCGGATATACAAATCTTCAATCCAGATACATGTCTTTCCAAACTCCGTGGAAAAACTCTTGGCAAGCATACCATAGCCAAGCAGCTCACCGTTTTCCTCAAACACATAACCCTCCAGATACGGACTGTCATTCACGCAGTTTTCGACATCTGCCTCAAAAATTTCCTCCGAGCCGTTACTAAGCACCGCAGGAGATGCATAAAACACACGCATCATGTCAATGACCGCGGATTTATCTTCTCTTGTCATATTTCTTATGCTAATCATACATCCTTACTTATACTCCTCCAACACGCTCTTTAGTAACTTTGGATTATCCGTCATAATACAGTCACAGCCAAGCTCAATCAGTTCGCGCATTTCGTCCGGGTCGTTGATGGTCCAGTACTGCACTGCCACATTTCTTCTGTGGGCCCTGCGGATGATGGTCTTCTTGTCCAGTGTCAGCTCAATTCCCAGGTCATAGCTGGTCGGAATCTGTAGGCACGCAAAATCACTGTTATCAAACAGGTTCACACCAAGGAACTGCGTAATAATAAACTTTGCCGCTGTACCGGTCGGCGCACCACGTAACAAATCCGAATACTTTTCCTTTAATTCTGCCTCGATTTCATCATGGAAGGTACCCACGACAATCTGGTCGCGGTAGCCCGGATACCGGTTCAATGTTTCATTTAAAATGCGGCATGCTTCATACCCAAGCTCTCCGCTGTTCTTAATTTCCACAATAAACAATAACTCCGGATGGCTCTCATAGAACTCCTCAAACAGCTTATCTACCGTTGCAATCTGAAGCCCCATTTCCTCTAAATCCGTCGCATCCTTATAAATCCGCTCACCGTTTTCATCCTCAAAATAGTAACCAAAGTTGTACTGCGAAAGTTCCTCCAGCGTCATGTCCTTTATGTAGTGGCGGTTTGCCTTGGTGGCACAAAGTTCCTCAACCTCCTCCAAGGTCAAATCCCCGTTCACATTACAGGTCTCATCAATATAAGAATCATGATTGTAAACCAGATATCCGTCCTTTGTCAGATACAAATCACTCTCAATGATATCTACACCGATGGTATTTACCGCCTCGCGGAATGCAAGCATCGTGTTTTCCGGGTTGTTATCACCACCGCCTCTGTGTGCCGCAATCATCGGAAGTTCTCCTTCCCCCACCACAAACGGATTGTTCGCCACATTTTTCTTTGGCGGAATCACATTAATCACCACAAAAAACAAAGCAATCATACCAATAATTATTCCAAAAATTTTTAAACCCTTATGCTTCTTCATCATTTCTCTCCTTATATTAAGACTGTATCCCTATTTAATATTCATGCGAATACCTCTATCATCATACCACAGTTTTCTCCAAAACGCCATATCTGCATTCCTCCGCTTATCTGTATTTTCTCCCCGGCGGACCTTTGTAAATAATTATGCCGCCGGCACAAAAAAGTTAGACTAACGTCCTGTCCTATGATATAATGTTCCGAGAGGGAGTTGAATGAATAACTTATGGAGCAGATTCGTCAATTAATTAAACAATATAAAGCAAATATGGATTCCCAACAGAACTACAATGATTCCATTCTGGTTCCACAGACAAAGGAAGCCTGGCTTACCTGTCTTGAACACCGTGCAGAACAAGTGCAGAAAATCCATGCAGAAAACATTCGTCTTCTGGATGAAATGGAGAAGTTACTTAGCAAGCCATTTACCGATGATTCTGCCGATATCGTGTATCGGGAAGTATATCAGATGTATTGGGATGGTTATGATGATAGCCAGCTTCTCCTTCCGATGATTGCAAAGTTGATTGATTTTTATCTGGAAAAGGACAATTTAAAGCGACTAACCTTTTTATACAGTGCTGCATACTACGAAGAAAGTGAAGTGCAAAACCGCAGCCTTGGTATTAAAAAACCGGCGGACGAATACAATCACAAAATCATTGCGCTGCGCTCCCGCTATGCAGAGCTCAATGAAGACAGTCGCAGAAGAATCTGGAATGCTTATTACAACATCTGTGTCATTTCCCTTGCCAACCAGGCAATTGACGCCGATACCTCTTACCGCTACTTTAGGGAAGCCATGGACTTTTGGAACACCCATGAAGTACAGGCAACGGATGGCGAAAACGCGAGGACAATACGCGTTATTGAGCGTATTCGCAAGGAGTGGCTGATTGTCAGCGAGTACATTGATAACAGCAGCACAGAAACCATCGAAGCCTTCTGCCGCGAGGCAGAAGCCGCCTACCAAAAGGAGCTTACGATTGCCGACACAGCTCTTGAAATAAACAGTGAAGTATATTCTGCCTATCTTCACTCTCTTGTTCTGAAGGGTCTCCGGGATTTTGACTCCATCATAGACGAGTTCTATGATTACAGCAGTAAAAAATTCCCGTTATGTAATCTTAACGACCTTTCGGATGCGGACCTTTACTTTCTGATTAATGCACCTCTTACATTGGAGGAGTGGCTGCACCACAGCAAATCAAAGAAAAAGGTCAAAAAAATTATGAAAGAATTGCAAAAACTGACACAGGACACCTGGTATTACCGCCTGAGCAAATATTCTTCACCGTTTGTAAACGAAACTCTGGCTGACTGGTGTTTCCGCGTCATGAAATATATTGATGCACCTGCGCAGAAGGAAGAATGGCTGTTCCAGCTTCTCATCCGCAGACAGCTCCCAACTTACCTTCACTCGGTTATGGTGGAACACCTTGCGGTAGAGCTTTCCAAGGAAATTCTTTTGCAACAGCCGGAGCTCTTCTCCGAAATCCCGATGCTCCCAAATGATGACCTGATTAAGTTCATCCGTCAGTGTGCGCTCTTACATGACATCGGCAAGACGCGTATCACCGACATTGTCAACACGCAGGGACGCCGGTTGCGTGACATCGAATTTCAGGCAATCCGCAATCATCCGACCTACGGTGCCAACATGATTCAGCAGGACCCATATTTGACCCAGTACCATGACATTATCCTTGGTCATCATAAATTCTATAACGGCAATGGCGGTTATCCGGAGGAATTTGACAACACCGCCTCCCCTTACCGCATTATCATCGACCTGATTACTATCTGTGACTGTATTGATGCAGCCACAGACCACCTTGGCAGAAACTATCGCACCGCCAAGACACTTCCTCAGGTTCTTGAAGAATTGTCTGCCGAAAAAGGTACCCGCTACAATCCGGTACTGATTGACCTCATCCTAAACACACCGGCCCTTCAGGACAAGCTTCACTATCTCCTGACCGACGGCCGTTTAGACATCATGTACAAGGCCTACTCCGAATACATAGGCTTATAAAAAGTCACTTCAGGACATATTGCACCGCAGTATGTCCTTTTTTCGTGCAACATAGTCACAGGCATATTGCTTCGCAACATGCCTGTGAGGGTGGGCTCGGTAGTCTCCGCGGGATTGCAGCTATCGCAGTCCTCTTCTTTCCACGCGCTTTCCCTTTTCCTGACATTCAGCGAAACATATGCCGACTCCGGACACAGGCTTTTTTGAAAGGCAAGAATAGAAGCCCCGGAGCCGACTGTCTGAGGCGGGAGGGAGAAAGATGAAAAACAAATAAGGATATCACGAAAAAAGTGCAAAACACCTTTAGGAAAATGCGATGGAGGCCCTCGGAAAACTCGTTTTCCAGAGGCCTCTACCGCATTTTCTAAAATCGCGTCCTACGGACGCTTTTCGTGATATCCTTATTCTCTTAAATATTTCCCTCCCGACCGCCGAGTTTCGGGCCGGGGCTTCTGTTTATGACTGCCGTAAAAAAGGATGGGTTCGGGAAGTCCGCTTATGTTTCGGCTGAGTCAGAAAAGGGAATCGCGTGGGAAGAAAAAAGGGACTGCGGGCTGCAATCCCTTCGTTTACTACCTCGCATAAGTCATCGTGTAGAGTCCCGCATACACACCGCCTTTGGCCAGCAATTCCTCGTGTGTACCGCGCTCCTTGATGCCATCCTCGCCAAGTACCAATATGTTCTTTGCATTCTTGATGGTAGAAAGCCTGTGTGCAATTACAAAAGTCGTACGGTTCTTTGCCAGCTTCTCAAGCGACTCCTGCACCACCTTTTCGCTTTCGTTGTCGAGTGCCGATGTTGCCTCATCAAAAATCAGAATCGGCGGATTCTTAAGGAAGACCCTCGCAATACTGAGTCTCTGCTTCTGTCCGCCCGATAATTTGATGCCACGCTGTCCGATATAAGTATCATATCCGTCCGGAAGCTCCATGATGAAATCATGCGCGTTTGCATTCTTTGCTGCCTCCACGATTTCTTCCATCGTGGCATCCGGCTTTCCGTAACGGATATTATCCGCTACCGAGCCTGCAAATAAGTATACATCCTGCTGCACAATGCCGATGCTGTTGCGAAGCGAACGCATTGTCACTTTACGGATGTCCTTACCATCAATCTTTATTGTTCCGTTCGTCACGTCATAAAATCTCGGAATCAGACTGCAAAGTGTTGTTTTTCCTACACCGGACGAGCCAACGAGAGCCATGTAATCGCCGGCCTTCACTTCCAAATCAATGTTACAGAACACCGGGGATAACGTACCCTCATACCGGAACGCCACATCCGTAAAGGAGATATCGCCCTTGACATCCTTTAACACTATGGCATCCTTTTCATCCTGAATATCCGGTTCTGTGTCCATGATTTCCATGAAACGCTCAAAACCGGTGATACCGTTCTGGAATTGCTCCGTAAAGTTAATCAACTTACGAACCGGCTCCACTACATTATTTACATATAATAAAAAGGTCAGCAAATCACTTAACTTAATGACACCCTTTGCAATCATCAGGCTACCGCCTACGATGACACCCACATTAATCAGACTGGTAAACAGACCAAGCCCCGAATGAAACGTGCCCATTTCTTTATAGGAAAGCTTCTTGCTTGCCACAAAACGGCCGTTTCCTTCCTTAAACTTATCCACTTCGATATCCTCGTTGGCAAACGATTTTACCACACGGATACCGGACAAATTGTCTTCAATCTGTGCATTGATTTCAGAAATCCTCTGACGGTTTGCCTTAAATGCCACATTCATCCGTGTCTTCATTTTCCAGGCAAAGAAAAACATCACCGGAAGGAAAATGAACAGCAGGAGTGTAAGCGGCACATTAATTCCAATCAGGATAATAAACGCGCCAACAAACTTGATAATCGAAATAATGATGTCCTCCGGACCATGGTGACACAGCTCTGTGATTTCAAACAAATCGTTTGTAATACGTGACATCAGCTGCCCGGTCTTCTGGTTGTCATAAAAGTTAAAGGAAAGCTTCTGGAAATGATTGAAAATATCATTTCGCATATCATATTCCATTTTTGCCCCCATGACATGTCCCTGGTAGGAAATAAAATAGTTGCAGAACAATTCGAGAATTGCAAGCCCCACCATTGCAAGCGCAAGCTTAATAATAACCGAAACCGCTTCCGTAATCTCATAATTTACCAGAATGTCATTTGTAATGTAGCGCACAATTAACGGATAAATCAGCGAAATCCCTGCTGCACCGAAGGCACATACCATATCTGCTGCAAACAGCTTCAGATACGGACGATAATAAGATAAAAACTTCTTAAATTTTCTTTTGTCCATAACTCCTCGCTTTTCCGCAGTCACAGACACCGTTTCTTTCTGTCGCGGACTGCTTATTTGAAAGCCACCCAAACAAAGTTTGGATGGCTTATCAGACAGTTTATTTAATTTTTTACATGCGTTTGCAACTCGTTATCTGGAAAGCTTCTTTGCCATATTTACAAGGAATTCATCCGGCATCTTCTTCATTGCCAGTGCTTCCATGATATCATAGTCAATAAACTCACCATGCTTATAAGCAACCACTCTGTTGCTCTTACCTTCACAGAGAAGCTCTACCGCTTTTGCACCCATCGCAGATGCATATACACGGTCCTTTGCTGTTGGGCTGCCGCCACGCTGGATGTGACCGATAATCGTCGCTCTGGTTTCAACACCGGTTGCTGCCTCAATTCTCTTTGCCATGCCGTTGGAATCACCGACACCTTCTGCATTGATAATGATATGATGCTTCTTACCAACACGCTTTCTTTCAATGATATTCTTGATAATTGCCTCTTCGTCATTATCATACAGTTCCGGAAGCAGAATGCTTTCCGCACCGTTGGCAATACCGCACCAAAGAGCAATGTAACCGGCATGTCTGCCCATTACCTCAATGATACTGCAGCGCTCGTGGGAAGTGGAGGTATCACGTACCTTATCAATCGCTTCCATCGCGGTATTTACTGCGGTGTCAAAACCGATGGTATATTCGGTACACGCAATATCAAGGTCAATCGTTGCCGGAACACCAATGGTGTTAATGCCTCTCTGGTATAACTTTCTGGCACCGTTAAAGGAACCGTCACCACCAATTACGATGATGCTGTCAATACCATGCTTCTTACAAACATAAGCACCCTTATCCTGACCTTCTGCTGTCATGAACTCCGGACAACGTGCGGTGTAAAGTGCGGTGCCGCCACGCTGGATGATATCGGATACGCTCGTTGCATCCATATCAAAAATATCCTCATCCAGAAGGCCCGAATATCCTCTGCGGATTCCCTTTACCCTTAAGCCGTTTGCCAAAGCTGTACGAACAATCGCACGGATGGCAGCGTTCATGCCCGGTGCATCGCCACCACTGGTCAATACGCCGATGGTCTCAACTTTATTTACCTTTGTAACCTTTCTAGCCACTCTTTTTACCTCCATCTATTTCAATCTGTATCATTTGTTAAATTAACCACAATCCTCTTCTCTCTATTTTAAAGCATTTATCCCACTTTTTCAATAGCAATACTATCTTTTTTTGTCTACAACCTTAATCTGCTCTTCGCCAAATACCTTTTTCAGCGTCTCAATCAGCCCTTCTGTAATTTCCACGTTACGGTTTTTCGGCAAGCGCTTGATTGCCTTTTCTTCTTCCAGGTAAATCACTACCTCCTGTTTGCCGTCACTTTCCGCAAGCAGGTCGTACAATTCCTCCTCCTTGGCAAAAAACGCCTCCTTATTGGCAAAGCGCACCCAAAGTTCTCTCGGAAGCTCAGAAAGCGCTGTAATCTCCGTACAGATTAGCTTTGCATCCTTATCTTCTTCCGCAGAAACACGTCCCTTAATCAGCACCTTTGCATCCTCTACCAGCAAGGTACGGTACTTTTCATAGTCTCTTGGGAACAGAATCACTTCCACCGTTCCAAAGATATCCTCTAACGTCAAAAACGCCATGGTTGTATTATTTTTCGTAGTCTTTCTTGTAATGCCGGCAATCAAACCACCAAGCACCACAGTTTCTCCGTCCGTAACCTTGACTTCGTTTGTCTCTTCGTCTAACTGGAAGGCAAGCGTATCCGTGGTTGTATTTTTGCGCAGTATCGCCATATAATTTTCCAGAGGATGCCCGCTGACATACACACCAAGCACTTCTTTTTCAAAGCCGAGCAGTTCTTCCTTTGTATATTCACCCACATTTGGAAGACGTACTTCAAATTCCTGACGATCCTCTTCCTCTGCAAAGTCAAACAGCGACATCTGACCGGTAAGCCCCTTCTTTCTCTCCTGGGCAACGCCGTCCATAACACCGACATACACCTGCATCAGCTGCTTTCTGGTACCAAACTCGGGACCAAATGCACCCGCCTTGATAAAGCTTTCTACGGTACGCTTGTTGACTTCCTTGCCGGATAAGCGCTCCACGAAGTCCTTAAGGCCCGTGAACCTGCCGTTTTCTTCTCTTTCTGCCACCAGTGCTTCAATGACAGGCTTTCCGACACCCTTAATCGCAGACAAACCATAACGAATCTGGTTGCCGGAAACGGAGAATCCCATTTCTCCCTCATTGACATCCGGAGGAAGAATTTCAATGCCCATCTGACGGCAGGAATAAATGTACTCCGTTACCTTTCCCGTGTGATCCATGACAGATGTCATAAGCGCTGCCATAAACTCTACCGGATGATAATATTTCAAATATGCCGTACGGTAGGAAACCACCGCATAGCATGCCGCATGAGCCTTATTGAACGCATACTTTGCAAAATCCGTCATTTCATCGAAGATTTTATTGCCGACTTCTTCAGAAATCCCATTCGCAATACAACCTTTAACGCCCTCTTCCTGGTTTCCGTATACGAAATTCTTGCGTTCCTTTGCCATGACATCCGCTTTTTTCTTTGCCATCGCACGGCGCACGAGGTCACTCCGCCCATAGCTGTAGCCTGCAAGCTCACGTACAATTTGCATCACCTGCTCCTGATATACGATACAGCCGTGTGTCGTCTTTAAAATCGGAATCAGCTCCGGACAATCATACACGATGCTCTCCGGATTCTGCTTACCCTTAATATACTTTGGAATAAAGTCCATCGGACCCGGACGGTACAAAGAAATACCCGCAATGACGTCTTCTAAGTTTTCCGGCTTTAACTCCTTCATGAAGTTTTTCATACCGGTACTTTCGAGCTGGAACACACCATCGGATTTTCCGCTGCTGATCATCTCATAAATATTCGGGTCGTCGTAATCTACCTTGTCCATGTCAAGCCATTCGCTCTCCGGACGATTTCTATTCACTAACTTCTGCGCATCCTGAATTACGGTCAACGTACGCAGTCCTAAAAAGTCCATCTTAAGAAGCCCCAGCTCTTCGAGAGTGGTCATCGTAAACTGTGTCGTAATCGCTTCATCTGCGCCACGGGAAAGCGGCACATATTCATCCGCCGGAGCGTTCGCAATAACTACGCCCGCCGCATGGATGGAGGTATGTCTTGGCAATCCCTCCAGACGCTTTGACATATCAATCAGATACTTTATCTTTTCATCACTTTCATACAGCCCCCGGAATTCCGGACTGCTCTTTAATGCCTTTTCAATCGTAATACCAAGCTCGGTCGGAATCAGCTTTGCCACCTGGTCGCAAAGTGCATACGGATAGTCAAGTGCACGCCCCACGTCACGGATCACACCACGCGCCGCCATTGTACCGAAGGTTACAATCTGTACCACTCTTTCCTTACCATACTTACGCACCACATAATCAATAACTTCCTGTCTGCGCTCAAAGCAGAAATCAATATCAAAGTCCGGCATGGAAACTCGCTCCGGATTTAAGAAACGCTCAAACAGAAGCTGGTAACGGATTGGGTCAATATCTGTAATTCCGAGCGCATACGCCGCAATACTCGCCGCACCGCTGCCTCGGCCCGGACCAACCATAATGTCATGATCCTTTGCATACTTTATAAAATCCCATACAATCAGATAGTAATCGTCAAATCCCATTGTATGGATCACATTCAATTCATAATCAAGCCGCTCCTGTAACTCAGGTGTCACGACAGGATACCGTTTCTTCATTCCTTCCGCACAAAGTGCCTGTAAATACGTCCATGCGTCATATCCTTCCGGCACCTCGTACTTTGGCAGCTTATACTGCCCAAAGACGATTTCCACGTTACAACGCTCTGCAATCTTATGCGTATTCTCAAGCGCTTCCTTTGCGTATGGGAACAAAGCCTCCATCTCTTCCGGAGACTTCAAATAATACTGTCCGCCGTCATAGCGCATACGGTCCTCATCCGTTACCTTCTTCTGCGTCTGGATACACAAAAGAATATCATGCGCTTCCACGTCAGTATCATATATATAATGCACGTCGTTGGTAGCCACCAGGTCAATTCCGGTCTCCTGATGCATACGAAGCAGTGCTGTATTTACCGTTCTTTGTTCCGGAATGCCATGGTCCTGCAACTCCAGAAAGAAATTTCCCTTTCCAAAAATCTCCTGCATGCGCAGTGCCGCAGCCTTTCCTTCTTCATAAAAGCCTCGCTTTAAATTAGTTGCCACCTCACCTGCAAGACAGGCAGAAAGCGCAATAATTCCTTCCGAATACTGCGAAAGAACCTCATAATCCACACGTGGTTTATAGTAATAGCCTTCTGTAAAGCCTTTAGAAACGATTTTCATCAGATTAGAATATCCCGTGTCATTCTCAGCAAGCAAAACAAGATGATAATATCTTTCCTCCGATACCCCACCTTCCTTTACAAAGCGCGACCCCGGTGCCACATAAACCTCACATCCGATAACCGGACGGATTCCCTCTTTTTTGCAGGCACGATAAAAATCAATCACGCCATACATGACACCATGGTCAGTAATGGCAAGGCTATCCATACCAAGTTCCTTTGCTCTTGCAACAATCTCTTTAATTTTTGCCGAACCGTCCAACAGACTATATTCCGTATGCACATGCAGATGAGTAAACTTCATCGTTCCCTGTTCCTTTCTCTTACATCCAAGATAAACCCTACAAAAATCAAAAAACCGGGGACCACACTTGGACCCCGGGACATTTGCAACCGTTTTTATGCTTCTAAAAACTTCTGAATTTCTGCAAGTGCAGCCTCTTCATCCGTTCCTTCTGCTGTCACTGTTACTTTTTCACCTTCTGCAAACCTAAGAATCATAACACCCATGATACTCTTTGCATTGGTACGCTTTTCCGCCTGGTCCACATGAATGCTGCTGTCAAATTTACTTGCAAGCTGCACTAACATTGCCGCAGGACTTGCGTCTGCCTTGGAGTGATCTCCAATTACAATTTCTCTTGTTACCATTCTAATCCTCCTTGTTTTCCGTGGGAAAATGCCCGCCCGATCCGCGGGCAGAGGATTTTCCTCCTATTACTGCTGTAATCGCAGTCTCGTTTCCTCTGCGATGCTACTCAACTTTTTCAGTCTGTGATTGACCCCGGACTTCCCGACCGGCGGATGCAACATCTGTCCTAATTCCTGCAGTGTTGCCTCCGGATATTCCATTCTGAGCAATGCAATTTCCTCCAGCCCTTCCGCCAGAGTAGCAAGCCCAATGGTATCCTTAAGATAAAGGATATCTTCCACCTGCCTTGAGGCAGCCCTTACCGTTTTGTTGATATTGGCCGCTTCACAGTTTACCTTGCGATTTATGGTATTTCTCATTTCTTTCAGAATACGCACATTTTCAAACTCCATCAATGCCTTGTGTGCTTCCATGACATTCAATAAATCCACAATCTGCGAACCCTCTTTAACATATACCACATAATGATACTTTCTTGCAATCATTTTCGCATCAACAGAAAATGAACGCATCATCTCACAGAGCAGTTCTCCGTTTTGTTCCCGGCTCACCACAATTTCGTAATGATAACTCTTTTGTGGATTGGAAACTGACCCTGCCGCTAAAAATGCGCCCCGGATAAAGCTTCTCTTACAGCAGCTTCTGGTAGCCACTACCGGTTCTGCCAGCAAAACCTTTCCGTTCTTTTCATCGTCGCCTGCGACAGTCAGTTTGCAGGCCGTCAAAATATGTCGTGTCTCTCCCTCCGACATCACCAGCTCATACAGGTTCTTCTTTGCCGAAAGGGGCTTTGTTGTCAATTCTGCACTGAATCCAAACAAATCCTTTAACATCTTAAAAATCTTCTTTGTCAGGACAGTGCTTTCCGTTTGCAATTTTAAGATAAGCGTCCCATCTTTGTCAACCATAATTTTTCCGCAAAACGTAATGATTGCGGAAATTTCTGCAATCTGACAGTGCCTTGCAGGGGAAATCTGCTCACACAGCTCCTTCTTTACCTCTCCCGAGAATGACATTTGCCGCATCCTTTCCTATATCTCTGTGTTCCACTTTGATTCCATATTCCAGATTTCCCAGACGCTTTGTTATTGCATTTGCCAGTGTCACGGAGCGGTGTTTTCCGCCGGTGCACCCGATGGCAATCACCAACCGGTTCTTTCCTTCGCTAATATAATTTGGAATCAGGAACTTCAGCATATCTTCCAATTTGTCCAAAAACACGTGCGCAGCATCCGTCTGCATCACGTAATCCTGCACTTCCTTTTCGTTTCCTGTCTTGTGCTTTAACTCCGGCACATAGTAAGGATTTGCAAGAAAGCGCACGTCAAATACCAGGTCTGCATCCGACGGAATCCCGTATTTGAAACCAAACGATAACACCGTAATCATGAAATTACGGAAATTTTCATTCTCCACAAAAATTTTATCAATCTGCACCTTCAGTTCACGTGTTAAGAGCTGACTGGTGTCTAAAATATAATCTGCATTTTTCTTTAAAAAATCCGTCTTTTCACGTTCCTTGGCAATACCGGCTTCGACTCTTCCCATGCCTGCCAGAGGATGACTCCGCCTGGTCTCTTTGTAGCGCTTTATCAGCACCTCATCCGAAGCATCCAGATAGAGCACTTCCACGTTCCGGTTCTGCCTCCGCAGTTCCTTTAACATCGGTTCCAGTTCAGACAGTGCCTGTCCACTCCGGATATCCACGCCAAGAGCAATCCTGTCATATTCTGTATTTTCATGAAAAATCAGTGCCGTAAATTTAGAAAGTAACGGAACCGGCAGATTATCCACACAAAAATAACCCGCATCCTCTAACATTTTAAGTGCAGAAGATTTTCCGGCACCGGACATTCCTGTCACTATGACTACTCTCATTTTCTTCCTCCGCCCAAGAACGCTTTATTTAAAGTCTCCCAAAAAACGAACCTCCGGTTCTAATGTCACACCGGACTGTTCCTTTACCGTTTTCTTAATATGTTCAATGAGTTCACAGACATCTGCCGCGGTAGCATTGCCTGCGTTAATCACAAATCCTGCATGCTTTTTGCTGACCTCGGCACCACCGATTCTGCATCCCATCAGACCTGCATCCTGAATCAGCTTTCCGGCAAAGTAACCGACCGGACGCTTAAAGGTGCTTCCCGCGCTTGGGAATTCCAGCGGTTGCTTTTCCTGACGCGCCTTTTTATAGGACTCCATCGTTGCAAAAATCTGAATCTTTGGACGAATCGTCAGTGTAAAATATGCCTTTAACACAATACCACCGGTTTCCATCAATATACTGTGACGGTAAGAAAGCTTAAGCTCGTCTCTTGATAAACGCTTAATTGTACCATCTTCTGCCAGTACATCGACCGCCCAAAGGGTATCCTTGATTTCACCGCCGTACGCTCCGGCATTCATAAGGACTGCACCCCCAACCGTTCCCGGGATTCCACCGGCAAATTCCAAGCCGGTAAAACCTTTTTTTCCTGCTGCCATGGCAAGTCTTGAAAGCATGGCACCTGCACCTGCCGTGATACGGCAGATACCCTCCGGCACACTTTCATTTAAGATTACTTCGTCAAATTCTCCCGAAAGCCGCAAAACAACACCACGTATTCCGCCATCCGAAACAAGCACATTACTGCCGTTTCCGATAATGTAATACGGCATCTCATACTGCTTACAGAGTGCAATCACCTTCTGCAGCATTTCCACATTCTCTATGTAAGCAAACCAATCTGCCGGGCCGCCTACACGGAATGTTGTATGCTTCGCCATAGGCTCTGCCTCAAGCAGGCGTCCTTCTTTCATAACCTCCCGGAGTCTGACGGAAAATTCGTTTATATTAGTATTCCCCATAAAAACCTCCTGTTGTACTGCCAACCCCCCTATTCCCCTGCAGCCGCCTGATCTAAAATCATCTTTGCCGCACCGTAAATGCCGGCATCGTTTCCAAGCGTTGCCAGACGGAAATCCTTGTGATACAGTGCCCCGAGCAAATTCTGATTATAATGCTTTTCCAATGTCTTTGTTAAAATATCACCTGCTTTGGATACACCGCCACCAATAACAAATACCTGTGGGTCTACCGTGCAGGCCACGTGGGTAAGCGCTCCCGCTAAAATACCACACACCTCATCTACTAACTCAAGCGCAAACGCATCACCGGCCTTAGCCGCGTCAAACACATCCTTTGCCTGTATCTCTGTCAACTCACGGAGTGCCGAAGGTATCTCCTTTTCAGAAAGCGCCTTCTTTGCAAGCCGCACAATGCCCGTTGCAGAAGCATACTGTTCCAAATGACCGTGCCCGCCACAGCCGCATTTTGCGGTCTCTGCCGGATTAACAATCATATGTCCCAGTTCACCTGCCGCGCCACAGATTCCTGCACGGATTTTTCCATCCAGAATGATTCCTCCGCCAACACCGGTTCCGAGTGTAACCATAACCACATCCTGATAGCCTTTTCCGCCACCCTGCCACATCTCGCCAAGTGCCGCAACATTGGCATCGTTTCCTGCTGCCACAGGAAAACCGAGAATGTTCTGCATGGTCTCACTGACATTCATCACACCCCAGCCAAGATTCGGACAAGTGTGAACAGTTCCGTCTGCGGTCACCGGACCGGGTACACCAACACCCATGCCAAGCACTTCCGATTTTTCAATCTGCTTTTCTTCCATCTTGGCAAAAACCGCTGCGGCAATATCCCCCGGCACAGCCTCACCGCCGTTTGCTGTATTCGTTTTAATTTCCCATTTATCAAGAACGGTTCCTTCTGTATTAAACAAACCACACTTTACTGTAGTTCCTCCGATATCAATACCAAATACGTACATAATTCCCTCTCCCTCTTTGTTTATTTTCCCTGATTCTTCATCAGATTGTTTGTCACTCTTTCGTACAATTCCTGTGCCGCATTATATCCCATCTTTTTCTGACGGAAGTTAACCGCAGCTGCCTCACAAATGAGAGCAAGGTTACGGCCCGGACGAATCGGAATCGTATGACATGCCACCTTATTGCCAAGGAATTCCGTATACTGGTCTTCCAGACCCATACGGTCATACTCTCTGTCTCGGTTCCACTCTTCCAGACGGATTACCAGGTCAATCTGCTGTGTGTTCTTTACACTTTCTACACCAAACAGGTTCTTTACATTGATAATACCTATTCCGCGAAGCTCAATAAAATGTCTGGTCATATCCGGCGCCGAACCGATTAATGTTACATCACTTACCTTCTTAATCTCTACCACATCATCGGATACCAGACGGTGCCCTCTCTTAATGAGCTCCAGCGCCGTTTCACTCTTACCGATACCGCTTTCACCGGTAATCAAAATACCTTCGCCATACACGTCAACCAATACACCATGAATCGAAATACGCGGAGCCAGCTCTACCTTTAACCAGCGGATAACTTCACCCTCAAAATCTGTTGTGGACTTTTCCGACTGGAAAACCGGTACATTATTCTCAACTGCAATCTTTAAAATTTCCTCATTTACCGGAAGATTTCTACAGAACACAATACCCGGAAGCTTAAAGCTCATGAGCTTTTGCATAATGTTCTTTCCGTGATCAGCCTCCATCTTTTCCATGTATGCATACTCAACATTACCGATAATCTGAAGACGGTCATAACTAAAGTAATCAAAGAAACCTGCCAGCTGAAGTGCAGGACGGTTTACCTCCGGCTGTGTCAGCACCATTTCGGAAATATCAATCTCCGGTGTACAGTTCTTTAAATTCATCTTTTCCACAAGCTTTGTCAATTCAACGGTATACATGCTAGTTCTCCTTTATTCTTCGTGATGGCATATCTCCTACTAGTTTAACACATCGCCTTCCCAACTTCAACGATGAAAAAAATCATATACGGCCTGCGCTGCTCCCTTATTCATAGAAGGAAGTGCCGCCAGCTCTTCCACTGTCGCCTCCTTCAGCGCATCTAGGGAAGCGTAGTGCTTCATCAGTGCACGTCTTCTGCTCTCGCCGACTCCCGGGATATCATCCAGTATGGAATGCGTCTGTGCCTTTCCCCTTAAGCTTCTGTGATACTCAATAGCAAATCGGTGTGTCTCATCCTGAATTCTTGTAATCAGATGGAAACCCTCGCTTCTGGTATCAATCGGAATCTCAATATTATTATAATACAGTCCTCTCGTTCTGTGATTATCGTCCTTTACCATGCCGCAGACCGGAATATTAATTTTCTGCTCATCCAGCACCTCCAGTGCCACATTGACCTGACCTTTACCGCCATCCATCAAAATCAAATCCGGAAGTCTGGTGAAACTGCCCATCTCCCTTACTTCATCCTCCGACAAATCAGGATATGCTTTTTTGAGTTCCGCAAGCTCCGCCTTTGCATGCTCAAAACGCCTGGTCAAAACCTCTTCCATACTTGCGTAATCATCCGGTCCTGCAATCGTTTTCGTCTTAAACTTACGATAATCTGCCTTCTTCGGCTTACCGCCTTCAAACACCACCATGGAAGCTACATTTTCAAAACCGCTTGTATTGGAAATATCAAACGATTCCAGACGATTGAGACTCTCAAGTGAAAGCCAGTCCGCAATCTCCTGCAGAGCTCCCTTGGTCCGCTTTTCCTGCAGGGCAATGCGCTCAGAGTCCTTCTGAAGAACAAATGATGCATTCTTTTCTGCCAATTCCACCAGCCGTTCCTTTCCACCCTTTTTCGGCACCTGGATATGCACACGTTTCCCTCGCTTTGCAGAAAGCCAGTCCTCCAAAAGTTCTGCATCCTCTGTCTCCTCTGACAATAGCAGTTCCTTTGGAACATACGGCAGCCCGGCATAAAACTGTTTGATAAAGTTTGCCATAATGACAGAACGCGCCTCGTTTTCCACTCCGGTCAGATAAAAATGTTCACGCCCCACCATCTTACCGTTACGCACAAAAAACACCTGTGCCACTGCCTCATCGCCTGCTGTAGCAAACGCAATAATATCACGGTCGATAATCTTGGCATCATCCGCACGCTGCTTTTCTGCCAGCCGTCTTACGCTGAACAGTAAATCCCGGTATTCTGCTGCCTTCTCAAACTCCATCTCCTCCGAATACTTCTGCATCTGCTCTTCCAGACGCTTTGTAATCAGTGCATAATTCCCGTTTAAGAACGCTTCTACCTGCTCGATATTCTTTCCGTACTCTTCCTTCGTAATATAACCCTGACACGGTGCCTTGCACTGCCCCATATGGTAATAAAGGCAAGGACGTTCCTTGCCGATATCCCTTGGCAGTACTTTGCTGCAGCCGCGGACAAAATAGGTTTTTTTCAACAGCTCAATGGAATCATGTACCGATGCGGCACTCGTATACGGTCCGAAATATTTCGACTTATCCTTTTTTCGTTCGCGTGCCAGCATAATACGCGGATAATCCTCGCCTGCCGTCAGCCGGATATAAGGATAATGTTTATCATCCTTTAACATGGTGTTGTACTTCGGACGATGCTCCTTAATCAGGTTGCACTCCAGTACCAGGGCTTCCATCTCCGAATCCACCACAATGTATTCAAACCATGCAATGTTTTCCACCATACGCTGAATCTTCGGAGACAGATTTCTGCTACTCTGAAAATACTGCCGCACGCGATTTTTCAGCACAATGGCTTTTCCGACATATATAATTGTATCGTTTTTGTCATGCATGAGATAAACTCCCGGTTTGTCCGGGAGTTTTCTCAATTCTTCTTCGATATTAAACATTTGCTTCTTCTGCCTTCTTTTCAGCTTCCTTTTCCTCAGCCGTCTTAATATTCTTGCCGGTCAGACGATTGTAAATCTCTAAGAATTCCTTACCTGTAATACTTTCTTTTTCGCACAGATATTCTGCAATTTCCTTTAACACTTCCTGATTATCTGACAGCAGTTCCTTTGCCCTTGCATAGCAGTCCTTCATCATTGTACGGAGTTCTCTGTCAATCTCTGCTACCGTTTCTTCACCGCAATTCATGACTGCCCTGCCATCCAGATACTGGTTCTCAATCTGCTCCAGTCCCACCATTCCAAAGGTATCCGACATACCATAGCGGGTAATCATGGCTCTGGCAATCTTGGTTGCCTGTTCTATGTCATTGGCAGCTCCGGTTGTAATTTTCCCAAACGTCAGCTCTTCTGCCGCACGTCCTGCACAGAATGTCACTATTCTGGTAATCATTTCGTCCTTTGTCATCAGGTACTTTTCTTCTTCCGGAGCCTGCAATACATAACCGAGAGTTCCCATGGTACGGGGTACGATGGTAATCTTCTGCACAGGTTCCGATTCCTTTTCCAATACACTGATTAACGCATGCCCGACTTCATGATAAGCTACCACGCGCTTTTCTTCGTTGCTTAAAATGCGGTCCTTCTTTTCCTTACCTGCAATCACCACTTCCACCGATTCAAACAGGTCAGCCTGAGTCACAACATTTCTTCCGCACTTTACTGCCAGAATAGCAGCTTCATTGATCATGTTAGCTAAATCAGAACCCACCGCACCGGAGGTTGCCAGTGCAATTGCTTCCAGATCAACCGAATCATCCATCAGGACATTCTTTGCATGAACCTTTAAGATTTCTATTCTTCCCTTTAAGTCAGGCTTATCCACAATCACGCGGCGGTCAAAACGGCCCGGACGAAGAAGTGCCTTATCCAGCACCTCCGGACGGTTTGTCGCTGCCAGAATCACGATACCCTTTGATGTATCAAAACCATCCATTTCCGCAAGCAGCTGGTTTAATGTCTGCTCTCTTTCATCATTTCCGCCAAATCTGGAGTCCCTGCTCTTACCTATGGCATCTACTTCATCGATAAAGATAATACACGGTGCCATTGCCTGCGCCTGCTTAAACAAATCACGCACTCTGGACGCACCGACACCCACATACATTTCTACAAAATCCGAACCGGATAACGAAAAGAACGGTACCTTCGCCTCACCGGCTACTGCTTTTGCAAGCAATGTCTTACCTGTTCCCGGAGGTCCAACAAGTAATGCTCCCTTTGGAAGCTTTGCACCGACCTTGGCATACTTTTGCGGATCATGCAGGAAATCAACCAATTCGAGAATGGATTCCTTTGCCTCTTCCTGTCCGGCAACATCCTTAAAGGTCACGCCGGTTTCCTTCTCCACATACACCTTGGCATTACTTCTTCCGACTCCCATAATGCCTCCGCCGCTTTTATTTAACATACGGGATAACATCATGCTGAGCAAAAAGAACATCAAAAACATGGAGCCAAGGCTGATTAACATTTCAACAATTGCCGATGTGCCATCCGACAAAACTCTGGCATAAGAAACGCCTGCCGCCTCGCACCGTGCCTGAATTTCATTACCATCCTCCAAAAGACCGGTATAATAGGTTATGGTATAATTTTCATACGGCTGATTTTTGGGTGTCAAAACAAGCTTTCCGCTGTCTGCATATATCTCAACCTTTTCCAGCTTATCTTCATTCAAAAGCGTAACGAACTCATCATATGTGATTTCTTCTGTCGTCTCTTCTTCAATCTGCTCCATTATAAAAAGATAAATAATCAGCATGATAACCGAACATACCAGACAGATAAAAATCGCCGCGCGGTTGGTTTTCCTATTGTTTCCGTTCGGGTTCTGTCCATCTCTATTTTGATTCAAATTTTTATTTTCTTCGCCCATCCTATTCTCCTTTTAATCATCGATATATTCTTCTGCGTTTTTCTAAAAGATATTCTCAGCCAGATTGTATTATATAGGTTCTTTGGGTGTAAAATCAATAGATTCCGTCGAAAATTTACCTAAAATTCACAAAGAGACGGCATATGGATGCAAACCTTTTCCTTCTCATCAAGCTCCTCTGTCCGCACACTCCAGATTCTTCCGGACGGGTCATAAGTAATTGAAACCCTTTCATCCTCCAGCAGCTCTTTTACCGGTGCAAAGGCGCATGCAAGCTTTAACACTTCTTCGTCACTTTCGTATACTTCAATTTTTGCATGAGGAGCCAGTTTTGCCAGTTCTCTGATATGGTAGCCCATGCCAAACCCTTTCACCAGGTAGGTTTCTGTGCCGTTCTTTGCCCATGCTCTTGCAAGCAGATAAGCCTCCTGCAACACTTTATGATTGGAGTGCAGATAACGGGAACCTTTTTCTGTGCCGACGGCCACTGTCATCAGTCCGCAGGAAGTATATTCGACCCGGTATCCCTTTTCTAAAAGCTCCTCCGGATTAAGCGGTTGCTCCAGCCACTCTGCCACCGCTGTATCTCCGTTTGTACGCTCCATTGCCCCGCGCATTGCAAGACAACGAAGCCGATACTGCTCTTCATCAAACACCGCAGTCTCTTCCTTTTTCATAATCAGCTCCTGCACATTGCAGAGCAGGGTCGATAATTGCAGCTCCAAAAGGTCTGCCAAAAGCACATAGTCCGTACATCTGCTGGCTTCTAAAATTCCTTCCAGCATTTCAATCAGGGAATCTGTGGATACCAGTTCAAAATATTCCGGATTGCTGATAATTCCGTCTAAAACACTCCTCATTCCCTCAGAAATCCTCGGCATATACTCCAGCGCCTGCAGGTAATTCTGTTCTCTGAAGCAAAGCACCGCTTTATCTGTCATATCCAGAAGCTCTATATTGTTATAAAACATCTGCTTCATCTGCTCTGTCATGCTGCTTACGCCTCCTGTTGCAATATTTCTTCATACGCCCGGGCTTCCTCTGTCCTTCCCTGCTGCCAAAGCAGCCGGACCGCTTCTTTTAAGGCATCTGCCCCGCCATAAGAGATACTTATGTAGCTCTCTGCCCCAAACGCAGCCCTTGTGTACCAGTCCGTTGCCTGCTCAATATCCGTTTTTTCATAATACTCACCCAGCAGAAAACAAAGCTCTGCCGGAATATTTCTTCCTGTGGCAACCACCGGAAGCACCAGAGCCAAAAAGCGTTCCCAGTCTTCCAAAAGCGCATATGTTTTTGCTGCGACACATGTCGCCTCCCGCCTTTTTTCCTCCGGGATATTTTCATCGGAACTCCTTTTTGCAAACCACTCTACGGCCGTCATGAAATTTTCTTTTTCACCGGAAATGAACAACTCTTTCGCATACATGCTAAAGAGCCTGTCGGACATTGTTCCGTCCTTTTTCAGCACCCGTTCCATCGCTGCAAAATCCCGGTCGGAATGCATGGCCTGGGGCCTGTGCTGAATCTCTATGTCACTGGAATACACCACCGGATCCAACGCCACCGTCTCATGAATCGGGTCAATCCACCGGAATTCTCTCAGCCGTTTGAACAATTTCGGGCGCGGCTCCTTTGTAAAATTATAAGCCATATTACGATTTTCCGGATTCACATAAATCATTTCGACGATTTCAATTTCCGGCAAAAGCACTTGCTTTAGCTGCAAAAATTTTTTTCGGTCAGTTTCCTCAAGCACCTCATCTGCATCCGGCGAATACACATATTCCATGGTTGCCTTGGAAAAAGCAAAATTACGTGCCGCCGCAAAATCATCCACCCATACAAAATCATAGATTTTATCCGTATAATTTGCCGCAATCTCCTTCGTTCTGTCTGTGGATCCCGTATCCACGATGATAATCTCATCTGCAATTCCCTTTAATGAATTCAGACATCCGGCCAGAACCGCCTCTTCATTTTTCACTATCATGCATGCACTTATTGTAATCATGGTTCACTCCAATACCCTGTTTCCTGTCACGGAGCCGTTGTTGGTGTCGGTGTTGCCACCGGAACCACCGTGTAATCCACCGGCTGGTCCGTTATAATATAAGTAGACGCAAGCCCGTCCTCTTCTCCTGCAATACGATACATCAGATAAGACCCCTGCGGCACCTTCGCTCTGGTCAGCTTCAGTGTTTTTCCGCCCTTTATGCTGTGCCAGTAATACTGTGTCACATCAATGTCATTTAAGTCTGTAATCAACGCATACTCTTCCGGCGTGATGACTGCCACCTGATACTTGTCATCCGAAACATTCACAATAGTCACTCCTGCTTTTGCAGAGGAGGAAACTGTGTTGCTGATGGTAAGCGCATCCGTTTCTGGTACTACCGATGCATCCGTCAGAGGTATCACAACCTCAGTAATCTTAGAAGCCGCTTTCTTTGACGTACCTGCTGTTCTTACATATAAAACAACTCCGATTGGATGATTTTCCTCATCGTAGGCATACGTAAACTGCTTCTGCGTATTTGCACAAAGCGATGCATAATCCAGCGCCGCATTTCCGTTGATGCCAAGCAGCCGGTGCAGGGAAAGCCCCGCCACACGCTCACTCGTCATAATCGTTGTAATCGCCTTTTCACGCTCAGCCTCTGTCACAAGGTAATCCTCGCTGCCAAGCTTCTTATTGTAGTCCGGAATCAATACCCATGTTTTTTTGTCTAACGAAATTTCCTGACCGTTCTTTACGGAAATCTCCATGGTATTCGGATTTAATGCCGTCTGTGGTCCCGATGCCAGACTTAATATCTTAACAGCCGCCACCGAGCTGGTTCTTGCACCCGTATCGGTTACTGTATCATTCACAGCCTTTATGCGGAACTGAAGCTCAATTCCTTTGATGTTCATTTCCTTCAAATCAAGCTCCGAAAATGCTCTCCAGGCACCATCATCACCTTTTCTCCACTCAATGTTCTGCAAATCAAAGTAAGAAGTATCCCGACCTTCCTTATCCACAGTAAAGATAAAATATCCGGTATCAATGGAAAACTTCGGATACTTTGCATATTCTGTTTTCCACTTTTCTGCCTCGGTAATGTCAGAGGAAAGCAGGGTCCCGGTAAATGTAACCTTCAATTCTTCTTTCCACAAAATATCCTTGCTGACGATGGTATCCTGTACATCGCCACGCAGATATAGGCGGACCGTCTTATTGTCCTTTATCCAGGAAATATCAAACACCGCTTTGCCATCTTCTCTTACTTCACAGACCTCCCAGCGGCTGACATCAGCATAGTACACATCCGTAAAATAAATAACGGAATCCTTTGATGTCGTCACGGTCACTGTTTCATTGATGTAATCCACCAAAACGTCTGCCCCGGCATCAATGGAGGCCCCTGTTTTCTGCCCGACTGCACAAAGCACAAGTGCTGCAAACATCATGGCAAAAGCCAAAATCTTACCGAACTTTTTCATTCACTCCACACTCCTTCCTTCTACTTTTTCTGATCCATAAAGTAGGAAGCTCCTGTCTGCATCTTAATCATATTTTTATAATACTTATCTGCCGTCTGCTTGCTTACTTTAAATTCCTTGATTCCTTTTTTCTTGTCCCGCAGACAGATTTCCATGTTGGAACGGTTCTTCTGCTCCAATGCCGTAAGTGCCACACCAAGATCTGTCACCCTTGTAATCAGTGCCTGCAGCTCCAAAATCTGTTCCTTGTACTGTTCTTTGTTTTCGGCCAATTCTTCAGCCATTCTATTGTAAACAGACTGAAACCCATTGTCGAACTCGTCAATCTTCTTAATCAGTCCTTCTTTTTTCTCAACCAAAGCGGCAAATTCTTCTTCCGCAAAAGCATCTCTTTTCAGTATTTCTTCCTGGCCCTTTGTGTACTCCAGGATTTTTTCCAAATGTGCTTCCTTCTTGCTCAAAATGTCAATCATCATTCTAACGTAAGTTGTTCCGCCTGCACCTTCTGCCATACCAATTTCTCTCCTTGTCCAATATCATCCCTGTAATCTACGCGCGCAAAAAGCGGCACTTTGAAAACGCTTCACGTTTCCTCAGTCGCTTCGCTCCAGTCAAGAAGAAGCAGTTGCGGAAATAAGCAAGCTTATCCGCAACTGCTTCCTCTCTCCATCCGCTCTTAGCGCACGTACATGTGATTCTGCTTCATGATTTCCTTCCAAAGGTCTCTCATTTCACGAATTTGATCCAATGCCTTATTTAAAATTTCAGGATCCTTCTTGATGTTTGCCTGAATTAAGAGATTGCTGATGTACTCATATACCACATCAAAATCCTTTGCGGTTGCATACTTAAAATCCAATGTTGCACGGAACTCTGTGATGATGTTCTGCACCTTGATGATATTGTTGTTCACTTTTTCAAAATCATTCTGCTCAAATCCAAGTAATGCAATATTACAGAATTTAATGGCTCCTTCGTATAACATTAACGTTAACTCTGCCGGAGAAGCGGTATTTACCTTGGTTCCCTGATAAAGGGTTGCTGCATTCGTTGCCATAATAAGCCTCCTAATCTTAATCCTTTATTTACTATTGTGTACTTGTTCCCAATAAAGCTGCCAGCGAGTTGGTCTGACTCTGTAACTTACTGAGTGCTGTTTCCATCGCGGTAAACTGATCGTAATACTTCTCTTCCAGTGCTGCAATCCGGTCTTCCATAATCTCCAGATCATCTTCATAATCATCCAACAAGTTGCTGTACTGTTTGTCGTTATAGAAGGTGAGTGCACTACTGATTTCGGTCTTTGCACACTTTTCTGTCATTGTCTCATACAACTTGCCGAATACGTTGGTCAGAACCGTCATTACCTGATCCGGATCCTCCTCGAGTGCTGCCTTTAAACGGTCTTCATAGGTTGCATATGTGGAATCATCTGTATCACCGTACAAATGAAGCTTACCGTTTTCGGTATAGTTTCCTGTCACAATACCGTATGTGGAAAGGGAATACAGTTTTCCTGTTTCCGCATCCTTATACGTGGAGGAAAGTGCTGTACGCATGCTGGTAAGTAAAGAACCAAGAGTATCGTCTCTTCGAAGAAGTGCTCCCTTAATCTTATTTTCCCAGTTTTCAATTTCTGTTTCAGACATTGCTTCCTTCTGCTCATCGGTCAGAGGGTCATAGCCTCTGGCAGAATCTGCATTGTATAAGCTGTTCATCTCTTCAATTAACTTGTTATACTCGGTTAATGCTTCTTTTACAAGATTGTATGTGGAATCGGAATCCTTGCCAACGGTTATCTGTACCGTGTCATACTCTCCCGTTTCCTTATTAAGCGTCGTAGAAGCAAGATTTAATGTAATGCCGTTTATTGTAAAGCTGTTCGATGTTTCCTCCATGGTCGCGCCGTCTAATACAATCTTTGCATCAGACGCTGCCACCACTACCATGCCGACGGAATCCCCGTTTTCATCGGTATTCTTTAAATCAGCTCCGGTAATCCGGGAAAGTCCCATTGCCGCAAGTGCATCATTCATTTCAATCGTACCGGCTGCCGATGCACTCAGAAGACCTGCCTCAAGATTACTCTTTAATTCAAGAATTTCTTCCGTATCCTCTGCTGCTAAAATCTCTGCCTGTCTGGTACTGATGCCTTCCTCGTATGCACTCTTCTGTTCAGCAAAAAGGGTTGCACGCATCTCATCTGCAATGTCCGCTTCATATTCTGCGGATGCCTTTGTCTCTTCATAAGCTGTTTCATAAGCCTCTGTATAGGTAGAACCTACCGTAATGGTATTTCCTTGTGCATCTGTCAGCACATTGCCATCAGCATCTGTCAATGCATAATTCCATGTATCTACTTTTGCATACGCTTCCTTAAGAGCATTCAGCTCTTCGGCCTTTGCAATCTTTTCTTCTTCTGTCAGTGTGGTGTCTGCTTCCAGAGCTTTAAGAGCTGTGTCTACCTCTGCAGCACTCGCATAAAGAGGATTCCCGTCATCATCCACTGCCGCAGCAATCAATGCCTGTGCCTCATCTACAGCTTCCGGAGTCAATGTGATCGGATCCGCATAGCCATCGCCAAGTGACAGTCCCAAATCGGTCACTGCCTGCTTTGCTGCTTCATTTGCCCCGCTGACAACGCCCGCTTCCAGCTTTTCTACTGCCACATCAAACAGAGTATCAAACGTGTATTCTGTCGTTCCGTAGGCAATCGTTGCGGAAGTATCTGCCGCTGCCGCTTCCAATGCCGCATCAAACTTTGCTTCTTCTTCCTTCGTTGCAGTCTGGTTTGCATATGTCGTTTCCGCTGCGCTCTTTACCACGTCAATCGCATCCATGACTGCCTTCTGTGTCTTATCCGTGCTGTCATAATCTACGGATAAAACATCATCTATCAGCTCTACGTTCTGACGGAGAGTTGCCAGTGCTTCTTCATATTTCGTCTTTTCTGTCGCAGAAAGTAAAGAAGTATCAATGCTGTCCTCAATTGTGGAGAACACGTTACCTGCTGTCTCGCTGAGCTCCGATGTGGTAATGGAGAATGCATTATTCTTACCGCTTTCAGAGGAACTGATGAAGAATCTCTGCTGTGTCTCATCAAACGTTGCCGTAAGACCTGCTTCCTTACATGCGGTTAAGAAATCATTTACGGTCGTACTTTCCGTAACTTCCAGCTTTTTCACAACTTCATCTTCCGTATCCTTTTTTCCGGTAATGGTGATAATCGTACCTGCCGCAACACCGGTTCCAAGTTCGGATAACTTTGTATTTTTATTGTAGGTGTTTGCCGTCTGTGATACCTTTGCACCGGTTACATATTGGGAACTTGCCAGCTGCTTAATCTGTAAAGAGTGGGTTCCGACTGCTGCCGTCGAACTTGCGGTAGCCTTTACCACACTTTCATTTGAACTGGTCGCGGTTCTTGTCATGTAAGAGCTCTGCAGACGAAGCTTGGACGCGTACTTGGTATAGAAAGAATAAATCTTTGTATTCAGTGCGGACCATGCTTCCGTTGTCCACTTATTGAGTGTAATCTTGTTTTCAATTTTTGTTGCCTTTGTCTGCTGTGCAGAGACCATTGCTTTTACGATGGAATCCGTATCCAGACCGGAAATCATTCCTGATAATCCAATTCCCATATTTTCCT
>CAZIQL010000022.1:0-37400 GCA_964541485.1 uncultured Lachnospiraceae bacterium
AATATATTAATGAGGAACTGTTAAAAGATAATATCGCGATGTTTCTTGTTGGCAAAATTGAGTAGCATTTTGGGTGGAAATATATACGAGAATATTTGCAGAAGGGGGGTGCTGGGTATGGATTTGGTATTTTGTCAATTTGAAAAGTGGTTTCAGAGTAAATTATCTGAGTGGGCACAGAAGGGAGTAACTGTTGAAAAGTTTGGCTTGGGTGAGTACGGGCATCAATATTGGATTAAGGTAAAATGTGAAAATGGATTGGGGAATATTGTGTTACATGAAAGTAATGGCATGTATTGGGTTGATTTTGAGGCTGGCAATTATGATTATGATGTAATGTATATGGAGTCAAATATCTCCTTTGTTGATGTTACAGAACTTGATGATTATGAAAAAGAGTTTATAAATCATATAACATGGAATGGAAATGAAGGTTAATCAAGATATATTGCTATTAATGAGTATAATATTCGAAATACCCAGAGTACAAATTGAAAATATGTGCGAAGGGTGTATTTCGCTCTGCGAGGCTGTATATCACTTGCTTAATGAGAACGGATAAAGAAGTACATTAGAGTGTGTTGTTTGGAGAATAGATGTATGGGAAATTGGCGATATATCAATAATCAAAATGATGTTGAAGAATTTATAAAAGAAACAATGGGAATGCATGATTCTTTTATGGTGGGATTGGATTATATGGCTGGTACATGGGGAGATGATATGGCGACCTATTTTTCCGGTCCTAATAGTAAGAATTTAAGGGTAGTATTCGATAGTCCTTGGACGGATGGTAAAATAGAGATGATTTTTGAAACGGTGTGCAGATTTAATGTCGCTGGCTGGCAGGAATGTTATTCCGATGAAATTTTGGAATGCTCTATCAGATTGGAAAAATTAAAAAAGAACTCGGATGAAACATATATACTATGGACAGCAGGCGGAAGTCCACGGGCATGCGAAAAGAAAGAATTACTTACAGAACCGATTGACACCTATATAGTGTCAAAACGTATCAGGTGGAGAATTGTTGAACTTAATTATAGGTGTCCATGTTGTGGATATTATACTTTTGATCATCCGCCTATGGGCGAATTAGATAATTGTCCGGTTTGTTGTTGGTTTGATGATATAGAATGTTTGGCAGATATGGATTCTGTAAATGCCAGCCTTGGAGTGAGTCTGAGACAGGCCAGAAAGAATTTCATTATAAACAGAGCATGTAAAGATGAGTTTGTGTCAGAAGTTAGATCGCCAAAGGAAACAGAATTGGATGGTATTAACTGGATTTTGCCAAGCAACAATTTTTAGCATTTTCCCTTATCTGTTCATTACAAGGGAAAATATAAGGGAAAAGTACAAATTACATAGATGTTGATGGGCTGGAAAGCCCGCAAATACGGGAAAGTTGAGAAAATACTCGAGAAATTTGAATTTGACGAGGAGGTATATAACATGAAAAAAGTACTTGCTATCATGTTGGTCCTAACGATTGCTTTCGGAGTAATAGGATGTTCTAATCTAAAAGAGATAACAAAAGACGATATTGTGGACAAAATTTATGTTTATGAAAAAGATGGTTGTGGTAGTGACTTTACAATTAAAATCAAAGCAGATGGAACGTTTACCTATTACGAAGGCTTTTTAAGCAGCCATATTGGTATTGGGGAATGGTCGTATTCGGATGGAATGCTCACGTTATTTGAAAAGACTTCTCGATTTAATGAAGCGTATGAATTGGAGGAAGTCATAAATTCATACAGCTTCTCGGTGGAGAAGGATACCTTAATTTTTGTGGATAAAGGGTTGGATAAGGGTTCTGGTAATTTCCGATACGTAAAAGTTAAAGATGGAGAAAAATTCTTTGGGTCAATATACTATCCCCCTATGGTAATGTTCAACAACATTCTTTACACAGGAACATATTATTCGGGCAACAAAGAAGATTTATCTGTTGTTGGCAAGATTGAAAGTTGCATTGATGATGGTGTGCCCTCAGAGAATAATCAAGCAAATGACCCTTTAGTTGGGTGCGAAATATATACCACTTCCTCTGCACCAGACTTTATTTTTGTTTTGAACAATGGTATATATTCGTCTTACAAGTCCACAGACGGAGCAGGCACAGAGTAAAGGCGGTCAGACAACTTCCAATTTATTTAACTGATTGATAGAATATAAATACGTATCAACTGGCAATTTATCCATATTTTATTTATACGTACGTACAGGCATATATCCAAGAAAAGAGGGTATATGCCTGTTTCTATAATGATTGACATCAGGAAGGTGTTATGATAGAATCAAAACAACGCAATGCGTGTTTTGGCAAGAGAGGAAATTAACATATGGGTGAGCAACGAACAGAATTAGAACTGCAACAATTAGAGCTTCACATTTTACGGAATGAAATTGGTTTAAACCGTAAGGAGTTTGCCATAGAGTACGGCATCCCTCTTCGGACAATAGAAGATTGGGAACACGGAAAACGGAAAATGCCGGACTATTTGTTGAGGCTTCTTGCATATAGGGTTAAGATGGATGCGCTAAATAAGAAGGAACTCTCTCAAAAAGAAGGCGAGAAAGATGCACGAAATATTAATATTGTAGTTGATACGGATGGTAGAAAAATTGTTCTAATTAATGATATTCGTTTTAAGGGAAAGCACAGAGAAGAATGGAAAGAAATCGAAAAGTATCTTGTGGAGTATGTTGGGCAGTGCTATGAGATAGAGGAAAGTGCAGAGAAGATTTATATTGATGTGGATTTTCCTGATGAGTTTGCGAATTCAGAAAGTAGAATTGCATTAAAGGGACCGGTATCCAAAGCGAAAGCAAATGCGTCACAAGGCATTCCGGAACTGATTCAGATTGCTACAAATGATTCATTTGCAGAAAATGATAAGGAGAAGCATAAAAAAGACGCTAAGCTTGGTTGGTATCGTTATGATGTACGATTTGCACTGCCTGTGTATGACGATAAATGTGGTGAACTTATTAGATATAATATTTTTTCTGCGAAGATGTTAGTCAGACATGCAGAGGATGGGAAGAAATATTTATATGATTTCCTAAGAATAAAAAAGGAAACGGGGAGCCCGCTTGAGCAATAATGCTGTACGGTGAAAACCCATTTCCTTTTCGTGAATTGAGAATAGCATGTTTTGATTTGTTTGTCAATGAGAAGTTTGTTATAATGGTTCAAAATAGCACTTGTGTATGATATGGCGAGCTATATCACAAGTAAATGTAAAGATGAAGGAGACGGCACAAATGGAATATCAAATTATCCCATTACCAAAGGAGGAGTGGAAGGGAACTCCTATCTTAATGAAATATACTACCGAGGAGTATTACGACTTGGAGACATCTGTTAGTGAGGATTCTTTTCAGGTACAGATGGTGAAAAAGAAGTTTGAAACGCCGGTGACACATACACCGGAGGAATATGACTTTCCTGACAGCTTGTATCAGGACCATTGGGAGAAGGCGGAGGCTTTTGGAATTGTATGTGAGAAAAACGGAAAGAAAGGATTGTTAGCCTGCATTGAGTTGTGTCCTGAGGAATGGAGCAATCGCCTCATGGTAACGGAGCTTTGGGTGTCAGATGAACTTCAAAGACAGGGAATCGGAACACGTCTGATGAATTTGGCGAAGGAACAGGCGAAGTTACAGGGACGCAGAGCAATTATTCTGGAAACCCAGTCCTGTAATGTGCGGGCCATTTCGTTTTATCGCAGTCAGGGGTTTGAGTTGATTGGCTTTGATTCCTGTTGCTACACAAACCGGGATGTGGAACGGCATGAAATCCGTTTTGATTTCGGATATTTTCTGCACAAGAACGGAGGAAGATATGAAATATAAACTGGTCGCCGTAGACCTGGATGATACCATATTACATAGCGACAAGACAATATCGGAGTATACGAAAGCCGTCTTTGAAAAGCTGAGCAAAAAGGCGAAGATTGTTGTGGCGACCTCAAGAGGAATCCAACATGCGGAGGAATTTGCAAAACAACTGCATGCGTCAGCGCTTGTGTCGCTCAACGGTGCGGTAGTATATGACGATGAGATTTTGATAAAGACAACACCGATTCCGGAAGAAACGGTGCGAAGTATTCTTTCCGAATTGTCACAGATAGTTCCGATGGAATTATCCATAGTAAAGCCGGAGGTCGTATATACGACCGACCAATATTTTATTGACCGCGGAGAATCGTTGCCGATAGATTTGGGAAATTACGATGCCGGTGAGGTACAGAGGATTTATGCGACAACACCGAAGCACGAAGTGCTGCATGGTCTGCCACTTAAGCGTATGGGCTTAAAGCTGATACAAAGCCAGCCAAAGAATTACCCGGATTTTCATACCATTGTGCGGCAGGAAGTAAACAAAGCCGATGGGTTAAAGGTGCTTTGTGAAAGATTTCATATTTTGCCGGAGGAGGTTGTCTCCTTCGGTGATGAGGACAATGATTTTGAAATGATACAATTTGCCGGCTGCGGTGTGGCCATGGGAAATGCCATCGAGGCATTGAAGGCGCAGGCAAATGATGTGACGGCAACCAATGAGGAGGATGGTGTTGCCAAGTGGATAGAGGCGCATTGGGAACTGTTTTAAGGAGAGAAGGGAACTTCTTGACTTGTCCGCGGAATATAGGTAAAATATTCACAATACGTTTTTGAGAGAAAAGGAGCTTACGGCATGATTTATACCCTGACCATGAATCCGGCCCTGGATTATGTTGTGGATGTGGAAAATTTCAAATTGGGCATGACGAACCGGACGGCGGCAGAGCAGATGGTACCGGGAGGTAAAGGGTTAAATGTGTCAATGGTGCTTTCTGCGCTCGGAGTTCCCAATCAGGCACTTGGTTTTATCGCCGGATTTACCGGAGATGAGATTGTGCGCAGAATGCAGAAAACCGGAGTGGACTGTGACTTTATCAAAGTGGAAAATGGTATGTCGCGGATCAATGTAAAGCTTCGCACGACAGACGGAACCGAGATAAACGGCATGGGACCGGAGCTTTCCAAAGAAAACATGGAGCAATTAGATGAAAAATTGGAGCAGCTGCAAAAGGACGATGTTCTGGTGCTTGCGGGCAGTGTGCCAAAGGCGGCGGGGGACAGTTTTTATGCGGAAATCACTAAAAAGATGACAGAAAAAGGTGTTCTTGTAGTTGTGGATACATCAGGGGAGCAGTTAAAGCAAGTTTTATTACATCATCCGTTTTTGATTAAGCCAAATCGTCAGGAGATTTCGGAATTCTTTGGAGCAGAGCTTATTTACAATGGTTTTGAACTGATGGAGTATGCGAAAAAGCTTCAAAAACTTGGTGCGCGAAATGTTTTGGTCTCCCTTGGTGGGGATGGGGCGATGCTTGTCACGGAAAATGGGGACGTTTATGTAAAGGCGGCACCGAAGGGGAAACTTATCAATTCCGTTGGTGCGGGAGATTCCATGGTGGCAGGGTTCCTATACGGATATTTGTATGAGGAGTTACAGAAGGATGGTAACAAGGATATCAGCAAATCAGAGAAAGCAACCTCGCCTATAACAGTCTCAGACAAGCAGGTAGGCAATGCAAACTTCCACCGAGCCCTTGATTATGGTGTGGCAGCCGGCAGTGCAAGTGCATTTTCTGAGTGGCTGGCAGACAAAGAGTCGGTGGAACGCATCTATTCTACAATCAGAGAATAAAAGAGGACGGGAAGCAGAATAAAATCATGACTAAAATGATTTAAATGTGCATAAAATGATATAAATCGACAGAGAGTGAAGGTAAAACAAGATGAATTATAAAAATCCTGTATTAAAAGGACAGTTTGCAGACCCGGATATTGATATTTTCGGAGGAAAGTATTATCTTTATCCGACCACAGATGGCTTTGCCGGCTGGTCCGGAACCGTGTTCCATGTGTTCTCTTCGGAGAATTTAGTGGACTGGAAGGATGAAGGCGTTATTCTGGATGTGGCAAGCGATCAGGTGCCATGGGCAGTGGGTAGTGCGTGGGCGCCAACGATAAAAGAGAAGAACGGAAAGTACTATTTCTATTTCTGTGCCAAGGAGCCGTCGGGATGCTCCGGCATCGGAGTGGCTGTGGCAGACAGCCCGGTCGGACCGTTTACGGCTATGCCGGAACCGCTGATGACAGTGGAAATCTGCAAGGCACACGGTGTACGTATGGGACAGGCGATTGATCCGTCTATTTTTACCGATGAGGACGGCACATCGTATATGTTGTTTGGTAACTGTGATGGTGCGGTTGTAAAGCTAAATGACGACATGGTAAGTGTGGATTTATCAACTCTCACACATTACGAAGGTGCGTATGACTTAAGAGAAGCAATCACGGTGACGAAGAGAAACGGGGTGTATCATTTCACCTGGTCCTGTGACGATACCGGCAGCCCGAATTATCATATCAATTACGGAACTTCAGACAATATTTACGGACCGATTGAGTTTAAGTACACGGTGCTTGAAAAGAGAGAAGAGGAAAACATCCTTGGTACCGGACATCACTGCATGATGCACATTCCGGGAACGGATGATTACTATATTGCATATCACCGCTTCTTTACACCGCTTGGTACCTATACCGAGGGACTTGGTTTTCATAGAGAAACCTGTATCGATAAGGTAACATTCAATAAAGAGACCGGTCTGATGGAAAAGATTTGCCCGACAAATGAGGGTGTGGAGCCAAGAAAGCTGTAAGGACCGGAAATGGTATTTGTACAGATTGTGATGAAAGGGACAAAGAAAAGATAAGGAATCAAGAAAATGAAGCATATAACAAAACTTATTTTTTGCATAGCGGCAGTTCTGATGTTCTCCGGCTGCAACAATACAGGAAACATCCCGGGGACAGAACCTACAGCGACACCAACAGCAGAAGCAACCCCAACACCGGTTCCGGAACCGGAATATAATAACTACCTGTTTGCGTATTTTGTCGGTGAAGGAAAGGGCGGCGAAGCCATTTATTTTGCGGTCAGTCAGGACGGCTACAATTGGAAAGAATTAAACGGTGGCAAGGCAGTGTTAAACTCAACACTTGGTACGACAGGACTGAGAGACCCGTTTATTATGCGTTCGGAAGATGGGGAAAAGTTTTATCTGATTGCAACCGATTTATGTATCTATGAGGACGGGGACTGGTGGAAGGCACAGACTTCCGGAAGTAAGTCGGTCATGTTTTGGGAATCGACGGACTTAATCACCTGGTCTGAGCAGCAGATGCTTACGATTAACAATAAAACAGCAGGATGCACCTGGGCACCGGAAATGTATTATGATGAAACAACCGGTGAATACATGATTTTCTGGGCATCCAGAACGATGAGTGACGGCTACGCACAGCAGCGTATTTTCTATACGACAACCAAGGATTTTTTGGAATTTGCAAAGCCGAAGGTGTGGATTAACTATCCGTACAGTACAATTGACACGACCGTCATTGAAGAGGACGGCAGGTATTATCGCTTTACAAAATATGAGGATGCAGCAAGAATTATTCTGGAGACAGCGGATTCCCTGCTTGGTGAGTGGACACAGATTGAGTCTGCAACGTTAGATGCACAGGAGGGAGTAGAGGGTCCGACCTGCTTTGAATTCCATGAGGAAGACATCAAGAATGGTCAGAGATATGCGTTGCTGTTAGACAATTACGGTGGCGGCGGTTACTACATTATGACGACAGATTCTCTGGCAAGCGGTGAATTTCAAAAGGTAAGAGGATATTCTTTGCCGGACAGACCACGTCATGGTACGGTCATCCGTATTACCGATGCAGAATACGAAGCACTCGTAAACGAATACGGAACAAAGTAAAGTAATACGTATACAATAAAGAGAAAAGGATTTTGGGAGTAGAGAAAAATGGTAGGGTTACTTGCAAAAATTTTTATTAAGGATGCAAAGGATATGAAGGCACCGGAGACCAGACAGGCATATGGTGTATTATGCGGGGTGGCGGGCATTTTCTTTAATGTTCTTTTGGCGGTGTTTAAATTTGTGGCGGGACTGCTTTCCGGTTCTATTGCAATCATGGCAGATGCGGCAAATAATTTATCGGATGCAGGGTCTTCCCTGATTGTGTTGTTTGGCTTTAAATTAGCCGGACAGAAGCCGGATCCGGATCATCCGTTCGGACACGGAAGAATCGAGTATATTTCGGGACTTTTGGTTTCCATGCTGATTATTTTTATGGCGTTTGAACTGTTAAAATCTTCGGTGGATACGATTCTTCATCCGGGAGAGATTACGTTTGAACCGGTGGTTTTAATTATCCTGATTGCGTCGATTCTGGTGAAGTTTTATATGTTTTTGTATAACCGGAACATCGGTAAACAGTTAAACAGTGAGGCAATGCTTGCAACCTCTATGGATTCCTTAAGCGATATGGCGGCAACAACGGTAGTTCTTGCTTCTATGCTTGTGTCTCATTTCTTTGACATTCAGATTGACGGTATCTGTGGAACGCTGGTTGCGCTGCTTATTTTCTATGCCGGCTTTAATTCGGCAAAGGAGACTATCAGTCCATTGCTTGGTCAGCCGCCGGAAGCGGAGTTTGTGGAGCGTATTGAGCAGATTGTACTCGCAGAGGAAGAAATTGTGGGTATTCACGATTTGATTGTACATAACTATGGTCCGGGCAGAAGAATGATTTCGCTGCACGCAGAAGTACCCGCAGACGGTGATATTTTAGTGCTGCATGATATCATTGACAATGTGGAACACAAATTAAAAGAGGAGCTGCTTTGTCCGGCAGTCATTCATATGGACCCGGTATCCACAAAGGATGAGGAAACGCTTCGCTTAAAAACAATGGTAAAGCAGATTGTGGAAGGGATTGACCCGGTGCTTTCCATTCATGACTTCCGTATGGTAAAGGGACCGACACACACCAATCTGATTTTTGACATGGTGCTGCCGTTTGACTTTGCGCTTTCAGATACGGAGACGGCAGATAAGGTGCAGAATGCAATCTGGCGAATTGACAAAACCTATTTTACTGTGATAGAAATAGATAAAGCATATACAAAATAAGAGAAATATCAGGGGAACAGGAGAAGAACATGCCACCACGTATACCGATTGAAACATCAGCAAGACATATTCATATCAGCAAGGAAGATTTTGAAGCATTGTTTGGTGAGGGAAAAGAACTTACTTTTGTGAAGGAACTCAGCCAGCCGGGACAGTATGTGGCTGCGGAAAAATTAGCAGTCATCGGACCGAGAGGACAGTTTGAAAAGGTATCTATTCTGGGACCATTCCGTAAAGAAACACAGGTGGAAATTTCCGTGACAGATACAAGGAAGCTTGGGCTTCCGGCAGTCATCCGTCAGTCCGGTGATACGGAAGGGACACCGGGATGTATACTTCGTGCAGGGGATAAGGAGCTTGCAATTGACCATGGTGTGATTGTGGCAAAACGTCATATTCACATGCGTCCTGTGGATGCTCTTCAGTACAACGTAAAGGACAATGAAAATGTCTTCGTCATTACAAAAAGCTACGAAAGAAACCTGATTTATTCTGACGTAGTGGTGCGTATCAGTCCGCAGTTCCGGCTTTCCATGCATGTGGATACGGATGAGGCGAATGCGTTTGCTTCGGATGCGGAACCTTACGGTGTGATTGTAAAGATTTTTGACACGGAATCCTATTCCGTGGATAAATGGATGGAAGAGGTATTACGCGGAATTAACAGAATATAGTTTCAGAACAGTAAAAAGCTCCACGGCAAAAGCGCCGCGGAGCTTTTTGTATTGAAGGTGAATGCCAGACAGAGTGTGGGTGACGCAGAATGGTTATACAGTTCCGGTTACAGTCAGGGTTGTTGTACCAGGATTTACGGTCCACTGACCGGTAATAGGGTCCTGTGTGTAGGTAGCTGCAGGAACGGTGATAACACCGGCAACCGTCTGGAAGAAGCCTGTGGTTGCATTGTAGGTGTACTGCGCAGGTTCGGTTAAGGTTATTCCGTTTAAGGTTACCACGATGTTTTCAAGAGCCGGATTGAAGTCATCCGTTACCATGACATTGTCAGTAACAGTAGCTGCGGTATTACCGGTATTCTGAATCACAAAGGTGTAGGTTAAGCGTCCGTTTTCAGGAACTGTAGAAGGAGAAATGCTCTTTGTGATGGAGAGCAGTACGGAATCCTCGCTGTAGATGGTAGTGCTTGCAAGGATATCAACTGTCGGGTTACATCTGCATACATCTTCTGCGACTGTGGCTACATCATCAATATTTGTAATTCTTACCGTATTTGTGATGGAACCATCCGTGTCTACCGGAGCAAATTCGTTGACTCTTGCCTGATAGATAATGAGGGTGCTGCCGTTTGCAGGGACATCGATACCGCTGATGGTGAGCGGAGGACCTGCTGTTACAACCGGAACAGGCTGCAGAACACCATCTAAGAAGTAGTGGACAGAGCCGGTAACATACGTCAACGGAACGCGGGTGCCCATACCAAAAGTGTATTCACCGAGATTGTCAGTAAGAGTTAAATCGGTGTAGGAAACGCTTCCGCTGTTTAAAATACTCACAACATAGGTTACAGTATCGTCGGCACGATAGGTGTCAGAAAGTGCGGTTTTTGTAGCAGATAATACTTCTACGATTTCGCCGGTAACAATGTTGGAAGTGGTTGTCGTGTTGTTATAAGTAAGCGTAGCCTGATTAGTAAAAGTAGCCATGCAAAAAAACTCCTTTATAGGATGTTTCTTTATATTCTATGCCGGAGGAGGTGCTATGTGTGCTTAAAAATAGAAATAAATTGAGAAAGAAAAGAGAGTAAAGGGAAAGAGTTCCGGAAATGCTAAGGTATCGGGGAATAGGAATCAAACAGGACTAGGATATGCGGGGAAAAGGGACTATGAAAAAATGGGTGGCATTAGCAGGAGTAATTGCATTGTTTTCGGTTCTTGCAAGAACGCCGGGATACTGGAATGTATTTTCGGAGGATAAAAACCGGTATGAAACAGATTTGTTTTATGGAATTATCAGAGAGGAATACGTGGCGGATGATTTGGGAAGGAGAATCATGCCGTCCGTTTTTTCAGACCTTCAGGATGGGGATATTCTGGTAACAGATTCGACCTACTGCTTTATCTATCGGCATGGTCATGCGGCACTTGTTGTGGATGCAGAAAAAGGAGTGACATTGGAGTCCTTTGGTATTGGAACAAAGTCACGGCTGTCATCGGTTTCTGAATGGAGGCGGTACCCGCATGTGTTAGTGTTGCGTCTGAATGCACCGGAGGAACTACGAAGTGCGGTGGCACAGTATGCGAAGGAGAATCTGGTTGACATTCCTTACAGCCTCCGGACAGGAATGATTGACGATAAAGACATGGACGAAGAGTATTGGGGAACGCAGTGTGCGCACCTTGTCTGGGTGGCATTTAAAAAGTTTGGATATGACATAGACGGGGACAATGGGTGGCTGGTAACTCCGGCGGATTTTGTGAAGTCGCCGCTTTTGTATCCGGTGTCACAAAATCAGTAAATTTTCTGGTAAGTTTTTGGCAGTTTTATGAAATATCGTTTGAAGTCAGGTGGTATTTCGTGTATACTGAGTCTGGTGTCACAGACCGTGACATACGTTTCATGAAAATGGACCGGAAGGTGAGAAGAATGGACTATTATCAGGACAGACTAAGAGGAATACTGGCAGCGCTTACAAAGGAAGCGAGAAAAGATAAACTGCCGCTTGTGAATGTAAAGAAAAAGGACATTGGTTATAACGAAAGAGAGCAGGTGCTTTCGGATACCGCAGACTGGAAATCATTTGACCGCTGTGAGACCTGGGGTGGCAGGGAAGTGCATGCGTGCTTTGCAACCACAGTGACGATTCCGGCAGAATGGGAAGGAAAATGTGTTGCGGTGACTCTTCAGACCGGAGCAACGGATATCTGGAATACTGACAATCCGCAGTTTTTAGTCTATGTAAACGGAAGGATGATTTGCGGACACGACATGAACCATAATGAGGTGATTTTATCAGAGCATGCCGTGGCGGGAGAAACCTATGACTATCGTTTGTATGCGTATTCGAATAGCGCACAGAAGGATGTGTTTTTGTTCTTGGATGCGATTACGATACATAGAGAAGTGGAAGAACTGTATTATGACATGAAGGTGCCGTATGAGATTGCGGGACTGATGAAGAAGGACGACACAAGAAGAACGAAGTATTTTCAGTTGTTAAATGAAGCAGCAAACCTTCTGAATCTGACGGCTCCGGGTTCTGTGGAGTTCATGGAGTCAGTGAAGCAGGCTTCGGCGTTTATGAAGGAAAAGTTGTATCAGGATATAGACGCTCCTGCCGAGGTGATTGTGCACAGCATCGGTCATACACACATTGACGTGGCTTGGAAGTGGCCGCTTAGGCAGACACGTGAAAAGGTGCTCCGTAGCTTTGCAACGGTACTTTACCAGATGGAGCAGTATCCGGAGTATAAGTTTATGTCAAGCCAGCCACAGCTTTACAAGTTTGTAAAGGAAGAGTGTCCGGAGCTTTTTGAAAAAATAAAGGAAAAGGTAGCAGAAGGACGCTGGGAAGCGGAAGGCTCCATGTGGGTGGAACCGGACTGTAATTTAAGCTCCGGCGAATCCCTGGTGCGTCAGATTCTTTACGGAAAGAGATTTTTCAGGGAAGAATTTGGAAAGGATGATAACAAAGTGCTTTGGCTGCCGGATGTTTTTGGTTACAGCGCAGCGATGCCACAGATTTTAAAGAAGAGCGGTATCGACTATTTCATGACAACCAAAATCGGTTGGAATGAGTACAACAAGATTCCGAACGATACGATGTACTGGAAGGGCATTGACGGCACGGAAATTCTGACGTATTTCATTACGACCAAGGACTATATTACGGACCCTGAATTGTATACGCGCTCAACCAGTGAGACGACCTATAACGGCAGACAGAATGCAAACCAGATTATGGGTACCTGGCAGCGTTACCAGAATAAGGACATCAATGATGAGGTTCTGACCTGCTTTGGCCACGGTGACGGTGGCGGTGGTCCTACCATCCAGATGCATGAGGAAAACCGTCGTCTGTCCTATCCGCTTCCGGGCTGTCCAAAGACAAAGGAGACCCTTGTAAAGGAATTCTTTGAGGGACTTGAGAAACGTCTGGAAGGCAAGAAGGTTCCAAAATGGTGTGGGGAACTGTATCTGGAATATCATCGTGGTACGTATACTTCCATGGCAAGAAACAAAAGATACAACCGGATCTGCGAGTTTATGAATCAGGATGCGGAGAGCCTGCAGGTGTTCTTAAATATGGAACAGCCGGGAACAGGCTATGACAGGGAAAAACTCCGGCATGTATGGGAGCTGACCTTGCTCAACCAATTCCATGACATTTTGCCGGGCTCTTCGATTAAGGATGTATACGATGATTCGCAGGAGCAGTACGAAGAAGTCCTTGAGATGGATTTTGACATGACCTCGGATGTGCTTATGGGATTGTCTGCGGTCAATGAACAAACCGACGTTCCTCCGGCAACGGACCGCGAATATATAACCGTGTTTAATACAACTTCATTTGGCAGAGATGATATCGTGGAAAGCGAAGGCTGTTTTAAGGTATATGATGGTGCTACAGAGCTTCCGGTGCAGTGGACCGAAGATGGCACAACTCTTTGGAAGCCAACTATGATTCCGCAGAGAGGCTATAAGGTATTTACAGCGGTTCATGCAGGAGAGGAAGAGCAGAGGACAGGCTCTATTCGCGTGGATATGGAAAACCTCACGGTGGAGACACCATATTATAGTGTAAAGTTTAACGAAGCATTTGAATTTGTGTCATTGTATGATAAAAAGGCAGAACGCGAGCTCATGAAGGAAGGGCAGGCAGGCAATGCAATACTTGCATTTGAAGACCGTCCGAAGGAATACGATGCATGGAACATTGATCCGTATTATGTGGAAAAATGCTATGAGGTGAAAGAAATTCTGGGTGCAGAGTTGACAGAGAACGGACCGGTCAGAACCGTGCTTCACGTAGCAAAGAAGTTCCATAATTCCGTGATTGAGCAGGATATTATCTTTTATGAAGAGTCGGCAAGAATCGATTTTCCGACCTACATCGATTGGAAGGAATCGCAGGTACTTTTAAAGACAGCGTTCCCGCTTGATATGGTGACAGATAAGGCTACGTATGAAATACAGTATGGTAACGTGGAGCGTCCGACCCATGCCAATACGAGCTGGGAGCAGGCAAAGTTTGAGGTTTGTGCTCATAAGTGGGTGGATGTGGCAGAGGCAGGTTTCGGCGTGGCTCTCTTAAATGACTGCAAGTACGGTCATGATGTAAAAGGCAGCACGGTGCGTCTGACCCTGCTTACCTCCGGTATTTTTCCGAATCCGGTGGCAGATCAGGAGGAGCATGAATTTACTTATTCCTTATATCCGCATGAGGGTGATTTCAGAACCGGTGATGTCATCAGAGAAGCATATTTACTTAATAATTCCACCTATCAGATCAGCAGTCAGCTTCCGGCAAAGGAACATGCAAAGTCCTATTTTGCGGTTTCTAAGAAAAATGTTGTCTTAGAAACGGTGAAGCCGGCAGAGGAATCGGAAGATATTATTCTTCGTTTTTATGAAGCACACGGGATGCGTACGAAGGCAGAGGTGAGTGTGGCAGGTGGTTTTGAAGAAGCATATGAAACGGATTTATTGGAGAGAAATATGTCACAGGTTGCAGAGAGGGCAAATGGCTTTTCCTTTGAGATTAAACCATACGAAATCAAGACCTTCCGCCTGGTAAGAAAGTAGCCGCCGGGATTGGCAAGCTGTTTTGATGAGTAAAACAGAATAGAGAAGAAGACTTTCGGGAATACTCTGTCATAGGGTGTTCGTGGAAATGCCCTGGGACTGATTATGAAAAGTTTGGGAGGGTGTTACCATGTTAGGTATGTTACTTTCGATTTTATCGGGTGCGTTGATGAGTATTCAGGGAGTGTTCAATACAGAAGTTACCAAGCAGAGCGGTATCTGGACGGCATCAGGATTCGTCCAGTTTACTGCCCTGCTTGTTTGCATTGCGGCGTGGTTTGTAACCGGAAGGCAAGGAAGTGTGGCAGCTATCTTTTCTATAGATAAAAAGTATATGCTTCTTGGTGGTGCCATGGGCGCATTCATTACGTATACCGTAATCAAGGGCGTTGAAATGCTGGGACCGGCAAAGGCAATCATGTTTATTGTGGTATCGCAGCTGATTGTTGCCTATCTGATTGAGCTTTTTGGTCTGTTTGGACAGGAAAAGGTATCGTTTGATTTTAGCAAGCTCATCGGAATGGGGCTGATGATTGGTGGAATTGTTGTATTCAAGTGGAAATAAAAAGTAACCCTTGCACAAGAAGAAAATATTCGGTAAAATGATTTTGAGTGACCGATGAAGGAAAGACTCCGGATAGGAGAAATTTTTGCATCAAAAAAAGAAAATATGGATGGCAGTATTTATCGTGGTATTTTTCTGTACAGCAGGCGTCTGGTATCTCCTGTACGGCAGGAAATCAGGAGAAGGAAATATTGCAGAAAAAAGTGGTCCGGACAGTGTTTTTGCAACCGGAACGGTGTCTCCCACGCAGACGCCGACAGCAACATCCGCACCAACACCGGCAGAGGATGGCACCCTGCCGTTGATGATTTATGTGTATGTGTGCGGTGCGGTTGTGAATCCCGGAGTGTATGCGCTGCCGGAAGGGAGCCGTATGTTTGAAGCAGTGGCACTGGCCGGAGGCTGTCTTTTGGAGGCGGATGAAGCATATCACAATCTTGCCAGAATACTTTCTGACGGGGAACGGATTTATATCCTGTCAAAGGAGGAAAGTGCCGGGCTTTCTTTAAAAGAGCGCGTAGAGGGAGAAGAAACCGTGCAAGGCGGTTCGATGACAGGAGAGGCAGGGACAGCCGGTACAGAAATGGTGAATTTGAATACGGCTACGGTAGAGCAGCTGACCACACTTCCGGGAATCGGAGAATCGAGGGCAGAAAGCATTATTGCATACCGGAAAAAGGTAGGTCGTTTCCTGGACATTGAGGAAATAATGAACATCAGCGGGATTGGAGAGGCGATGTTTGAGAAAATTAAAGACAGAATTACCGTAGAATAAGTAACGTGAAAGGGGCAAAAATGAAGATGGATAAGAAGGTACTTGTAGTTGATGATGAAAAGTTGATTGTAAAGGGCATCCGTTTCAGCCTGGAGCAGGAAGGAATGCATGTGGATTGTGCTTATGACGGACAGGAAGCCTTGGATATGGCAAAAGCAAATACTTACGACGTCATCCTGCTTGATGTGATGCTCCCGAAGTTTAACGGTTATGAGGTTTGCCAGCAGATTCGTGAGTTTTCCAATGTGCCGATTATCATGGTAACGGCAAAGGATGATGATATGGATAAAATTTTAGGGCTTGAGTATGGAGCAGATGATTATATCACAAAGCCGTTTAATATTCTTGAGGTAAAGGCGCGCATTAAGGCAATCATGCGAAGGAGCACCAAAAATGAAGTGGAAACCAAGGGGGCAACCTACGGTGAACTCACGATTGACTGTGAGAGCAGACGTGTTTACATCGGGGGAAAAGAAGTGAACCTGACGGCAAAGGAATTTGATGTGCTGGAGCTTTTGGTGTTCCATCCGAACAAGGTGTATGACAGGGATTCTTTGCTGAATATTGTTTGGGGACATGATTATCCGGGAGATGCAAGAACAGTAGATGTACATATCCGTCGTCTAAGGGAAAAAATTGAGAAAAATCCGAGCGAGCCAAGATTTGTACACACCAAGTGGGGAGTAGGTTATTATTTTGAATACTAAAAAACGCAGAAGGGCAGTCAGCCTGCATGTTCAGTTAATTGTGGTAATGCTGTTGCTGTGTGTTATTCCGAGTATCGTTGTTTCAATTCATCTGCTATCCGGATATTATACAGGCAACAAAAAAGAGCATTCGACAGAAGCACAGGAGATGTGTGCCGATTTTGTCAACCGAATACAGAATACAGGTTACATGACCAACACGGCGCAGACGGACTTGTCGTCTGCAATGGATATGGCTGCACAGATTTTTGAGGGTCGTCTGTTGGTTGTTAATTCGGAATTGCAGATTATTAAGGACACCTATGGAAGAGAAGAAGGAAAAATCCTGATTTCGGAAGAAGTGGTTGCTTCGCTGAAAGGAAAGGAAGTTTCTTATCTGTACGAGTATGACGATACAACGGAGGTGGTCTATCAGATTAAGGATTCCGCAGGGGAAACTGTAATCGGCTGTATTATTTTTATTTTTTCTGTTGACAGTTATCTGGAAGGACAGGAGGAGCTGGTACGAAATGTTGTTTTTTTGGATGTCATACTGATTGTGCTGGCATGCTGCCTGATTTTGATTTTGTCGGAAAAGCTGATGTTTCCTTTAAAGAAGCTTTCTTATACCATGCGCCAGTTACGGGAAGGATATCTGGAGGAGAATGTTGAGGTGTCGGGAAACAGGGAAGTAGAAGAAATTGTTGGCTCGATTAACATTATGCTGGAGGATATGAGAAATACAGAGAAACGTAGACAGGAATTTGTATCAAATGTTTCCCATGAATTAAAGACTCCACTTACTTCCATGAAAATTCTGGCAGAGTCGTTGGTCGGTCAGCAAAATGTGCCGGAAGAGCTGTATCAGGAATTTTTGGGAGATATTAATAACGAAATTGACCGTGAGACAAAAATTATTACAGACCTGCTAAATTTAGTCCGCTTGGACAAGAAAGAGGGAGAAATGCAGATTGCCCAGGTTAGCATCAATGAGCTTCTGGAAATTGTTATGCGTCGCCTCAGACCGATTGCAAAGAAGCGGAGTGTGGAAATGATTTTTGAAAGCTATCGTCCGGTGATTGCGGAGGTGGACGAGGTAAAGATGTCTTTGGTGTTTACAAATTTGATTGAGAATGCCATCAAGTACAACAAGGATGGTGGACGGGTCAAGGTTTCGCTGAATGCGGATCACCGGTATTTTTACGTGCGTGTTGAGGATACCGGCGAGGGAATTCCGGAGGGAGCGAGAAAGTATATTTTTGACCGTTTTTATCGTGTAGATAAGGCAAGATCGAGAGAGACCGGTGGTACGGGGCTCGGGCTTGCCATAACAAAGAGTGCTGTGGTAATGCACAGAGGTAACATTAAGGTTTCGGGAAAAGAAGGAGAGGGTGCTGTGTTTGTGGTGCGAATACCGCTTACATTTGTACCGGAATACAATGAACCATGAGAAGTTTGCGTTGGAATAAGATACATATGGGTGATAGGGGCAGGAGACTTTGGGCAATTTTACTCCTGTTGTGTTTTTGTGTGCTGACCGGATGCAACGCGGAAGAAGTATCGCAGGAGAATCTTTCGGAGGAAGAAACACAGGGACCGAGACTGTATTATCTGAATGAGGAACGGACCAAGGTAATAAGTGAGCCATATGTGATAGAGGGTTATGCACTGAATACAAAGATTGCGAATATGCTGACGGCACTGGAGCAAGTGCTTTGGACCGAGGAGGAACTGGATTTGCTTGCAGAACGGAATCCGATTGTGGGATTTGAAGTAAAGGCGGATGAGTTGCTTTCGCTCCAGTTTGCTGCGGATTACAGCATGGTACATACAACAACATCTGTGCTCAGACGTGCGGCTATTGTGAAGACGCTTTGTCAGTTGGAAGGAATCAGTGCAGTAGAGATTTATATCGGTACGCAACCGTTGTTGCATTTGAACGGAAAGCCGGTTGGTATTATGAAAGCGGAAAACTTTGTGGATAGTACCGGTGAGAATACAGAATTCTATCAGGAAGAAACCATTACTGTTTATTTTGCCGACGAAACAGGAGAAAGGCTGTTGGAGTCCAATCTGAAGGTTATCTATGACGGTACGGTTACGACAGAGCGATTGGTATTGGAGCAGCTGTTGGAGGGACCGGTAACGGATGGAATGTATGCGACGCTTCCGGTGGGGACGGTACTGAACAAAATTTCAGTAAAAAACGGTGTCTGCTATGTGGATTTCAATGAGAAATTCCTGGAAAAGAGGGAAGGAATTTCTGCGCAGGTAACCATATATTCTGTGGTAAATTCTTTGGTTGAATTAAGCGGAATATATAAGGTACAGTTTTTAATCAACGGTGATACGAGAAAAACGTACAATAATATGGAGTTCTCAGGTACTTTTGAACGAAACCTCGATATTGTGGAAGGAGAGCAATAACGAGATTGAAGAGACCTATGATTTTATTTGCGGCTGTGTGGCTGTCCGGGATTTTGCTCGGACGGCTCCGGCCGGGTTTATTAGTTATATTTTTATGTGGTTATGTTTTATTACTTCTATTTTTTCTGATGTATTTGCGGAAGTTTCCCGCAGTGTTGTTTCCCTATGTGAGAAAAGAACGATATGGTGCAATGACCGCTTTTTTGTTGTGTCTTCCTTTGTTGTTCTGCGGCGGTTTTTTCAGGCAGCAGTCATATGAGGGTGCAGTAGAAAAGAAGCTTTCTGCCTGGCAGCAGATCAAGGCAGAGGAGGACTGTATCTTTGTGATCGGAACGGTGACAGGAAAAACAATACAGGAGGAAAAGGTCATATTGACGCTTTCGGACTGCGTGATAAGTGTGGACGGTTCTGCTACGGAAAACAGTCAGATGCCGGTGGGGAATACGATATTGGCTGAGAGGCAGGTGCCGGAGGCGGATTGGCGAGAGGCGGGAGACTGTCAGGTAACAGTGACAGGGGAAGGCAGCAAATGGATGGCAGAGAGCTTCATCGGAAACCGTATCCGTGTGTATGGAGCATTTTATTTATATGAGGCAGCAGGAAACCCGGGGCAGTTTGATGCGGCAACCTATTATCATGGAAAGGGGATATTTGCATCGGTAAAGGCACAGAGAATTGAAGTGTTGTCTGAGGAGATTTCGTTACCGGGTCAGGCGATGTTTTTGCTGAAACAGAAGCTGCGCAGTGTATTGAGTGAATTGTATCCGGAGAATAAAGCAGGGGTTCTTGTTGCGATGTTGTTAGGGGACAAGGATATGCTTCCGGAGGAGATAAAGGAGTTATATCAGCAGAATGGGATTTCACATATTCTGGCGATATCCGGATTGCATATTTCTATGATTTGTATGGGCTTGTTCCGAATATTGAGACGGATTGGAATGAGTCCATGGACAGCTTCTTTTAGTGCTTTTTGTTTCCTTGGATTTTATGTCATATTTACCGGGGCAGGTACTTCATCTTTGCGGGCAGGAATGATGTGTCTTGTGCTGCTTGCGGCAAAACTGTTAAGGCGTAGCTATGACCTGCTTTCTTCCCTTTCACTTGCTGCAATATTAGTTACACTTGTCCGCCCGCAGGAGATAACTTCGGCTGGATTTTTATTATCCTTTTTGGCAGTACTTGGTGTTGCATTGGCCCAGGAAATAGAGAGAAAGAGAACGGAGTGGAGAGAACAGGCGGAAGGAGGCAGCAGATGGCAGGCGCTTTTGTGGTCTGCATCAGATTCTTTGCTGTTTGGCGGAATGATTCAGATGGTAACTTTGCCGGTGTCTCTTTGGTTTTATTATGAGCTATCTCCTTATAGCATTTTGTTAAATCTTCTGATTATTCCACTTGCGACATTTGTACTTGGCGGAGGAATATTCTCTATTCTGGTTGGGGTGTTTTTTCCGGAGGTGGCAGGGTTTCTGGCCGGGGGAGTGTATTTATTGCTTTCTTTCTATGAGTGGTTTTGCCGGGTGACGCAGAAGCTTCCCTATTCGTTTGTTCTGGTTGGGCGCCCGGAGATTTGGCAGATGGTGGCGTATTATAGCTGTCTTGCGCTTACTGTGTGGTTAGTGTTGCGGGGCAGGGTGCAGGAGAACGGAGAAAGGCAGCATGACAAAAAGGCAGGGAGACTGTTTGCAATAGGGATGTTTGTTTGTCTTTTTGTACTCTTTCTACCGCAAAAAAAAGAATTTTTGCTTTCATTTCTGGATGTTTCACAGGGAGATGGAATTTTACTTCAGACAGACGAGGGAAAAGTCCTGTTGTTTGACGGAGGCAGCACGGATGTCAGCGGAGTCGGGGAGTATCGCATTGGACCATTTTTGAAAGAACAGGGAATTGCACTGATTGATGTGGTTTCTGTCTCACATATAGACAGCGACCATTATAGCGGAGTGCTGGAACTCCTTGCGGCGATGCCGGTGTATGAGGGCCGCGCGGCGTATCTGAGGGATTATAATGGGGCAGTCGGAATTTGCGAGCTGGTATTGCCGGAGGTGGCTGAGCCATCCGAAGCGTACTTAGAAATGGTGGCATTGTGCGAAGAGAAGAATGTTACTGTACATTACCTTTCGGCAGGGGATGCGCTTTATTGGGAAGCTGACCTGTTGATTGAGTGTTTGTCACCTGTAGATGCAAAGAAATCGGAAAATGACACGTCGCTTGTGTTTCTGTTACAGACATCGGAGCTGGTGGTTTGGCTGATGGGAGATGCAGGAGTAGAAACAGAGGAGGAAATCATTCATCGGCTTGGAGAAAAGGTTAGAGAAACTTTGGCAGAGAAGTTTTGTATTTTAAAGGTGGGACATCATGGTTCCAAGACTTCCACCGGAGATGCTTTTGTTTCTTATGTCGAGCCGGATGTCTGTGTGATTTCCTGCGGATATCAGAATTCTTACGGACATCCGCATGCAGATGTGGTGAGGCGGCTTCAGGACAGTGGATGCGAGATTTGTCGGACGGACCTGCAGGGGTGCGTGATGGTGCAGAAAGGGTATTCTGGTGAAATGGAGATAAGCGGATGGCGGTAAAATAGGGTGGTGCCCGACCGGGTGAGAGAAAGGGCAAGTTTGGTCGGGCACGGGAAAGGGAAGTTGCCCGACCGGGTGAGAGAAAAGGCAAGTTTGGTCGGGCGCGGGAAAAGTGAGGAGCCCAACTAAATGAGCGAATAAGTAGATTTAGTTGGAAAAAAGAATTGCATATCAGGAGGTAAAATGAAATCAATAGAAATAGCTCTTAAGGAAGAGAAGAATCAGTTGCAAAAAATAATAGAAGAGGCAAAAAGAAGACTTACGAATGCTCCGAAAGGACACTTGCGCATTTCAAAAAAGCGACGAGGTGTTGAATATTATTACAAAGAGATAGCGGAAGATAGTAATCAAGTAGAAAAAAAGCGAAGCAATAACGGGAGATACATAAGAAAGGAGGAGCATGAACTTGCAGAGATGATTGCACAGCGAGATTATGATAGTTGTATAGTGAAATATGCTGAAGAAAGAGTGAACGCAATTGAAAAATTTCTTGAACAGTATGGAGAAACCAGTTTAAAGGATGTGTATCAAAAGACAAATCCATACCGGCAAAAATTGATTTGTCCAGTTATATTATCAGATGAAGAATACATAAAGCAGTGGCAGGCAGTGGCTTATAGAGGGAAAGCGTTTGAAGATGAGGAAAATGAAATTATAACTGAAAGAGGAGAACGCGTCAGGTCGAAATCCGAAAAGATAATTGCAGACAAATTATATGCTCTTGGAATACCATATAGGTATGAGTATCCGCTTATGCTCGCCGGAAATGTCAGAGTATATCCGGACTTTACAATCCTTAAGATGCCGGAAAGAGAAGAAGTGTATCTGGAGCATTTCGGAATGATGGACAATGTAGATTATGTAGAGAATGCAATGTATAAGTTAAATACCTATGAAAAAAATAAATTGTATCTTGGAGTAAATTTGTTTATCACGCGGGAAAGCAGCAGAAGTCCGTTGAATACAAGGGCATTGGATGGAATGTTAAGAAGAATATTCTGTGAAAAGTAATGTAGTCAGAAACTCAGGGAAAGGTGTGGAGAAAAAGTTTTGAAATGATATGTCGGAAAAGCTTTGAAATATGCCGGGAAGGTTGTGAAACAACTTGACACGAACGCACCGGATGAAGATAATAAAATTATGAAAAACATTAAAGAAGATATCAAAACAAGACAATTTAAGAGAGTATATCTGCTCTATGGCACAGAAGAGTATTTAAAGAAGCTTTACCGCAATAAGTTAAAGGAGGCGGTGCTTGCCGACTCGGATGCCATGAACCTGGCAGAATATGCAGGAAAGGGCATTGATGAGAAGGAAGTGCAGGAGTTTGCCGATACCATGCCGTTTTTTGCGGATTATCATCTGCTGGTGCTTGAAAACACCGGCTGGTTTAAGAGCGCAACAGATTTTGCGGACTATGTGCCGGAGATTCCGGATACGGCAGTTCTTGTGTTTGTAGAGAGCGATGTGGATAAGCGGAGCCGCATGTTTAAGGCGGTCAAGGAGCACGGCTATGTATGTGAGATGAACGGCATGACAGAGCAGGAGTTAAAGCTTTGGGTGGCCTCCATCTTAAAGAGAGAGGAACGAAGGGTTACCGAGGCTACCGTGATGTTTTTGCTTGAGCAGGTCGGTACGGATATGGCAAAGCTTGAGTGTGAGCTGGAAAAGCTGATTTGTTATACGATGGGCAGGGATGCGATTACGGTGCAGGACATTAAGGCAGTTTGTTCTGAGCAGCTGACCGGTAAGATTTTTGCGATGACGGAAGCAATGGCGCAGGGAAGAAAGCGTCAGGCACTGGAGCTTTACTATGATTTGATTGCGTTGCAGGAGAAGCCGCTCGGTATTTTGTATATGATTCAGAGGCAGTTCCATTATCTGCTTATTGTAAAAGAAATGAAGCGTCAGGGGGCAGATAAAAACAGTATTGCTTCGGCGATTGCGGTACCGCCGTTTGCGGTGCAGAAGTACATGGCACAGGCAGACCGGTTTCAGAAAGAAGAGTTAAAGAAGCTTCTGGATTACAGTCTGACACTGGAAGAGGATGTAAAGACCGGACGGCTGAAGGAGCAGCTGGCGGTGGAATTGTTGCTGGGATAGAAGAATGAAAAGCTGTGTCAGCTGATATGTTTTTGAAACTTTTTTTCGTATGGATACATCTAACAGGTGAAAGAATAAATGAGCAGGAGTCAGGAAAAAAAGGCATGAGATAAGCAAGTTTGTCAAACACCCGGCTTCGGAAAGGATGAAATATGAAAAAAAGATGGTTAGCAGGAATTCTTTGTGCAACAATGATATTTAGCCTCTCGGCATGCGGCACCGGAGGAGATCCTCAGATTCAGAGCAATAACCTGATGCAGGGGATAGAGCCAAGAAATGAAAATGCAGATGCTTCGCTTTTGGAGGGGGACGAGAGTCCGATTGCTGATTTTGGTATCCGGTTGATGCAGACCACGATGAAGAATGCCGGGAAGGATGAGAATGTGCTGATTTCTCCGCTTTCTGTGATTCTTGCCATGTATATGACGGCAAACGGTGCAGCGGGAGAAACCAAAGAGCAGATGATGGAAGTGCTCGGTGCAGATTTGAATGAGTATTTGTATGCTTACCAAACAGGTCTTCCACAGGGGGATAAATATAAGTTAAATATTGCAAACGGTATCTGGTTTAAGGATGTAGAATCTCTTCAGGTAAAGGAGAATTTCTTAACGGCGAATCAGAACTACTTCAATGCAGCACTTTATAAGGCTCCGTTTAATGAGACGACATGCCGTGAAATTAATCACTGGGTCAAAGAAAATACGGACGGTATGATTGACAGTGTGCTGGACAGTATTCCGGCATCGGCAGTGTTGTATCTGATCAATGCTCTCAGCTTTGATGCGGAGTGGCAGAACATTTATAAAGAAAGCAGTGTTTTTAACAATCGTACCTTTACTAAGGAAGATGGTACAAAGCAGAAATTTACCATCATGTATTCCGAGGAGTCCACGTATCTTGAGGATGAGAAGGCAACCGGATTCGTAAAGTATTATAAAGATAAAAAGTATGCGTTTGTGGCGCTCCTTCCAAAGGAAGGCGTGACAGTGGCCGAGTATGTGGAGAGTATGGATGCCGAGTCATACAGGAAGCTTCTTGCGAATGCAAAGACGACGCAGGTGAATGCGGGAATTCCGAAGTTTGAAACAGAATATTCTACTCTGCTCAATGATGTCCTTGTGCAGATGGGAATAGAGGATGCATTTGATCCGGCGGTGGCTGATTTATCTTCCATGGCTACTTCTGCGGAAGGAAATCTTTATATTAACCGCGTGATTCATAAGACATTTATTTCTGTGGATGAGAGAGGCACTAAGGCAGGTGCGGTAACGGCTGTGGAAGTGGATTGTGAAAGTGAAGTGATGGAGTCTTATACGGTTCGCCTAGACCGTCCGTTTGTTTACATGCTGATTGACTGCGAGACAAACCAGCCGTTCTTTATCGGAACGTTAATGGATGTAGAAAAATAGAGTGAGGGGATATTACAATGACACAATGTGAAGAATGCCAGTACTATGCTTACGATGAGGACTATGAGGCATATATGTGCGAAATGAATATGGATGAGGATGAATATGCCCGCATGGTGCAGGGGGAGCGCAGAGGCTGCCCATATTATAAGCGTGGCGATGAGTATTTCATTGTGAGAAAGCAGATGTAAAAAGATGAGGGCTGACCGGCAAGGTCGGCCCTTTTTGCGTAAGTTTTCGCAAGGAATAGGTAGACGAGAGTGCTCACATAAAGTACAATGAAGAAGAAAGAAGATTCCGGCAGAAGAGAAGGACAACCGGTGAAAATAAGAGAAATAATGTAGCAGGAGGACAAAAAAATGAAAAAACAGGCATTGAATCCATATTTACCATCTTGGGAGTACATTCCGGACGGAGAACCGTATGTATTCGGTGACAGAGTGTATGTATATGGCTCACATGACTATTTTAACGGATACGTATTCTGTATGGGAGATTACGTGTGCTGGTCGGCACCGGTGGATGACTTAAGCGACTGGCGATATGAAGGTGTGATTTATAAGAGAAACGCTGATCCGCTGAATCAGGATGGAAAAATGTGTCTGTATGCACCGGATGTGACGGTGGGACCGGATGGAAGATATTATCTGTATTACGTGCTTGATAAAATTTGTATTGTTTCCGTTGCTGTTTGTGATACCCCGGCAGGCGAGTATGAGTTCTACGGTTATGTACATTATGAAGATGGCACAAAGCTTGGAGAAAGACCGGGCGATGAGCCGCAGTTTGACCCGGGTGTACTGACGGAAGGAGACAGAACCTATTTATATACCGGATTTTGCGGACATGGGGATAAGTCAAGACACGGTGCGATGGCAACCGTACTCGGACCGGATATGCTGACGATTGTGGAAGAGCCGGTGTTTGTGGCTCCGGGTGGCATGTACGGAGAAGGCACCGGATTTGAAGGACATGAGTTCTTTGAGGCACCATCCATCCGCAAGATAGACGACACCTATTACTTCATTTATTCGTCCAAGCTGATGCATGAGCTTTGTTATGCAACGTCTAAGCATCCGACCAAGGATTTTACCTATGGTGGTGTTTTGGTCAGCAATGCGGATATGAATATTGCTACATATAAGCCGGCGGATTTGCCGATGGCGTATGGTGGCAACAACCATGGAAGCATGGTGGAAATCGGCGGCGAGTGGTACATTTTCTATCATCGTCATACGAATGGTACCTGGTACAGCAGACAAGGTTGCGCTGAGAAACTGATCGTGCTTTCGGATGGCTCGATTCCGCAGGTAGAAATTACATCGTGCGGCTTAAACGGCGGACCGCTTGTCGGTGAGGGTGAGTATCCCGCTTATCTGGCATGTAATCTCTTTACAAAAACTTCGTCGGTGTACGTAGGGGACAGTCATAATCCACGCGTAATGCAGGATGGCAGAGATGGCGATGAGGAAGTTGGATTTCTCGGTAATGTGGTAGATGGTACGACAGCAGGCTTTAAGTATTTTGATTGCAAGGGCGTAAAGGAAATCCGTGTGACAGCAAGAGGCTATATGCATGGTAAGTTTGAAATCAGAACGATGTGGGACGGTAAAGTGCTGGCAGAGATTCCGGTAGAGTCTTCCAATGTGTGGGAGACATTTTCGGCACCGATTGATTTGCCGGATGGTGTGCATGCAATTTATATCACTTACGTTGGAAGCAATACACCGAGTCTGAAATCGTTTACGTTGGTATGTGAATAGATGCAGGCAATTAATTTAAGCTGAGAAACAGAAAACAAGGAGAAGGTATGGGCGCAAAGGAAAAGACAAGAGAATATTTTGATTCGCTTTGGTTAGAGCAGCGGCTGATGGACAGTTGTGTGCCGGATACGACGATGGAATTGTATGGAAAGCATTTTTCTACACCAATTATGACGGCGGCGTTGTCGCATCTTGGCAAGTTCCACCCGGATATGCCGGACGGCATGGTGGAATACGCCCGCGGTGCGGAACTCAGCAATGCGGTACATTGGATTGGTATGGGAAGTGACGAGGAGTTTGCGCGCGTAACAGCAACCGGTGCACAGACCATCCGTATTATCAAGCCGTATGCCGATGAGGACGAGATTTTCAGACAGATTCGCGTGGCAGAGGAGCATGGTGCATTGGCGGTCGGCATGGATATTGACCATATGTTTGATTTAAAGGGCAATGCAGATGTGTGCCTGGGTGATGTCATGGCGGTGAAGTCCTCTGCGGATTTGAAACGATATATTGAGGCAACCAGATTGCCGTTTATCATTAAGGGTGTCTTAAGTGTGCAGGATGCCGTGCGTTGTGCGGATGTTGGTGCACAGGGGATTGTGGTGTCGCATCACGGCGGACGTCTTGGCTGCGCCGTACCGCCGTTGTATGTATTGCCTGATATTGCGAAAGCAGTTGGTAATCAGATGCCGATTTTTGTAGATTGCGGTGTCTGCTCCGGTACGGATGCGTATAAGGCACTGGCACTCGGAGCAACAGCAGTGAGTGTCGGAATTCATCTGATTCCGTTTGTAAAGCAGGGCGGTGAAGCGGTTGCCGGACGTCTGAATGCCATGAATGACGAGCTTCGCGGTGTGATGGCATATACGGGAGTGAAGGATACGAAGAGTTTTGATCCGACGGTGGTGCATCAGATGTAGGGTGCGGACTTTGTATCAGTGAGTGAAGAATATTTGTGGGAACGTGGCTAGGAATAACAACAGTAGTCGCTGTATGGTTAGAATGGAGGAAATGAATTGAGATTAGGCGGTGGCGTATTTTATAACGGAACCGATCCGGAGGAATTTGCCCGGATTCATGTGAATAAGGGGTTTGGCGCAGCGGTTTGCCCACACTGGGTGAGTATGGAGAACCCGAAGGAGTTGGAGGAATTTAAGCGTGTGATGAAAAAGCACGATGTAAAAATTGCCGAGGTGGGCGCCTGGTGCAATCCGCTCAGTACCGATGCGGAAGAGGCAAAGAAGAACATTGCTTATATCAAGGATCGTCTGCGTCTTGCAGAGGAGCTGGAAGCAAGCACCTGCGTGAATATCATCGGAAGCAAGCATACGCATTGGTGCGGAGCATGCAAAGAAGGATATACGGAGAAGTTTTTTGAGGAAGCTGTGGCAGTGAGCCGGGAAATTATCGATGCGGTAAATCCTGTGCACACGAAGCTCTCTTTTGAGATGATGCCGTTTTATTTTCTTGACGGACCGGAGGAATATTTGAAGTTCCTTGCGGCAGTGGACCGTCCGGCAGCAGGGGTGCATCTTGATATATGTAATTCCATCAATCAGCCGAGAAGGTATTATAACAATGCAGCGTTTATCCATGAGACGTTTGATTTGCTTCGGGATAAAATTGTAACACTTCATTTAAAGGACATCCGTATGCTCGAAGAAGAGCTGACGGTAAAGTTAGAGGAAGTGCTGCTTGGTACCGGAAATATCGACTATGTGACCTTGATGGAAGAGATTGCCACATTGCCTGAGGACACTCCGGCAATGTTAGAACATTTGGAAACAGAAGCCGAATATGACATGGCGACAGCGGCGGCTGTGCGTTTTGCAGAGGCGGCAGGTATGAGGAAAGAGGGAATGAAATGGGTGAAGGGGACTTGCTAATGGGCAGGTCCTTTGCATTTTCGAGGTTGCGCCCTATGCAGTGAATCATGGTATGATATGAAAGAAAAAATTTTTATGCAACCAAATGGCATGGTTTGCGACTAGATAGTTGAAGAGCTCTTAAAAAAGTAAAAAGGAGGTGGCGCAGATGGACGATGAAAGAATCGTTGCGCTTTATTGGGACCGTTCGGAACAGGCAATCGTCGAAACACAGATGAAATACGGAAAGTATTGCTATTCCATCGCTTACAATATTCTTGACAACAACGAGGATGCGCAGGAGTGTGTCAACGATACTTATAGCGATGCATGGAACAGTATGCCGCCGCACAGACCGTCCATCCTGTCAAGCTTCCTTGGAAAGATTACGCGCCGTATCTCCATTGACAGATGGAGAAAACGCAATGCAAAAAAGCGTGGTGGTGGCGAAATGACTCTGGTTCTGGAGGAATTAAAGGACTGTATTGCAGACGAAAGAAACGTGGAGCGGGAATATGAAAAACAGAGGTTGTCCGAGGTGATCAATTCCTTTGTGAAGGGATTGCCGGAAACCGAGCGGAAGATATTTCTTTGCCGTTACTGGTATCTGGATTCGGTGGCTTCCATTTGCGGGCAGTTCGGTTTTTCAGAGAGCAAAGTAAAGTCGATGCTTTACAGAACCAGGGAGAAGCTTCGAATTATACTTGTAAAGGAGGGCTTTCAATGAGACCGGAGGATATTTTGGATGCCATCGGGAATGTGGATGATGGATGTGTGAAAAAGGCAAAAGAAGGACAGAGGAAAGGAAAGACGATGCAGGTGGTGTTCCGTTCCGTGGCGGCTTGCCTGGCGCTTGCCATTGGGGTGCCGATACTTTATTTTATTACCTATGGTGCGAATGGTGCAGCACCGGAAAGCGGCGGAATGGATAATCACACCGGTTCGGATTACGTGATTGCAAGAATTGACATCATTTCAACGGAGAAGAAAGTAAAGTATGCGGCGAGGGAGAACACGGAACCAATTGCCGATTTTATTCGGGACATTTCGGTGAATGATCCGGGGGCACATGTGAATGTGGATTTTGATGACAAATTACAGCAGGGGGAAATTCAGATTCTCATACGGGAGCATACCGGAGAGGAAAAGGAATATCGCCTGTACGGGACGTATTTTTATGATATCAGCGGTGGGTACAGATATGAGCTGACGGAGCAGAGAGCAGAGGAATTGCGGCAGCTGCTTGGAATCTTAGAGTAAGGGAGAAGGTAAGAATGAATGGAACAAGGAAGTGGAATCAGGTAAAAAGATGGTTGGTGGCTGTGTTATGCGTTGTGATGTCTTTCCCTATGTTTTCTCCTGTCACTGCAAAGGCAGACCAGGGACCAAAGGCGTCATTACGCATCCTGTTTGAAAACATGGGGGATGAGCTGTGCTACGGCACACTGCTTTCTGAGAAGTCTTCGACGGGACCGTCCAGTGCGTGGGATGGGGAGGAAAGGCATGCACGACACAACGAAAATGAAAACTATTCGTATGAAACGTTAAACTATGAGACATGGAAGGCTTTTGTAGAATATGAGGATGCAGATGGGTATTATTTTTTGCAGGAGGGCTGGGTAGTCAGCGAAACAAAGAAAATCGAGTGGACGTATTACCCTCCGAACAAATTTAAGATTCTCCTGTATTATCCGGAGACCGGAACCTTTGTAGTCAGCGATATTTATGAACGGTATGCGTTTGATACGTATTATACGGTGGATATGCAGGGGGTCCGGATGGGAGATGTGGACTATGATGAGAATCTGAGCACGGACGAGCGGATTGAGGCGTACCGGAACGATGAGTTGAGTACCAATGACCGGATTAATGCCTATCGTACCTATCAGTATATGAGAGAAGCGGCAGCACTGGTAGTCCGCGTACTGCTTACGGTGGCGATAGAGCTGGTGATTGCACTGTTCTTTGGCTTCCGGAAAAAGAAGCAGGTACTTTTACTGATTTGTGCAAATGTGGTGACACAGCTTCTGTTGAATCTCATGTTAAATGTAATGATTTATGATTTTGAAGAGACAGTGGTATTTTATGTCCTGCTTGAGGTGCTCGTGTTTGCGCTGGAGGCGTTTGCCTACTGTAAGTGGATGAAGAAATTTGCTGAGAAGACGAAGGAAAATTGGTATTACGTGGTTTATGCGCTGGTTGCTAATGTTGCATCGTTTGTTTCGGGGATTTATCTGGTAAATGTGATACCGTGGGTGTATTGATGATGGTGTTTTAAGGAGGCATACTCTATGGGAAAACGAAAATGGTTGCTTGCGGTTGTGATAGTTGCAGTAAGTATTGTGGTTTTGTTATTTGCCGGTATCGGCATTCTTTTGGCAAAGGGTTTTGGCTGTTCGGTGGGCAGATATCTGGTGACGGAGAGTGGGGCTGATATGCTGGTGGTTGAGAATTCTCCGGTTGTAATGTCCAACAGAACGAACCGTGAGTTGTTTGATTCGCTTACTATCGGAGATAAGATTCTGGTGATTCACGATGGAATTGCGGAAACGTATCCCGCAAAAACCGGAGTATATGCGGTCTTTAAGCTTGGCGACGGCAGTGCCGCGGATATTCCTCAAACAGTGCTTGATGAGCTTAGTGAGCTTGGCTGGCTGGCAAGCGGAACACAACCGGAGGACTTGTATTTTAACAGCGGTGTTGCCGATGATGTAGTCGGCGGATTTACGGGTTGTCTATGTCCCAACGAACAGTGGTACCTATCGTTTTGCGGTGGACAGCGTCTTTTGTGACGGCACAACGTTTTGTGTCCACGTAAAGCAGACCAATCACCCGGAAGTTGTGACGGATGATATGGCGGGCTGGTTTGTCACAGTGGCCGTGGAGAAATCCATGATTGAAAACTGTACGGTGTTTGATGCGGATTTAAATTAAAGGGAAGTGTCATGAATTTCTGAAAGATTTTTTTGCCTGAATAATCCGAGCTGAAAGCAGATGGATTCTCTATGGTAATCGCTTGAGATATGTGGTAAGATAAGGATGCTATATTGAATTTTGGATGGTGAAAATATGAAGTATAAAATCGCGGTTTGTGATGACTCCGATGCGGACAGACAATATGTTTTAAATATGGTAAATCACTGGGCAGCGGGATCCGGTTATGTGGTACATACCGATACGTTCACTTCCGCAGAAAGCTTCTTATTCCACTATGCGGAAGAAAGTGATTACGATATTTTGCTTCTTGATATAGAAATGGGAACGATGGATGGCGTTACAATGGCGAAACAGTTGCGGAAAAATAACGACACCGTACAAATCGTTTTCATCACAGGATATTCTGACTATATTTCAGAAGGATACGAAGTGGCGGCTCTGCATTATCTGATGAAGCCGGTCGGGGAGGAAAAGCTTTGTTCCGTGCTCGACAGAGCAGTGGAAAAGCTTTCAAAGAATGAAATGGTTTTGAATCTTGAATTTAATGGGGAGATTGTGCGGGTGCCAATCTATCAAATCCGATATGCGGACGTATTCGGAAATTACGTAACGATTCATGCTGCGTCGGATATCACTATAAAAATGACGCTTGGTGAATTGGAAAAGTCCTTGGATGAGCGATTTTACAGAGTAGGGCGTTCTGCGATTGTTAACCTGACCCAGATCAGTCGTGTAACGAAAACAGAAATCAAGTTAAGCGACGGAACCGCAATTTCTCTTCCGAGAGGAGCTTATGACGGTGTAAACCGCGCGATTATCAACATGAGGTAAAAGGAATGGGATTATTTTCAAAGAAAATCGAGAAGCAGATTGCTTCTTATCAGCACGAGTTGATTGAAACACATTATCAGGAAGTGGATAATATGTATCGTCAGATTCGTGGTTGGAGGCATGATTACCGGAATCATATCCAGACGATGAAGGCATACGCAGCTTCTGAAGACTGGGAGGCGATTCGGCGGTATCTTGACCTTCTTGATGAGGATTTGACTACGGTGGATACGGTTATCAAGACCGGAAATCCTATGACAGATGCCATTTTAAACTCCAAGATTTCTCTTGCCAAGGCGAAAGAAATAGAGGTTGTGGCAGATGCTCACATCCCTGTCAAACTGAAATCCTCGGAAATTGATTTGTGCTGTATTATCGGCAATCTGTTTGATAATGCGATTGAAGCAAGTATGAAGCTTCCAAAGGAACAAAGAGTGATTCGTGTATATATGGATATGAAGAATACACAGCTTTATATTTCCTTTACTAATTTTACGGCGGGTAAGAAGATGAAAAAAGAAGGAACGCTGTTTCGCAGCACCAAAGGCGACGGACACGGCTTTGGTCTCGTTCGCATTGATGCGATTGTGGAGCGGTTAGATGGATACATCAGCCGCAACAGTGAGGACGGAGCGTTCACAACAGAAATATTGCTTCCTCAGGTGTAAGAATTTACGATTCATCACCCAGAAATGACGATTCGTCCCCAGAAAGCTCAGGGGGCGAATTTTTGTGCTAGGATACGATCGAAATGAGGTGAACAAATTATGAAATCAAAAGAAAAACCAAAATACGGCATATTCCAATGCGTCAGCTTCATGGTTAAGACTGCCTGGAAGAATGTCAGAAGTGTCCTATGGCTGTGTATTGTATTTGCAGTGTTAACGGTGTGCATCAACCTGGCGCAGCTATTTATGGCTCCGATGGTACTGCAAAAGGTAGAAACAGCGGCTTCGTTGAGTGAGTTGCTTGGCTGCATTGGTGTTTATGCCGTAATCCTGCTGATACTTAACGCGGTGCTTGGCTATGTGGATGAGAACATTATGTACGGGCGCATTGAGGTGAGAAGTGCAGTAATCAGTATGATTAACCACAAAGCATATACCACATCTTACCCGAACACAAAAGCTCCGGAAGTATTGCGGATGCATTCTGAGGCACTTGATAACTGTGGCAGCAATGATGCGGCTTCGGAGCATATCTGGCATACATTGACCGGATTACTCATTAACCTGCTTGGCTTTGTGATTTATTTGCTTTTACTGGCGGATGTAAACCTTTTGCTGATGGGGATTGTAATCGCTACAACGGTGGTAGGTTTCTTCATCAGCCGCTATATTAACGAATGGGGCTATCGTCATAAAGACGAACTGGCCAAATATGATAAGGAGCTTGGGTATTTGGTAAGAAAAACGGAATCGATCAAGCTTGCAAAAGATATCCGTATCTTTGGTCTGGCTCCTTGGCTGAATGGAATTTATGCAAGTACCAGACGAATGGCAGAAGCATTTTGTGCCCGAAGAGAGCGGGTTTATGCATGGACCTGTGTGGTAGATGTGGTTCTTTTGTTTGCGCGTAACGGAATTGCGTATTTTTACCTGATTCACCGTGCATTGACAGAAGGTTTGGCAGCATCGGAATTCTTGTTATATTTTACGGCATTTACCGGATTCTCCAGTTGGATTACCGGGATTCTTTCTGAATTTGCGACATTGCACAAAGAGAGTTTGGGATTGTCTGTCATTCAGGAATACATACATTTGCCGGAGCAATTTCGTTTTGTGGGCGGTGTTTCTATCCCAAAAGCGGACAGCTATGAGTTGAAGTTGGAAAACGTCTCTTTCCGCTATCCGGGAACAGAAAAGGACATTATCCGTAAGATGAATTTGACCCTGCATCCGGGGGAGAAAATTGCGGTAGTCGGATTAAACGGTGCCGGTAAGACCACTTTAGTCAAGCTGTTGTGTGGTTTCTATGATCCTGACGAAGGGCGTGTGCTGCTGAATGGTATCGATATTAGAGAGTTTAACCGGCAGGAATACTACGATTTATTCTCTGCTGTATTTCAAGAGATGTCTGTACTGGACGTGACCGTTGCTGAACATGTGGCACAGACGGTAGAGAATATTGACCTTGGAAAGGTGAATGAATGCATTGAAAAGGCCGGACTGGCATCAAAAATTCGGAAACTTCCGTTGGGAGTGCAAACGCATGTGGGTAAAATTGCATTTTTGGACGGTGTGGAGTTTTCCGGTGGTGAGTTGCAACGATTGGTGCTGGCAAGAGCCTTATATAAGGATGGACCAATCTTTGTTTTGGATGAGCCTACTGCTGCGTTGGATCCTATTGCGGAAAATGACATTTACATGAAGTACAATGAAATGACCAAAGGTAAAACATCTTTGTTTATTTCACATCGTTTGGCTTCTACGCGATTTTGTGACCGCATCCTGTTCTTACAGGATGGCGTAATTGCAGAAGAGGGAACGCACGAACAGCTGCTGGCAGGCAATGGCGGATATGCAGAACTGTTTCACATTCAAGCAAGATATTATCAGGAAGGGGGCGAACCGGATGGCGAAGAAAACAGATAAAACAACACTGAAAGAGACCTGGCAGATTCACCTGCGTGCTTATAAAGATATTTGTCATTTTTGCCCCGGTGTTTTTGCGGTTACAGCAATTCATAGTGTTGCAAGTGCACTGTCTCCGTATGTGACGATATTCTTTTCTGCAAGAATTATTAATGAATTGGCAGGAGCACGCAGAGCAGAGGAACTCACAAGGCTTGTTATAATTGCACTTGTCGGTATAGGTACAATGACGTTATTAACCGAACTGCTGAAACGATGCAGATATATAATTCAGGCCAAGTATAATTACCGGAAGTATCATATGTTCGCTGATAAAATGCTTTCTTTGGACTTTGCAGATGTAGATAATCCTAAAACGCATGACCTGCGTTCACAAATTAAGCAAAATGAGAATTGGGGTGGTTGGGGGATCAACCAATTGTATTACCGGTGGGCAGAATTTGTAGAAGGCTGTGCAGGCATTGTTGGTGCGGTTGCTTTGACAGTAAGTCTTTTTACAATGAAGGTTCCGGAAGAAAGCACATTTGCCTTTTTAAATCACCCTGTTTTTGTGGCACTTTTGATTGTACTGGTTGCAGTTGCGACGACTCTGGGACCGGTTTTCAAAAACAAATCAGAAGATTGCTGGGCTGCCTGTGCGGAAGATGCCCGTTTGGGAAACCGTGTATTTAGTGCATTCGGATTTATTTCGGATGATGCCTATCGTGCGGTTGATTTTAGAATCTATAAGCAGGAAGACATGGCGGAGCATTATCTGCGCACATCGGATATCTTTGGAGTCGATGGGAAAATGGAAAAATTGGCAAAAGGTCCTATGGGCGCATGGGCGGCTGCCGGGGCAAGTCTTGGCAGTGTACTGACCGGTATTGTCTATGTGTTTGTCTGCTTAAAAGCCTGGGCCGGTGCTTTCGGCATTGGCAGTGTGACACAGTATATAGGCGCAGTTACTGCACTGTCTGCGAGTGTGTCTGTTTTGATTGAATGCATTGGTAAGTTAAAAAACAATGTTCCTTTTATGAGAACAACCTATGAGTTTTTGGATATTCCCAATGCCATGTACCAGGGTTCATTAACTACCGAAAAACGGTCAGACCGACAGTATGAGGTAGAGTTTAGGGATGTTTCCTTCAAGTATCCGGGTTCTGACCTTTGGGCTCTGCGCCATGTAAATATGAAGTTTCAGGTTGGCAAACGGCTTGCGATTGTGGGGGAAAACGGTAGCGGTAAGACTACGTTCATTAAGCTGTTGTGCCGTTTGTATGACCCTCAGGAGGGGCAGATTTTGCTAAATGGGATTGACATCCGCAAGTACCGCTATGACGATTACATGAACATCTTCTCTGTGGTGTTCCAGGATTTCCAGCTCATTTGTCAGCCTCTCGGTGCAAACGTGGCGGGAAGCGCGGACTATGACCGTGACCGGGTGCAGAAGGCCCTGATGGATGCAGGTTTCGGTGAACGTCTGGCATCCATGGAGAAAGGCCTGGACACTATGTTATACAAGGATCTCGCAGAAGACGGTGTCGATGTTTCGGGCGGTGAGGCACAGAAGATAGCAATTGCCCGTGCACTATACAAGAACGCTCCGTTTATCATTCTCGATGAACCTACGGCAGCGCTTGACCCGATTGCGGAAGCGGAGATTTACAGTAAGTTTAATGATATTGCAGGCGACAAAACCGCCATCTATATTTCCCACCGTCTGTCCTCCTGCAAGTTCTGCGATGAGATTGCCGTATTCCATGAAGGTGCAGTAATTCAGAAGGGCACACATGCAACACTTGTTGCCGATGAGAACGGTAAATACCATGAGCTGTGGCAGGCACAGGCGCAGTATTATACGGAAACGGCGTGATGGCATGGAATGCAATTTTTTGCGCAAGAGGCATTTTGTGCTTGAAAACTTAAGAAAAATATGCTAAACTATCTTAGCATATTTGGAGACGTATCGAAGAGGCTGTAACGAGCCTGACTCGAAATCAGGTTGTCCGCAAGGGCACGAGGGTTCGAATCCCTCCGTCTCCGTTTTAGCGACTATGGACTTGCC
>CAZIQL010000023.1:0-36903 GCA_964541485.1 uncultured Lachnospiraceae bacterium
TTCGCAGAAGAAAGAAAGTTTGCGTTTTCTGTGCAGATAAGACAAACGCAGGTATCGATTATAAGGATGTTAACAAGTTAAAGAGATACGTATCTGAAAGAGGTAAGATTCTTCCTCGCAGAATTACAGGTAACTGTGCTAAGCACCAGAGAGCCCTTACTGTAGCAGTTAAGAGAGCTCGCCACGTAGCACTGATGCCATATACTCTTGACTAATCAAAACTTTATAAGAGAGTAAATCAAAACACCGCAACGGCGATAAGCTGCTGCGGTGTTTTTTATAGGTGAAATCACGTTCTGTCACTGTACTTAGGACAAAGACCTTGCCCGCATCGACCAGCCCCCTTTTTCGATAAGTCCGGTTGAATTCTAGTAAATGGTAATGCAGAAATATGCACCGTAATCGTAACCATAAATAAGGAAATCGCCAATCCAGCAACCCTCTTCCAAGGTAGTGGCATCCAGACCGGTATCCAGAGTGCCTGTCCCACCTAACAGGGCAAGAATTTCATTTGCCATACGGAAGGCTTCATCACGGGAAGAACTGTAAATGTCCATGGCGTGGAAATATCCGGTAACTGCTTCGAAATACAGGTCAACAACATTGTAACCGTTTGTGTTGTCGGTGATATAGTACTCGGTGAAATATTGGCTTTCTACAGAGTTGTCAGCAACATTTCCGTACACGTAGTAGAAGCTGCCGGACTGTTCGTAATCATTAGCAAAAACAGTCGTTACATAGTTAATCAGTGCCTGCCGTTGGTCAGCGGTGATTTCTGTTGTGATTAATGCGGTGGACGGAATGCCAAGTGCCAGCACTTCAGATTCCAGTGCTTCAAAGAAAACGTCACCGTATTCATCGACAGCGTATCCGGTCATGTTCATGAAGTCATTGATGTAAGTGGCAGTCGGATCATAGACCGGAGTGTCATCATACCAATCGTCGTAGTAATCTTCCCCGGTCCAATCATCATAGTAAGAATCATCCGGGTCTTCTGCAAAATCAAACAGTGTTTCTAAGATAGGATATTTTGCAACCAGGGCATCGATATCTGCCTGAAGAGCCTCCTTGTCTAACTGAGCTTCCCATGCCTCCTCATCCAGATAGCTTTCCGGCATGGTGAATGTCTGAAACTCACGGATTGTGTAATCGGCAGAAATCTTGGCCAGCTGGGTGCCGTAACTGGATACGGCAATATCCATATGAGCCTTTTTTTCATCGGCAACCATTTGGTAGGTCAGCCCGATTTCTTCGGTCGTTACTGACAGGTCAAGAGAAATGTAATCCGTAGAGAACTGCCAACCGATGGAAACTGCGATGGTATCTTCGAGGTCGGCAAGGAAAATGCTATTGTCACTCAGAGTGTAGTTTAAAGCGAATTCGTCTCCGTCATTAGGGAAATATACGGTACCTTCTACAGAAGAGCTCTTTTCGGAACGAAGCAGAACCTCAGTAGCTCCATCTGTGGTTGTAAAGAGACAAAAACCGTTTTCAGCAGAGAGGAATCCGACTGGTTCGTCTTTTGCAGTGTCCGGACAGAGCTCCCAGGCGAACGTGCCGTCGGCACCCTTGTATACGCTAAAATACAGAACCGAAATTTCGTCCTCCGGAATCTCGGTGATTTCTATCTCACCACTCGGATATAACTCTAAAAAGGTAGAGCCAAACTTGTTTAAGATTGCATTGATATCGCTAACGCTTGCGGAAACCGTAAATTTCTGTCCGGTAACCTTGTAGCCGTTTCTTTCGATGGACGCATTATCTGTGAAGCCTTCTTCTATCTGGAAGGTATCAAACAAATCAGTGATGAAATCCTTGTACAGAGTAACGAGTGCTTCCGTGTCCGGAATAGAAACGGTACTGTCGGTCTCGACCGTCTGCGTCATGCCTGCATAGGCGGAAGAGTATTTTGGAATATTGTAAATAAGTGTTTCGTAGTCAAAGAACAGAACCATATCAAAGAGTTCTTCTTTGTTTAAATTCAGTGCGACATCCGCAAAGAGCAATTCGTTGCTCATATCCATGCTCATCTCTATGCTGAAATTGCTAAAATCCGCCATGCCAAGCAGACTCATCAGCATTTGGTTTACGGAGACATCCATGGTGACATCGTAACCAAAGCCCTTGCTTACATCCAGATTGCCTGTGCCGTTCCAGTTTAACAGGGACTCCCAGGCTGTTTCAAGATTATGGAGTGTTTCCTTTGCCGCATTCACCGGAGTCGGAGTCGGAGACGGGCTCGGAGACGGACTTGGCGTAGGAGATTCTGTTGGAGTCGGTGTGGCCTGTGGCTGTTTTTCTCCACCGCAGGCAGTGGCAAATAAAAGAGTTAAGCACAGGAAAAATAAAATAAGTTTTTTCTTCATGATTGTAATCCTCCCTCGTTGTAGTTGCTATGTAACCCCTTACTGAATATTTTATCCCTTTCTGCCGAAAAAGTCAAATTGGCAGAAATTTTCTTGTTGCGAAGCAGATATTGACTTATTTTTGAGTAAGGTCTAAAATGACCTTATGAATAGCATATTTTAAGGTATGCAAGATGTATTGGGTGTATGCGGCACGGGGTGCATTACAAGGAGAGGTAGTAGAAATGAGTCATATGGAAAGAGATTATTTAACTAATTTACCAAGTCGCAGAAGTCTTTATCAGTACTATAACGGTCTGGAAGAATGCGCCAGGGTTCACGGTATGTTTCTGGATGTGGACAATTACAAACGGATTAATGACTTTTACGGACATTCGATGGGCGACCGCCTGATGGTGTGCATCGGAAAGTTTTTGCAGGAGAACGCAAGGGGATTTGCGGCGCGCATCGGTGGAGATGAGTTTTTCGTTATTCTGGACGGAAAAATGACGGAGGAAGAGGTTTCAAAGCTTGCCAGAACCTTGATTAAGCAGTTTAAAGAAATGGATTTCCGCGAGGAGATTTTGTCGATGGTTTCGCTTAGCGTTGGCGTGGTTTTGAACCAGACAGCGTCCATTCCTCTGGATGAGCTGATGGAGAAGGCCGATATTGCAATGTACCGTGCAAAGCTGGATGGAAAAAACCGTCTGGCCGTTTATCGGGAAGAGGATACGACATACGAAATTAACCGCCGCATGGAGGCAGAAATGGAATCGGCGCTTCGCAGAAGAGAATTTTTAGTCTATCTGCAGCCGAGAGTGAATATAGTGACATCAGAGTTATATGCGGCAGAGGCCCTGTCGCGGTGGGAGCATCCGCAGGACGGTCTTCGTCTTCCAAAGGTCTATTTGTCACTTTTTGAAAAGACCGGATTCATTTCGAAGATGGATTTGTATATCTTTGAAGAGGTATGCCGGCTGAAATCCTCCTGGGTGGGTACGGATTTAGAGCATTTACCGATTTCTGTGAACATGTCCAGAATGCATCTGTATGACCGCAACTTTGCAGATATTCTGGAAGAAATCGCAAAGGAATATCAGGTAAGCACAGCAGAGTTAGAAATAGAGATTACAGAAAAAACCTTTATCAAAGACAGCGAAATGCTGATTTTAATGGCAGAGACACTAAAAGCAAAGGGCTTCCAGGTGGCAATTGATGACTTTGGGGCCGGATTTTCTGCCCTGTATCTGTTAAAGGACATTCCTGTCGATTGTATTTCCATTGACCGCGGTATGCTTCGTGCAGCATCGGAGGATTTACGCGGAAAGAAGGTGCTTCGCAATGTAATTTCTTTGTGTAAGGATTTGAAGATGGATGTAGTGGTAGAAGGCGTTGAGACAAAGCAGGAAGTTGACTTTTTAACCAACTACGGATGCCAGATTGTCCAGGGCTTCTACTATTCGGACCCATTGCCGCCGGACGAATTCCGCATTTTTGCGCAGAATTACATCGGCAATGAAAAAGACTGCTACAGCTTCCGCTTAAACGGCAATTTGAATGCCGAAGAGGGCGATTTCAGAGGATTGTTTAGCGGAGAAGGATTTGAATACCGCGACGGTATTTTTGCAGACAGCAGGTCCCTTCATTTCCCGGGCGGTCCAAATGAGGAAAATACAGTACATATTCCATCCAATGTGCTTGTGAATGACAGCTTTACCATATCACTCTGGGTGCGCCCGGAGGTGCTTAGGAACTGGACTTCGGTGCTTTACGTAAAATACGAAAGCGGATTTTTCAGTATGGTTCCGCTTGCATGGGACGGCACCTCGGACTTTCGCATCAGGGATTCAAAGGAAGTCAACGGCTGGTATGATGTGACCGGATGTCAGTTGTGGGAAAACACATGGGCTCACTACGTGGTTTCCTATAATGCAAAGACGGAAACGGCAACAGCGTTTATCAACGGGGAAGTGGTCGGTATCCGGGAAAATGTTCCGTCCAACCGTTATGCAAAGTGGATTATGCTGGGCGGAGACGTGTTCCAGCCTTCCTTTGTGGGAGAGTTATGTGAGCTTCTTGTATTTAATGAAGCAAAGGACTACGATTTTGTAAAGGATCTGCACGAACGCTACACGGGCAGAGAAAACTTTATCGGTTTTAAATCCGAATAAAATGCGTATGGAAGAGGAAAGTTTCGACTTTCCTCTTGCTATTTTATAAAAAAACTGATACACTAATGGAAATTTAACGAAGTAAAGCGAAAAAGAGGTAATCTATGGAACAGTTTTTTATCCCGGAAGGGTATCGTTCGGAATTGAGCATAAAGGAAACCCAGCGCGCCATTAAAAGTGTAAAGGATCATTTTGAGCGGCAGCTGGCAAAGAAGTTAAATCTGACCCGTGTTTCTGCGCCATTGTTTGTCAAGCCGGAATCCGGACTTAACGATAACTTAAACGGCGTGGAGCGCCCGGTAAAGTTTGGGATTAAAGAGCAGAACGATGCGGAAGTGGAAATTGTACATTCTCTTGCAAAGTGGAAACGGCTTGCTTTAAAGCAGTACGGATTTTCATACGGGGAAGGCCTTTATACCGATATGAATGCCATCCGCAGGGATGAAGATACGGATAACTTGCATTCCATTTTTGTAGACCAGTGGGACTGGGAAAAGATTATTCTGCAGGATGAGCGGAATGTGGAAACATTAAAGCATGTGGTGCGCAAGGTCTATGCGGCACTCCGCGAGACAGAGCACTACATGGCAGACAAATATGATTACATTGAGGAAATTCTTCCGGAGGAGATTGCGTTTGTCACAACACAGGAGCTGGAAAACATGTATCCGGATGATACCGCAAAGGAAAGAGAACACAAGATTGCCAAGCTGAAGGGTGCGGTATTTATTATGCAGATTGGCGGAAAGCTTGCTTCCGGCAAGCCGCACGATGGCAGAGCTCCGGACTATGATGACTGGCAGTTAAACGGTGACATTATCGTATATTATCCGGTGCTGGACATTGCGCTTGAGTTATCCTCCATGGGTATCCGTGTAGATGAGAACTCTCTGGCAGAGCAGTTAAAGCTTGCCGGCTGTGAAGACCGCGCAGAGCTTCCGTTCCAAAAGGCAGTGTTAAACAGAGAACTTCCTTACACGGTAGGAGGCGGTATCGGTCAGTCCCGTATTTGTATGTTCTTCCTGCACAAGGCACATATTGCAGAGGTGCAGTCCTCCATTTGGCCGGAGGAGACGCTCGCACTTGCACGCGAACGAGGGATCCAATTCTTATAAAAAATGAGCCCGGGATATCATAGAACATCCCGGGCTTACGTTTTATCTTTTACAGTGTCTCTACAATGGCATCAATTTCAGCTCTCAGCTTCTGCATTTCCTCCACATTTACCTTACATACCTTACGGTCATACGTATAGAACCCGTTGATTTCGTCTTCCACGTCGGAAAGCTGGGTGTAAACGGAACCGCAGCAGCCGGCTTTGATGACCGGTAAGATGGTGGTGCGGTAAGCTTCCCGGACTTTTTCGGAAACCTCGTCTGCGTTTTTACAGCTGCCGTAGCCGTAGGAGGCATACTTGGCATAGACGTGGTCTTCGACCGGATAGGCGCAGCCGCCGAACTCCGAAATAAACATCGGGCGGGTGGCAGGCTGTGGTTTTAGATTGCCAAAGTAAACATGTAAGCTGTCAAAATCATTGTTGTTCTGTGCAAACCAGCCGGAGGTGGAGTCATACAGCCTGCTCGGGTCGAGCTGTTTTGCAATGCTGTACATTTTGTCGCTTTGAAACTGTCCCCAGCCTTCGTTAAAGATGGTGTAAACCACAATGGACGGATGGTTATAAAGATGGGACAGGGTTTCCCTCATATGGGCTTCCCAGAACCGCTTCCTCTTTGCGCTAAAGAAACGGTGTCTGTCATTTTTCTTTTTCATGCCGATGGTAGGCAGTGCAGTGTCACGAAGGAAGGAGTAGCTTCCGCTGTTTACCATGTCCTGAACTACCAGCATACCATGCAGGTCGCAGTAATAATAAAAAGCTTCCGGTTCGATTTTAATGTGCTTACGAAGCATATTAAAGCCGAGTTCTTTCATTCTTAAAATATCACGTTCAAATTCCTGTTCCTCCGCCGGAAGGAAGATGCCGTCACAGAAATATCCCTGGTCTAAAACACCGTGAAGAAATACCGGTTTGCCGTTTAAGCAGACGCGCCGGATGCCATCGGTTTCTTTTATTTCGATGGTACGTAAAGCAAAATAGGTTTCGATAATATCCTCATCTACGGTAATGGTCATAGGGTACAAATGAGGGTGCTCCGTATCCCAAAGCACCGGCTCATAGGAAGAACCGTCTTCCATGGTGATACCACGGAGCTTGACATAGCCGTTGTTTTTGTTCATGGTAAAATCCACACGGTCTCCGGTGTGAAGCGTAATGGAAACAATAGCGTGTACCGGTTTCTGCGGATGGTTGGTACCGATGGCAATGTGAATGCCGTTAAGGTCCGGAGTCAGCTTTAAATCTTTGATATAGGTGTCCGGAACCAGTTCTAACCATACGTTTTTCCAGATGCCGGAAACCGGTGTATACCACATGCCGCCGCGTTTTTTGGTCTGCTTGCCGTAAGGATAGTCTTTAGAAAGGGAATCCTTTACCTTGACAATCAGGATATTGTCTTTGTTTGTGTAAATTACATTGGAAACGTCATAGGAAAACGGAAGATAGCCGCCCTCGTGTTTTCCGAGCAGCACACCGTTTAAGGTGACTTCGGCAATCTGGTCCACTGCGTCAAAATGAAGGATGGTCCGGATGCCTGCTTCCGGTTTCCTTGCACGGAAGACTTTTTTATAGGTAAGGTGTGTCCCTACCTTTTGTTCGTATTCAGACAGCGTGGACTGTGGCGGGAACGGAACCCGGACGGCATGGTTATTTAACTGCCATTCGCCGTTTAAGGACATCCAGTTGTTTCGCTTTAACTGAGGTCTCGGATGCTCCTGCCAGACCGCCTCTTCGCTACCCAGAGCTTCACCGGAGGTACTGGTCAGGCGGTAGTGTCCGTTCTTTACAAAACGGAAGACAAACCCGAGGAAAAGTAAAACAGAAATTCCCACAGCAAAGGCTGCCAGGAAGATATTTTCGTTTGGAATAAAGGAAGTAGTGCCATCACTGTTTACGATAGTATCGGCATTTTTTAGCACAACACGTCCGATGGAAGGACCGACAACACCCGGAATCAGAACCTGGCCGATGATGCGGACACCCTGGTACTGTCCGGCTTTGCTTTCCGGAATCTGGGTACGGACCATGGCACCAAAGATGGACATGCCGGTCAGATAGCCGGTCATCATGAGCAGGGAGCCAAAAAACACAACCGGTGTGGTTCTGCCGAAATAAAGCAGTACGTAGCCTGCCATCAGCATGGCAAGAGTCGGGAGAACGGAAGTTTTAAAGCCGGTTAAATCATACAGCTTTCCGTAAAATGCAGTAATCACTGCGGCAATGATAATGGCAGGGGCCATGATCATGACGTAATTTGTCATACCGAGACCGACCTCATAATAAAGAATCAGGTATGGCATGAAGGTCTGAATGGAAATGTTAAAAAGAGCAAATGCTATAATAATCAGATAGAGCAGTGGGTTTTTTCGGATTACATCCGGGCGGAAGCTGTAAATAACGGCTCCGAGATAGCTTTTTTTCACACCATCCGCTTTTTCCTGTTCGCGGCGGGCAATCAGCTCCGGTGCTTCCTCTACGGTAAAAATACCGAGAATACCGATGAAGGAAACGGCAATGCCGATGATCACAAAAATCAGGGTCCAGCTACTGCTTTTGTCTAAATCAAAAAACATAAATCCGCCAAATACAATCAGAATGGAAACCAGCGGCATCATGGAGTTGATTCCTTCGATTTTTCCACGGGAGGCATCATCGCCCCAGTCTGTCATCCAGGCATTAAAGCCTGCGTCATTGGCAGAAGAACCAAAGAAGGTCATCACACAGTCAAGGATGATGACAAGAGTAACACCAAGGGATGCGGCCGCAACGGTGTTTCCGGCAATCGGTGTCAGAATATCCATGCGGACAAAGCAGAAGGCGAGGATAGAAATTCCCCATAAAATATAGCCTCCGCTGATAATGAGTTTTCGTTTGTTGATGTGGTCAGAAAAAGCACCCACCAATAGGGTCGTTACCGTGGCAGCAACCGAACTGGCGCTTACCATCAGGGAGATGTCAGCTGCAGTTGCATTAAACATTTTATAGATAAATACGTTAAAGTACATGTTTTCAATGACCCAGGCGACCTGTCCCATCAGACCGAAAATAGTCAGAACCATCCAGAATTTTTTTGTTAACCGTTTTTGCATATTCCCCTGCCTCCGTAAAGTTTCATTATTAATACATAGCATAACAAAATTCTTGAAATTTCGCAATAAAAAGACTAATTTCCCAGACAGATTTGCTTGACTGATAAAGAAAGAACGGATAAGATATAAATGGTTTACAAATTAACCGAAACGAAGGGAGAATTGTTATGAGTGAGAAAAACAAAAAAGTAACACTTGGTGAAAATGGTATCTATGATGCCAGAGAGCTTGGAACACCAAAAATGTTGTTGCTCGGTTTACAGCACATGTTCGCTATGTTCGGAGCAACGATTCTTGTTCCGATGTTAACAGGTCTTGATGTTTCCACAACGCTTTTATTCGCCGGTCTCGGAACGCTTCTGTTCCATCTGATTTGTAAGGGTAAGGTGCCTGCATTCCTCGGCTCCTCGTTCGCATTCCTCGGTGGCTATTTCGCTATTGCTCCAAAAGCAGCAGACGGTACTCCAAATGCCCAGATGCTTCCATACGCTTGTTTTGGTGTTGCCTGCGCAGGTCTTTTATACCTGGTTCTTTCTCTTCTGATTAAAGTTTTTGGTATCAATCGTGTGATGAAGTTCTTCCCGCCGATTGTTACCGGTCCTATCATTATTGCTATTGGTCTTTCTCTTTCCCAGTCTGCTATTGACAACTGTGCAACCGACTGGCTGATTGCACTGGTTGCTATCCTTCTGGTGGTTGTGAGCAACATCTGGGGCAAGGGTATGATAAAGATTGTTCCGATTATTATCGGTGTTATTGGCTCTTATATACTGGCAGCCTGCATGGGCAGAGTGGATTTCACGGCAGTGGCTGAGGCAAAGTGGATTGGTTTCCCGATTCATTGGGAATCGACCGCATTCTCCATTTTTGCTGATCTGGATGTATCCATGTTAATCACCTCCGTTATTACAATTATGCCGATAGCACTTGCGACCATGGTAGAGCATATCGGAGATATTTCTGCGATTTCTTCTACTGTCGGTGTGAACTATATCAAGAATCCGGGCCTTCACAAGACATTGCTTGGTGATGGTCTTGCTACCAGTATCGCAGCACTTTTTGGCGCTCCTGCAAACACAACCTATGGTGAAAATACAGGCGTTTTATCCTTAACAAAGGTATACGATCCAAGAGTTATCCGCATTGCAGCTGTATTTGCTGTACTCTTCTCCTTCTCGCCTAAGTTTGCAGCGCTAATCGGATGTATGCCGACAGCAACCTGCGGCGGTGTATCCTTAGTACTTTACGGTATGATTTCTGCAGTCGGTGTACGTAATATCGTAGAGACACAGATTGACTTCTCTAAGACGAGAAATATTATTATTGCAGCGTTGATTCTGGTATTATCCATTGGTATTACCTACAGCTCTTCCGGTGCCATTGCATTCAACATCGGTTCTGTGACCATCAGCTTATCCGGTCTTGCAGTAGGTGCTCTTACCGGTATTATCATGAATGCCGTTCTGCCTGGTAAGGATTACAACTTTGACGAGGACGAGCCGTCTGACACAGGAGTTTGCTTTGCAGTTAAGGGAGAATAGTTCTTCTGTCATAAATAATATACGGGTAAACGGGTCATGCTTTTGCATGACCTGTTTTATTTTACGGAAATGTGGCAAAACTTTTAATGAAATAATACAAAAAAATCACGATAAATTCTTCTTCCTTCTCGGGAAAGAATGTGGTATGATATCTTTGTATAAATATAAATTATCGTAACGTCACTGTGTTAACGTCATAAATCAGAGAGAGTTGTATAAGATAAAGGAAGGGACTTCATGGTTAATACAAGAAAAGTGCGACTGATGACGAAGCTCGCCATTTATGAGAAAAAAGAAGGAAAAGAAGACCTTAAGCTCGGTAAGTATTTCCGCCGGGATTTTGTCAGACTGAAAGTATTGCAGAACCTGATTGCGGTAACCATCGGATATGTTCTGGTGTTAGCTATGCTGGTGGCATATCATATGGAATATCTGATCAGAGAGGCAGTAAATCTGGATTACATCGGAATCGGAAAGATGGTTCTGGGAGCCTATATCATTGTTGTTACCGTTTATCTTATGGCTGCGACGGTGGGATATTCCCTGTATTATGATTATTCCAGAAAGAAACTGGCAAAATATTTCCGAATGCTCAGGAAACTGCGCAGCATGTATCAGGAAGAAAACGACATCGAGGAAATGGAGGAGTAGGAAATGATTGTTTTAACAAAGCTTTTGGAATTCAGAGGGGCAGCCCGAAGATTTTTTCAAAAATTTCATCTGATTATAGAACCGGTAGTCCGTTTCTTCGTTGCTTACATGGTATTTCATACGATTAATGAGACGCTGGCATATAATGAAAAATTTGCAGGTCCGGTAGTGGAATTTGGTCTGGCGGCAGTCTGCACCTTCCTGCCACAGGCAGTGATGATTCTGTTTGGTGCGTTGCTTGCGGTAGTGCAGGTCTATAGTGCATCACCGATTCTTGCGGCACTGGTCCTTCTCATTTTTGCGGTGCTTTACTGCTTTATCGTACGGTTTTCGGGAAAGTATGGCTACGCCATTGTCGGAGTACCTATCCTGTTTGTATTTAAAATTCCGTATCTGGTTCCGCTGCTTCTTGGTATGGTGGCAACGCCGATTGCGATATTCCCGACGGCGTGCGGTGTAATTGTGTATTATGTGTTTAAGGTAATTCAGGAGGTAGCAATGAGTCAGGACATTACCAGCCTGGACGCAACGCTTGCCTTATATATTGACGTGGTGGACCGCCTGATTACCAACAAAGCAATGTTTATTACCATTGCCATATTTTCCTTTGTTATTATTCTGATGTATTTAATCAGAAAGCTTCGGTTTGAATTTGTGTTTGAAATTACAATCGTATTCGGAACACTGCTTACCATGCTTAGCTTTCTGGTAGTCAATCTTTATGTGGATTTTGGCATGAATACCGGAGAATTGGTGCTTGGCGCGCTGGTTTCTATGTTGATTGTGTTTGTAGTACACTTTTTCCGTGTGGTTCTTGATTACACAGCGGTTGAATATGTACAGTTTGAGGATGATGATTACTATTATTATGTAAAGGCGGTTCCAAAGGTAGATGTTACTTTGCCGCAGAAGAATGTGACCACGTTCCCGGGCTGGGAGGAGCCGGCAGAAACAACGGCGACGCAGGAGAACGAAGAAGGCTTTGGATTCGGAGAAGAGCCGGAGGAAGCAGAACCGGAAGAATTGCAGACATCTCCCGGGCAGACAGAAATGCAGACAGAAGAAACGGAAGAGGAAGAATAAGAGAACTCTTCGAAAAATAAAGTAAGGACGGATGACGCTATGGAGAGCATCATATCAGCATTGGATAAGATAGTAGCAAGGCTTTCATTGCCAAGCATGAAACCGATGGATTTTGTGGAAATCCTTTTGATTGCGGTTTTAGTATATTATGTGACAATATGGATAAAGAGGACCAGGGCATGGGTTATTGTAAAGGGTCTGGTTGTGCTTGTCTTATTCTGGATAGTGGCAAGCCTGCTCGAATTTAATGTAATTCTCTGGATTTTCACCAATACCATCGGAGTAGGTATTACGGCATTGATTATTTTGTTCCAGCCGGAATTAAGGCGCGTGCTGGAGCAGCTTGGCCAGAGAAATATCATTCCTATTAATTTCTTTTTGTCAGAGAACAAGGACAAAAAGAATGAGAAGTTCTCCAATGAAGTGTTGAATGAACTGGTGAGGGGGACATTTGAGCTTGCAAAGACAAAGACAGGTGCCTTGATTGTAATAGAGCAGTTGGTATCGCTGGATGAGTTTTCGCAGACCGGTATCGAAGTGGACGGTCTGGTGACCAGTCAGCTGCTAATCAATATTTTTGAACATAATACACCGCTTCATGACGGTGCGGTGATTGTACGCGGAAACCGCGTGGCGTCAGCTACCTGTTATCTTCCGTTGTCCGGAAATATGCGACTGTCCAAGGATTTGGGAACCAGACACCGTGCAGCAGTCGGAATCAGTGAGGTTTCGGACAGCTTTACGATTGTGGTGTCGGAAGAGACCGGTAAGGTGTCCATCGCAAGGGAAGGAAATTTGATTTATAATGTGGACGGTGATTTCCTTCGGGCGAAGCTTCAGGAAATCCAGAAGGGAAAAGAACCGGAAACAACCATGACAAAGAACGTAATCCAGAAACTGAAAGGGAAGGGTAGACATGAAAGAAAAGCTGACAAATAATTTCGGACTAAAAATGTTATCGCTGTTTCTTGCATTCCTTCTCTGGGCAAGCGTTATCAATTCGCAGGACCCGTTGCAGACGGCTACCTTTGAGAATGTTCCGGTTACGGTAATTAACGAAGATTCCCTGACGGCAAATGATAAAATCCCGGAAATCATTGAGGGTGAAACTATTACGGTAGTGGTAGAAGCAAGAAGAAGTATTTGTGATTCCCTGACAAAGGCAGATATTGTTGCAATTGCGGACTTTGAGAAAATTTCGATTACGGATGCGGTGCCGATAGAGGTTTCCGTAAACGGCTATACCGAGCGTGAAGTAGAAATCGTGCGCGGCATGAATCAGGTGATGAAGCTGAGCCTTGAGGATTCGGTATCCAAGGATTTCCGTGTTAAGATTGCAACCAGCGGAGACCCGGCAAGCGGTTATGTAACCGGTGATATGGTGGCAAGCCCGAATGTGATTACGCTGACCGGCTCCAATACGCAGATCAGTAATATTAAGGAAGTGGTTATGGTAGTAGATATTACCGGCATTTCCAACGAGCGTCAGGTACAGGGTGTTCCGGTCATTTATGACATGAACGGAGAAGTGGTCAGCAATTCCAAGGTGACAATGAGCGCGTCTTCCGTTAAGGTTAATGTACCGGTGCTGAAAACCCAGAATGTAAGGATTAATGTAATGACCACCGGAAACCCGGCAGAGGGGTATGAGGTGTCCAATATTTCTTATCAGCCGCAGTCGGTCACTATAGCAGGAACGGCAGTGGATTTGTTGCTGCTGGGCTCTGAGATTAAGGTGTACTGTGATGTTGAAGGTGCAACCGATGTTGTGGAAAAGAATTTCGAGTTGTCTTCGCTATGGAATGAGGGTCTGACCTCTCTTCGTCTGGTAGATGAAGAAGAAGTTGCAGTAACTGTAACATTAAAGGAATTTGAAGAAAAGGTTCTTGAGCTTTCCAAGGAGACAATCGAACTCTATGGATTACAGGAGGGTCTGAAGGCAGAAATTGTTGCACTCAGCCAGAATCAGTTAAGAGTCCGCGGAAATCAGACAAAATTAAAGGAGATAACCATGGAAAAGATATCTCCGTACATAGATTTGTCGGAATATACAAAACCGGGCTATCATGTAATTTATTTGTGCTTTGACGGAGACTTATCCGGTATTCTGGTACAGGATATGATAATTCGCGTGGATGTAAGAATCAGCGAAGCGGAGCCGGACGCAGAAGATCCGGAGGACCCGGAAAACGGGACGGGAAACGCAGACTCTGATCTGACAGAATAATCGGGGGTTCCCAAGCTGCGGATGCTGTAACGTATGACCGGGAGATAATTATACATGGGAGAGGATGGAGAATATGCTGAATTACAAACGTTATGCAAGAGTGCCGGTGCTTTCTATGCCGGACAGACAGTGGCCGAATAAGGAGATTGAAAAGGCACCGGTATGGTGCAGTGTGGATCTGCGTGATGGCAACCAGGCATTGATTGAGCCGATGGTGGTAGAAGAAAAGATGGAGTTTTTTAACCTCCTTGTAAAGCTTGGTTTTAAGGAAATTGAAGTAGGATTTCCGGCAGCGTCCCAGATTGAATTTGACTTCCTGCGCCAGCTGGTTGAGAGGAAAATGATTCCGGATGATGTAACGGTGCAGGTATTGGTGCAGTGCCGTGAACATCTGATTGAGAGAACCTTTGAGGCACTTCAGGGAGTAAAACGTGCCATTGTGCATATCTATAACTCGACTTCCACGCTCCAGAGAGATGTCGTGTTCCATGCGAGCAAGGAAGAGGTAAAGCAGATTGCAATTGACGGTACAAAAATGGTGCAGAAATATGCAAAGGATTTTCCGGGAGAAATTCTTTTGGAGTATTCCCCGGAAAGCTTTACGGGAACAGAAGTAGAGTATGCACTCGAGGTATGTACGGCAGTGCAGGAGGTTTGGCAGCCGACACCGGAAAAGAAGATTATTTTCAACCTTCCTGCGACGGTGGAGATGAATACTCCAAATGTATACGCAGATCAGATTGAATGGATGAACCGCAATTTTAAAGACAGAGACAGTGTTATTTTAAGCATCCATCCGCACAATGACAGAGGTACCGGCGTTGCGATTGCAGAGCTTGCGCTTTTGGCAGGAGCGGACCGTGTGGAAGGAACCCTGCTTGGTAACGGAGAACGTACCGGTAATGTAGACATTCTTACACTTGCGTATAATATGTTCTCCCAGGGGATTAACCCGGAGCTTGACATTGAAAATATTTCGGAAATCGTGGAGGTGTATGAACGTTGCACAAAAATGCAGGTACCACCACGTCATCCGTATGCCGGGAAGCTGGTATTCACAGCATTCTCCGGTTCGCATCAGGATGCGATTAACAAGGGAGTACAGGCGATGAAGGAGAGAGACAGCCGGATTTGGCAGGTGCCGTATCTTCCGATTGATCCGTCTGACATCGGACGTGTGTATGAGCCGATTGTGCGTATCAACAGCCAGTCCGGCAAGGGCGGAGTAGCCTTCATTATGGATACTTACTTTGGCTACAAGCTTCCAAAGGGCATGCACAAGGAATTTGCCGCAAGGATTCAGAAGATTGCAGAGGGACAGGGCGAGGTTGCTCCGGAACAGATTTTTGAAGAATTTAAGAAGGAATATCTGGAGAAGAAGGAACCGTTGCATTTCAGACGTCTCAGTGTAGAAGAAAAGCATGGTGCGGATGAAGCCGCTGATACAGAAGTTGTCCTTTCCTACACCGAAAAGGGAACCGAAAAGGTGGTACGGGCAACCGGTAACGGACCGATTGATGCGGTACTTGGCGGGCTCAGAAAAGAAATGGCACATACTTATAAGGTACTGGATTATACCGAGCATTCGCTTGGCCTGGGTGAAGGGGCACAGGCGGCAGCTTATATCCATATGCTGGATACGGAAACAGGAGAAACCACGTATGGTGTTGGTATCAGCTCCAATATTACCAGAGCGTCCATTCGCGCTATCTTTAGTGCGATGAACCGTCTGAATGAACGCTAAATAAGAAAGAAAAGAGATGCGGCGTGCTTTTCGGGTACGCCGCATGGAGGTTTGACTTGAAGAATCTGATTAAGACATTTATAAAATACCGTTATCTTTTGTATCAGCTGATAAAAAAGGATATTAAACTAAAATACAGAAGCTCGTATCTGGGCGTATTCTGGACATTGCTGGAACCGTTGCTTACAATGGCAGTGCTGACACTGGTGTTCTCTACACTTTACGGAGGCAGCAGCCGGGATTTCCCGGTTTACATTTTGACGGGACGTTTGATTTACTCTTTTTTCTCGAATGCCACCAAGGCAGCCTTGCGTTCTGTCCGTGTGAATGCAGGAATGATTAAAAAGGTGTACGTGCCTAAATATATGTATCCGTGCGCAAGCATCATTTCCGGATATGTGATGTTTCTGGTTTCTCTTATTGTGCTTGCGGTTGTGGCACTGGCAAGAGGTGTCCGTCCGACCTGGTATCTGCTTCAGGCGGTGTTCCCGCTTGGCATAGTGCTCCTCATGAGCATAGGTGCAGGGCTTTTGCTGGCTACGCTGGCGGTGTTTTTCAGAGACCTTGAATATTTGTGGGGCGTTGCCCTGATGCTGATTATGTATGCCTGTGCCATTTTCTACCGGGTAGAGAGCGTAATCAATGAAAAAAACCGTTGGATTTTTGACTACAATCCGCTTTATGCTGTGATTGAAAATTTCCGGAACGCAGTGTTTGGACAGGCAATGAATATGTCATCCCTGATGTATTCGTTCGGTTTTTCCGTGGTGCTGTTTTTGACCGGAGTGATTGTATTTTACAAAAACCAGGATAGATTTATACTGCATATTTAGCGAGGAGAAAAGTCATGGCTGAAACCGTGTTGACTGTAGAGAATGTCAGTGTAAAATACCGGCTGACAGAACAGAAGGTAGACAACTTAAAAGAATATATCATCAAGATGTTTAAGCAGGAGTTAAGATACAAGGATTTTCTTGCATTGCAGAACGTGTCGTTTTCGCTGGAAAAGGGAGAACGTCTTGCTATTATGGGACTGAACGGCGCCGGAAAATCCACGTTGTTAAAGGTAATTGCGGGGGTGTTAAAGGCCTCGGAAGGAAAGGTAACCAAGGTGGGCAGGGTTGTGCCTCTTTTGGAGCTTGGCGCAGGCTTTGATTCACAGTATACCGGAGCAGAAAATATTTTTCTTTACGGTGCGATGCTTGGATATTCCAAGAGTTTTCTGAAGGAAAAGTATCAGGAGATTGTGGATTTTGCCGATATCGGTGAGTTTATTGATGTACCGGTGAAAAACTACTCTTCCGGTATGAGAGCGCGGCTTGGATTTGCGATTGCAACCATTGTGGAGCCGGACATTCTGATTCTGGATGAGGTGCTTGCTGTCGGAGATGCAAAGTTTCGCAAAAAGAGCGAGCAGAAGATTATGGACATGTTTGACAAGGGCGTTACTGTGCTTTTTGTGTCGCATACAGAGCAACAGGTAAAAAGGCTTTGTACAAGGGCCATTCTGCTTGAAAACGGACACCTGACGGCAGACGGTACGGTAGATGAGGTAGTGGGAAAGTACCACGAGCTCACGCAGGAATAAAAAGAAATAGAAATTTTACGGCAGAAACGTCGGATCATCGTCTATGAAACAGGACGGATAGGACGATAATGGGTCCTGACATCTTCTGCGATGGAAGCGGCTTCACAGGCAGGCGGAGCGGGTTCTTCACCAATGGAGCAGTTCAGTTCAAAGGTCAATTCTGCTGTGAGAATATCAACAAGCTCTTTTACTGTGGTAAATTTAATGTAGTATTCGTAATAATGATATTCCTTATTATCACAATATACAAACCAGTCATCATTCAAAAAGGAATGTGCGATGTCAATATTCCTGGCTGCAAGAAATGGCTGGTTTTTTTCTATAAATTTCTTGATTTTTTCTGTTTCATTTGACATTTAGATGGTCTCCGTTTTTTTTGGGTTTTTTGTACTCCAGCAGGTCGGAAATAGAGCAGTTCAATGTACGACACATACGTGCAAGAACATCCATATCCAGACGGGTAATGGTGTTGCACAGGTAGGCGTTGAGTTGTCCGCGCTGAAGTTCTGCACGCTGGCAGAATTTGTTCTTGCTCAGACCGGATTTGGTAAGCAATTCTGAAAGATGGATGACGATTTTACCTTTTTCTCCCACGATGGTGCATCTCCTTAACTGTGATAACCCTATTATAACCTCCCCGTAGTAGAAAAGGCAGATATGAGAAGTTATAGGTATTTAGTTATGTGTAGCCAGCTACACAGGTAAGCCGAAAAAAGCGAGAAAATATGCGGCTTTGCGGCGAATGCCGATGGAGATAAAATGATGATAACAGACATTGTTTTTTTGTGCAATCGAACATAGAAAAATTCAGCATTCTCCACAAAAAAGAGTCGTTTTTTTGTGCATAAATACAAAAAAGAAAAAGACCCGTGATACCAATCAGGTTTCACAGGCCTTTTTGCTTATTTAGGGAAGGGGGGTAATTGTCTTATTTTCTTGGTCGGCTGCTTCCGGAGGAACCGGAAGAACCGGAGGAGCCGGAAGAACCGGAGGAGTCTTCCTGGCTTTCAGACTGGCTGCCGGATTCGGAAGAGCTTACCAATTCGGAACGCTGCCCGAGGGTAGCGGTGATGGTGATTTCTTCGTATTTTCCGTTAACATTACGCTGAACCGTAAGAGTAATGGTAGTGCCGTAACGGTAAGATGAAACTGCGCTGACCAGTTGGTCGCTTGTGGAAATGGTGACACCGTTTACGTTAGTGACGATATCACCGATGTAAAGACCTGCTGCTTCGGCAGGACTGCCTTCCATCACAGAAACAATGTAAGCACCGGTTGGCCAGCCGTAGAGGGAGGCGATGCTGTCATCTACGGTTCTTGTAGAAATACCTAATGCACCCTTTTCCTCTTCTGCCAGGGTCTCACGTGCCATCAATTCGTTTAAAATCGGAATGGCTCTGGAAATCGGAATGGCAAAACACATGCCTTCTACGTCTGTATCGGCGTATTTTACGGAGTTGATACCGATAACCTCGCCCTTTGTATTAAAGAGTGGACCACCACTGTTACCGCCATTGATGGCAGCGTCTGTCTGTAAAAGAATCATCGTGTTTCCGTCTACGGTTACTTCACGGTCTTTTGCACTGATGTAGCCGACGGTAACGGACTGTCCGTAGCCGAGGGCATTACCGATGGCAATTGCCATTTCACCAAGGCGAACTTCATCGGAATTTCCGAGAGTGGCAACGCGGATAGAGCTTAAGGTGTCAACACTGATGGTTTCAAGCGGAACCGCAAGAATCGCAAGGTCTGCAACGGCATCGGTTCCTTTGACGGTTGCTTCCAGAATGGCATCATCAATGAAGGTGATTTCGATTTTGGTGGCATCCTCGATAACATGGTTGTTGGTTGCAATCAGCAATTCTGTGTCGTTTATTCCGACAATGAAGCCGGAGCCGCTGGCCTGGGCTTCCTGCTGATAGTACTGACCAAACCAGGAGGAAGTAACGACGTAGGTACTCTTTACTGCAACGGTAGCTGCAAGGTTCTGATCTACTACCTGGACAACTACGCTTTCTGCCGGGCTCTCAGCACCCTCAATCGTGCTGGTGGAACCAAGGGTGATGTTTAACTGGGTACCGATTCCGCCGGTGGTGTTACCGGAGCTTCCGGAGCCGTTCAGCCCGTCGGCTGTACCGGCAGTTTCTGAAGCACGGTAAATTTCTATGCCAAGGACTTCACTTCCAAAATAAGAAACACCGAGGAAGGCTGCGCCGGCAATTACACCAAAGCATGCGGCACCTGCCATCCATTTGATTGCTTTTTTCAATGGAGAAGATTTTTTCTTTTCTGTAGCGTCTACGGTAACGTGATTGCTGTAAATGGTATCGTCTCGGTAAGAAGTCTGTGTGTCACCGTAATAATAATGATTGTACCGGGTGTCCTCTGCTTTTTCCCTGTTTTCATAGCGGTAACGGTATGGCTCGGAGACCACCTCGCTGTTTGTATAAGAATAAGTCTGGTTGTTATTTTGTTCCGGATTGTTGAATGTGTCGTTCATACGGAATGCTCCTTTCTCCTTTTTTGGAATGCACATTTATTGTAAGCAATTGCATTTTTTCTGCTGATAGGTTTATCGTAACAGTCATTTGTGTTGAGAATGTGAAGAAAAACAGTTTTTTTTGTTAAAAAGCTTGTTGGTTCGGCTCAGAATGTGGTAAACTACGAACATGAAATGAGCGGAGGGAAGCATGATTAAAAGTCATCAGAAAACTTTAAACGGAATACATGTGGTATTGGATTTGCTGGCGGTAGTGGCTGCGTATGTACTTGCCTATCAGCTCCGATTTCATTGGCTCGGTTTTATAGAATATTTCAGGGTAGAGGAAGGAACGCACCTTCCGTTTATGGTATATATGAATTATCTCTGGGTAATCCTGCCGGGATATCTTGTGATTTTTCTGACAAATGGCGTGTACCGTTCCCAGAGGAGTACCGGCCGTTTTTTACAGATTCTTCAGATTGTAAAGACGAATCTGTTTGGTCTGGTTTATATTCTGGCGGTATTATTCCTGGTAAAAGAGATTCATATTTCCAGATGGTTCCTTGTAATGTTCTTTGTGATTAATGTTATACTGGATGTGTTTTACCGGTTCTGTCTCCGGTATACACTGCGTAAAATCCGCAAGGATGGGTACAATATCAAGCATGTGCTGCTGGTGGGTTACAGCCGTACGGCAGAGGGACTGATTGACCGCATGCAGGAAAATCCGCAATGGGGCTATCATATCCGTGGCATTTTAGATGATGCCATGGAAGTGGGTACATTGTACCGGGGAGTTCCTGTGCTTGGAAGTCTTGACAGTCTGGAGCAGTACCTGGCTGAGACGGTGCTGGATGAAATTAATATCACAATGCGCATGGATGATTATGTAAGATTGTCCGGTATCGTGGCAAAATGTGAAAAATCCGGAGTCCATACAAAGTTTTTGCCGGACTATCAGGACATTATCCCGACAATTCCTTATATGGAGGATTTGGAGGGGCTTCCTGTCGTACACATCCGGAAGGTGCCGCTGGCTAATGAGTTAAACCGTATCATAAAGCGCGCAATGGATTTGGTGCTTGGATTTTTAGCGCTGATAATTGCGGCAATTCCGATGGCAATTGTGGCGGTGATTATCAAGTGCACCTCCAAGGGGCCGGTTATTTATAAACAAAAGAGAGTCGGACTGCACAATAAGGAATTTATGATGTATAAGTTCCGTTCCATGGAGGTGCAGGAAGAAAATAAAGAGAAAACAGCGTGGACGACATTCCGGGACCCACGCGTTACACCAATCGGAAAGTTTATCCGCAAAACCAGCATGGATGAGCTTCCGCAGCTGTTTAATGTGCTCCGTGGAGAAATGAGTCTGGTCGGACCGAGACCGGAGCGGCCGTTTTATGTGGAAAAGTTCAAAGAAGAAATTCCGCGTTATATGGTAAAGCATCAGGTCAGACCCGGCATGACCGGCTGGGCACAGGTCAATGGCTATCGTGGAGATACTTCGATACGAAAGAGAATTGACTATGATTTATATTATATTGAAAACTGGACGGTAGGATTTGATATCCTGATTCTGTTCCTGACCGTGTTCAAAGGGTTTATCAATAAAAATGCATATTAGGTTCTAACGGAAATGAGGAAGAAAGAATGACGGATGAGACAAACAAGACAGAAGAAAATAAGGACGGCTATGAAGATATTTGCTATATCTGTCGCAGACCGGAGAGTAAAGCGGGGAAGATGATGAAGCTTCCGAACAACATTGCCATCTGCGCAGACTGTATGCAAAAGACCTTCGATTCGATGAACAATGCACCGTTCCCGGGCATGGGCAATATGGATTTTATGGGATTTTCACCGTTTCTGTTCGGTGGTCCGGGGGAGATGCCGGAAAACCAGAAATTAAAGAAAAAGCAGCCGAAGGAAAAGAAAAAGGAAGAGGTACCGGAGGGCGTATTTGACATCCGGAATTTAAAGCCGCCGCATGTGATTAAGGCGGAACTGGACGACTATGTCATTGGACAGGAAAAGGCAAAAAAGGTCATGTCCGTTGCGGTATACAATCACTATAAGCGTGTGTATGACAACGTAGGGGATGGTGTGGAATTAGAAAAGTCCAACATGCTGATGCTTGGTCCGACCGGAAGCGGTAAGACGTATCTGGTAAAGACGCTGGCAAAGCTGTTAAATGTGCCGCTTGCCATTACGGACGCCACGTCGCTTACAGAAGCAGGCTATATCGGTGATGATGTGGAGAGCGTGTTATCAAAGCTTCTTGCGGCTGCGGACAATGATGTGGAACGCGCAGAGCAGGGAATCGTCTTTATTGACGAGGTGGATAAAATTGCAAAGAAGAAAAATGCACACAGCCGCGATGTGAGCGGGGAATCGGTTCAGCAGGGTCTGTTAAAGCTGCTGGAGGGTGCTGAGGTAGAAGTGCCGGTTGGCGCAAGCAGTAAAAATGCCATGGTGCCGATGACCACCATTGATACAAAGAACATTTTGTTCATCTGCGGCGGTGCGTTCCCGGATCTTGAAAATGTAATAAAGAGAAGACTGACCAAACAGTCCGGCATCGGCTTTTCCGGTGAGTTAAAGGACCGTTTTGATGAGGATAAAGACATTCTTTCTAAGGTTACCGTGGAGGATTTACGCGAATATGGCATGATTCCTGAGTTTATCGGACGTCTTCCGGTGATTTTTGCGCTGAGACAGCTGGATAAGGATATGCTGGTTAAGGTACTGCAGGAGCCAAAGAACGCCATTTTAAAACAGTACAAAAAACTGCTCGCGATGGATGAGGTGGACCTGGTATTTGATGAAGGAGCCCTGGAAGCAATTGCGGAAAAGGCGCTGGAGAAGGATACCGGTGCCAGAGCGCTTCGTGCCATTATCGAAGAGCTGATGCTTGACATTATGTATGAAATTCCGAAGGACGATGCCATCGGCAGGGTAACGATTACCAAGGATTATATTTCAAACAACGGTGCACCGCTGATTGAAATGCGTACGTCATATACAACGCCGCTTTTGGAGGCACCGAGAGAATAAGTAAAAATAAGAGAACTCTCATATACTGATTAAAAAAGTATATGGGAGTTTTTTTATGGCGGAGGATTGCAGGGAGCGGATTGTTTCCGATGAATATGAGGACGAGATTGTAGGGTACTTTGGGCAGAGGAGTCTGCTGGAGGGTGTCGAGTGTTTTAGTTCGGTGGATGAGAATTTTGCGGTTATATATGCCCCAAGAGGAGAGAGAAGAAGACAGGATATTTCTTTTTCGGTGCCGCTTTTGTTTGGATTGCAACAGCAGGAGGCGCTGGAGGAGGCGGGGGTTAACAGGGTAAGAAGGATTGCGGGGTTTGATTACCGGGGAAGCGGGATTTTGCTCGGATTTGTGGATACGGGAGTGGATTACCGGCATCCGGCATTTCTTTATGAGGACGGAACAAGCCGTGTGGAGGCAATCTGGGACCAGACAGACCAGAATGGTGAGCCACCGGAAGGCTTTGATTACGGAACAGAATTTTTGGCAGAGGCAATCCTTGCGGGGGCGGCACCCGGAGATGAGGATGGGCACGGGACCTATCTTGCCGGGGTGGCAGCAGGGAAGCCGGATTCTGCAGAAGACTTTTATGGGGTGGCACCGCTTGCGGGGATTGTGATGGTAAAGCTGAAACAGGCAAAGCCTTATCTGAAGGAGTTTTACTGCATGCCGGAGGGTGTGACGGCATTCAGCGAGGCAGATATTATGTTTGGGGTAAAGTATCTGGTGCAGTATGCCGCAAAGCAGAAAAAGCCGATGGTCATCTGTATCGGGGTGGGCTCGGGGCTTGGGAGTCATCGGGGAAATATTCCTCTCTCAAGATATCTAAACAGTCTGGCGTACCGGCCGGATGTCTGTATTATTGCAGCAGTTGGAAACGAGGGAAATGCAAGGCATCATGCAAGAGTGCAGGTCAGGGAAGGACAGAGTGAAATAGAGCTTTATGTAGGGGGAAGAGGCAGCGGATTTGCCCTGGATATTTTTTCAGAGGCAATCGGCGGACTTTCGCTTAAGGTATCTTCGCCGACCGGCGAGCTTTCTCCGGAGCTGGCACGTACGGCAGGAGGACTTGTGACAACACCGTTTTTGCTCGACCGGACAACGCTTTCGGCAGAACAGGAGAGTCTGACAAGGACGGATACGTTGCAGAGGATACAGCTTCGGTTCCGGACTCCGGCGCCGGGGATGTGGCGACTCTTGTTTGAAAGCGAACGCGCGGTCACGGTGGATGCGTGGCTTCCGATACGGGAGTTTCTGGATACGGAATGTTATTTTCTGGTGCCGGAGCCGGAGGTGACGCTTTGTGAGCCGGCGAATGCACCGCTGTTGTTTACTACGGGCGGATATTCCGTGGCAAACGGCAGTCTTGCTCCGTTTTCGGGACGGGGGTTTACCGGAAACGGGCAGAAGCAGCCAACCGTACTTTCACCTTCCGTTGATATGGCAGGGCCGTTTGCGGGAGGAGGTTATATTACAAAGAGCGGAACCAGTGCCGGGGCCGCATTTGCTGCAGGCTGTGTGGCACTTTATATGGAATATGTTTTAGAATACCGGAGAAACAGCGAAAGCGTCATACCGCTGGATACGGTGATTGTAAGGAATCTGTTTTCCCTTGGGGCAGAGAGAGAAGCAAACACAGAATACCCGAGCGCAGTGTATGGGTACGGAAAGCTGAATCTGTACGGTGTGTTTGAATTTTTGCGGAATTTATAAGAGGAAGCGTTTTTTAAAAAACATCATGCGTTGTGTTTGACAAGAGGGGAAACGCATACTAAAATGAAGGTAATTTACATGACAGGAGGAAAATCCCAATGAGCGTATCAAAGATTTGGTCCATGGTCAGCGGAATGGAAAGAGAAAGAAGACAGGAAAGCGGTGAAGCGTTTACCTACCAGTATTTAGGCAGAATTGCAAAGGAACTGGATGCTGCAACCGGCTATAGCGAAAATGGTGGCAGAGGGGAATGGAAGATTCCGTCGGAAGGCACGGAGGCACGTCTTGCACATTATAAAAAGACCGGTGAGGATTTAAAAAATCAGACAGCAAAGGAACCGGCAGGGGAAGTGTTTGCAGAAGTAAAGGATACGGAGGGAAAGGCGCTGATTGCGGAAGTGAAATTATTCCCTGTGGCGGGTGATGTGACAGAAGAAACATTTACCTATGCGGATTTCTGCCCGGATTTTATCAGAGCGTATACCGAGGAAGACGGATGCTTTATGCGCAGGGTGGAAGCAGGACATTATCTTTTAGAGGTTTCTAAGGGGTCAGAATACAGTATAGAGAAGAAAGTGATTGAGATAAAGAAGGATACTAAAACCGAGGTGCAGGTGGCGCTGCACCGGTTTGTGAACCTGTCACAAGAGGGCTGGTATGTGGGAGATCTGCATCATCACAGCGTATACTCCAGTCCGCTCTATCCGCCGCAGGGCACAGACTATGTGTTTGACTCTCCGCAGGAGGTTATGATGTCGATGCGCGCCAAGGGTCTGACCTTTGGTGCACTGAGTGACCATCATAATGTGCTTAACCACAGAGAATGGGAGACAATGAAGTGCGAGGATTTTCTTCCGCTTTTATCGAAGGAGATTTCTACAAGTAACGGGCATATCCTTTCCCTGAATGTGGACCCGGATGTGATTTACCGGATTCCAAGGCCGGAGGAGAGAACGGAAGAATATTTAAGAAATGAGTTTATCCGTACCACAAAGGAAATCAGGGAGAACGGCGGATATCCGCAGGTGAATCACCCAAGAGATATGCAGAAGGCAATCTCCTTCCCGCCGGAATTTACGGATATCATTGAAATATTTGATACGATGGAAATCTGGAACGGTTCCCATCCGCTTGCGGACGGAACCACCAATGACGATGCGTACCGTTTGTGGTTATCGCTTCTTGAAGAGGGCAGATTTTTCCCGGCGACCACAGGAAGTGATACCCACGACATCCGTCTGGTGACCTGGATGCTGTCGTTTGGCTATGTGTTTGGACTGTACCATGAGGTAAAGAAGCAGTATGAGACGCTTTCGGCGGAGAATAAGGAAAAGGCAGACTACTTCTTTGGAATGCTGGAACCGCAGTTTGAAACTTTGCAGGTCTGGTTGAAAACCAATCTTACCAGTGGCTGTGTGCGTACTTACGTGCATGCACCGGGAGAGAGAATACCAAAGAATTTACTGGATCATAATAAAGCAGGTCACAGCTTTGTGACAAACGGACCGTTACTGATTGCATCCGTTGGTGATAAGAGTATGGGCGAGGTGGCAAGCTTCCCTGTGGAGGCAGAAGAGATAACGGCACATCTTACGATTTTATCGAACCGTCCGCTGGAAAAATTGTTTGTCGTACAGAATGGCGGAAGATGTGAGGAGCTGCCGCTTCCTGAGGTAGAAGCGGAAAATGGCTGTTATGATTACAGCGGTGATGTTACGTTCTCTGCAAAGGATGCCAAATGGGTATTTTTCAGAGTGCAGGCAGACTATACCGTGCAGGCACTGACGAACCCGGTTTTTTTGGAGGCAGAATAACATCCTCTGTCCATATCGTATAAGGAGGCTTTGGCATGGGCAAGGCAAAGAAATTTTGGAAAAAAATCTATCGGCTGATGCCGAGAAAACAGGTTTACATTGAGGGTAATGCGGCAGCAGAGCTGGGACTGGAAGAAGCAGAGGTTCTGGAAGGGGAGGCGACGGAGATGCGTGTCTACTTTGATGAAAACTGCGAGTATGAAATTGTGGAGCGTGAGATTGCCCCGGCAAAGATGAAATGTCCGGGGTGCAAAAGAACGGTTCTGCACGGAATGGACTATTGTAATTTCTGCGGAATTCTTCTGAAGGGAGAAAACAAATAAAAACGCTGACAAAGAGCGAATAAGAAACGGCCGGGGAAGAGCCGGCGGAAAAGAGGCAAAAATGGGGGAATGGAGAAAGAACATCCGGGTGGTTGCGCCTTACATTCCGGGAGAACAGCCGCAGTTTGCGGACATGATTAAGTTAAACACCAATGAAAATCCGTATCCGCCGGCACCGGGAGTTGCAAGAGTGCTTGCAGCACTTGATGCAGGAAAATTAAAGCTGTATCCGAAGCCGGATGCACGGGAGCTGGTGGATGCGCTGGCGGAAGAATACGGGGTGTCCTCGGAGCAGGTGTTTGTCGGTGTCGGCTCAGACGATGTGCTTGGCATGGCATTTTTAACCTGTTTTCACGGAGAGAAAGAAATTTTATTTCCGGATATTACGTATTCCTTTTATCCGGTTTGGGCAGAGCTGTTTGAGATACCGTACCGCACACCTGCCCTGGATGAAAATTTCTGTGTAAATAAAGAGGATTATTTTGTGCCAAACGGCGGTATTGTCATTGCAAATCCGAATGCACCGACCTCGGTTGCCATGCCGCTGCCTGCAATAGAGGAAATTGTGGAAAAGAATCCGAATTCGGTGGTAATTATTGATGAAGCCTATGTGGATTTTGGTGGGGAAAGCGCACTGCCGCTTGTGGAAAAGTATGACAACCTTCTGGTGGTACAGACCTTTTCGAAATCCCGTTCCATGGCAGGTATGCGCATCGGATTTGCAATTGGCAGCAAGGAGCTCATTGCGGCAATGTATGCGGTAAGAAATTCCTACAATTCCTATACAATGAATTATCCGTCTATCCTTTGTGGCGTGGAGGCGGTAAAGGACCGCGCTTATTTTGAAAAGACCAAGGCGGCCATTGTGGAAACCAGAGAAAAGACGGCCACAAAGCTTCAGAAGCTTGGATTTACGGTGCTTCCGTCTTCTGCTAACTTTTTGTTTGCCGCGCATGAGAGCGTTCCGGCAGAAGAGCTGTTTGCGGCACTCCGGGAAAAACATATTTTTGTACGTTATTTTAAGAAACCAAGGATTCAGAATTATTTGCGAATTACCATTGGGACACCGCAAGAGATGGAACGGTTTTTGGAGGAAGTGGAGAACTGTCTTTCAAAATAGGAGCCAAGTTGAATTTAGAGGAATGCTATGCAGAACAGAAACTATCAAAAAGAGCTGGAAAAGAAAATAGAGCAGATAAAAGCGGACGGCAAAAAGCCGACGCTTCTTTTGCATAGCTGTTGTGCACCGTGCAGCAGCTATGTGCTCGAGTATCTGGCTCCGTATTTTAAAATCATGGATTTCTATTACAATCCGAATATTTCCCCAAAGCAGGAATATGAGGACCGTCGCGAGGAGCTGAGCCGCCTGATTGAGGAAATGGGACTTTCGGAGGCGGTGACTTTTTTAGAGGGCGAATACCGTCCGGAAGAGTTTTATGCAATGGCAAAAGGCATGGAAGATTTGCCGGAGGGTGGAGAACGTTGTTTTAAATGTTATGAAATGCGCCTGCGGGAAGCTGCAAAAACGGCAAAAGAGCTGGGCTGTGATTACTTTGCGACCACCCTTACCATCAGTCCGTTAAAGAATGCACAGAAGTTAAATGAAATCGGTGAACGATTATCTGCGGAATATGGTGTTGCCCATTTGCCATCCGATTTTAAGAAAAAGAATGGTTATAAACGCTCCGTGGAGTTATCCGCAGAACATAATCTCTACCGTCAGAACTACTGTGGATGCGTGTTTTCGAAGATGCAGTCTGAGGCAGGAAGGTAGCGCTTCTTGCTTTTTTTGGCGTATATGACTAAAAAAAGAAATTAAAAAAAGGAATCCCCTTTTTTTTGTCGAATAGTATTTATAGAGGATGTTTTTACGAGATAAAATAAGGAGGTATTTGGGTAATGTTAACGCTTAGAGAAATGCAGGAGCAGAGAGAACACGAGTTTTTGAGTCCGTACGCAGCGTTTAGTGACGCTTCTTTGGGAAGAGACCGGGAGGAAGTGCATTGTGACCTTCGTACAATTTATCAGAGAGACCGTGACCGTATCATCCACAGTAAGGCATTCCGCCGTCTGAATGCAAAGACACAGGTTTTCTTGACTCCGGAAGGCGACCATTACCGTACCCGACTGACCCACACGCTTGAGGTGGCACAGACCGCCAGAACGATTGCAAAAGCACTCCGTCTGAATGAGGATCTGACCGAAGCGATTGCTTTAGGTCATGACCTTGGGCATACACCATTCGGACATGCCGGGGAAAGAGCATTAAACAGAGTTCGTGAGGGTGGCTTCCATCATCATTTACAGAGCATCCGCGTCGTGGAGCTTTTAGAAAAGCACGGCAAGGGATTGAATCTTTCAAAGGAAGTGCGTGACGGTATTGTCAGCCATCAGGTGGATGGACGTGCGATGACGCTGGAAGGAAATATTGTGCGCCTGGCAGATAAGATTGCGTATGTCAACCACGATATTGATGACGCTATCCGCGGAAATATTATCACGGAGGCAGATATTCCGAGTGAGTATACATCGGTGCTTGGGCATACACTGACCCAGAGGCTGAATACACTCATTCATGATATTATCACAAACAGTGAGTGTAAGAACGAAATCTGCATGTCGCCGGAGATTGAACAGGCGATGGGCGATTTGAGAAAATATATGTTTGCCAATGTGTATACCAATCCGGTGGCAAAGGGACAGGAACATAAGGCGGAGGCACTGGTAGAGCAGTTGTTTGCATATTATATGGAGCACATGGAGCTGTTGCCGGAGGAATACCGTTTTATGATTACGGACAAGAACGAATCCGTAAATCATGTGGTCTGCGACTATGTGGCCGGCATGACAGACCGTTATGCGGTGGCAAAATACCGCGAAATTATGATTCCGGAAGCATGGGACGTTTATTAAGAGATTAGAACAGGAGCTTTATCATACATGTATTATCCCGAAGAAATTGTAGAAGAAGTGAGACAAAGGACGGATATTACAGACCTGATTGGCAGTTATGTGCGCCTGCAAAAAAAAGGTGCCAATTACATGGGGCTGTGTCCGTTTCATAATGAAAAGTCGCCATCGTTTTCGGTGAGCCCGGGAAGGCAGATGTACCATTGCTTCGGCTGCGGAGTCGGGGGCAATGCATTTACATTTGTCATGGAGTACGAAAATTACACCTTTGTGGAGGCGCTCAAATACCTGGCAGAGCGTGCCGGAGTAAAATTGCCGGAGATTGAGTATTCCGAGGAAGCAAAACGTGCGGCGGATTTAAAGAGCCGGATTTTTGAGGTCAACAAGCTTGCGGCAAAGTATTTTGTGTACCAGCTGCGCACGGATCAGGGAAGACCGGCTTATGATTATTTTAAAAAGAGAGGTCTGACGGAAGAAACGATGAAAAAGTTTGGCCTCGGTTATTCGAGTAAGTTCAGTGATTCCTTATACAAATACTTAAAACAGCAGGGTTATGAGGACAGTTTCTTAAAGGAAACGGGACTTGTGACGTTGGATGAGTCAAAGGGAGGACGGGACAAGTTCTGGAACAGGGCAATGTTCCCGATTATGGATGCCAATAACAAGGTCATCGCCTTTGGCGGTCGAGTGATGGGGGACGGTACACCAAAGTACCTAAACTCACCGGAGACAAAAATATTTGACAAAAGCCGGAATTTATACGGATTAAATTATGCAAAGCTGTCCAGAAAGCCTTACATGTTGATTTGTGAGGGTTACATGGATGTGATTTCCCTGCATCAGGCGGGCTTTACCAATGCGGTGGCTTCGCTTGGTACGGCACTGACGGGGTTGCAGGCCAATCTGCTCTCCCGTTACACGAAGGAGGTTTATTTAACCTATGACAGTGACGGTGCGGGAGTCAAGGCGGCACTGAGGGCGATTCCGATTATGAAGGAAGCCGGCATCAGTGTAAAAGTGGTGGATATGAAACCATATAAGGATCCGGATGAGTTTATCAAGGCTTTGGGTGCTGAGGAATATCAAAGACGTATTGACAATGCGACAGGCAGCTTCTTCTTTGAACTGCAGGTCATGGAGCAGGGCTACAGCTTTGATGATCCGGAGCAGAAAACAAAATTTTTCCATGAAGTAGCAAAGAAGCTGTTAGGGTTCTCGGATGAAATCGAGAGAACGAATTATGAAGAGGCGGTAGCAAGAAGGTATAACATCAGTTATGACATGCTGCATAAGCTGGTTGTCAAATACGGCACCCAGATGGTAGTTATTCAAGGTACGGCGGTGCCAGCCTCCCAGAATACCGACAGCGGAAAAACTTCCTTAAAACAGAAGGAAAAGGATGAGGAAAAGGACGGTGTGACAAAACCGCAGAAGCTTCTTCTGACCTGGCTTGTCACAGAGCCTGAAAAGTTTAAGAAAATCCAGGGGATAATCACTCCGGCGGATTTTTCCGAAGGCTTTTGCCGGACGGTGGCGCAAATGGTGTTTGCGCAGTTTGCCGAGCACGGAAGCGTGAATCCGGCGCAAATCATTAACCATTTTGAAAACAAGGAAGAACAAACCATGGCAGCATCGCTGTTCTCTACGGAATTTAGGGAAGAGATGGATGAGGCAGGACAGAAAAAAGCATTCGAAGATACGGTACGAAAGGTCAAGCTTGCTGCGATTGAAGCTGAAATCGAGGTGGCAGTGGGAATGGGGAATATGGAGAGGTTCCAGACGTTGGTTGCAGAGAAGAACCGCTATAAAAACCGGTTTTCAATACCATAGTACTTTCGTATAAGAAACGATGAGTTGGTTACACTGTAACAAAGAGGGTTTTTGCTAAGAGAAGGATGGAAGATAAAAATGGAAGAGAACAAAGATAAGTTTTTTGAAAAAATGAAGGAATTACTGGCTTATGCCAAGAAAAAGAAAAATGTGCTGGAGTATCAGGAAATCAATGATTTCCTTGCGGATACCGAATTAAATGCGGGACAGATTGAAAAGGTGTATGAATTTTTGGAATCCAACGGCGTGGATGTACTTCGTATGGCAAGCTTTGATGAAGAAATCGATGTGGAGCCGGATCCTGACATGATGCTTGATGAGGACGTGGAAGACCTTGCCAATATTGACATGTCGATACCGGAGGGTGTGAGCCTGGAGGACCCTGTCCGTATGTATTTAAAGGAAATCGGCAAAGTGCCGCTTCTTTCTGCGGACGAGGAAATGGAACTTGCAAAGAGAATGGAAGAAGGGGACGAGGAGGCAAAGAAGCGTCTTTCTGAGGCAAACCTTCGTCTGGTTGTCAGCATTGCAAAGAGATATGTCGGCCGTGGCATGCAGTTTCTTGACCTGATTCAGGAAGGTAACTTAGGACTCATTAAAGCGGTAGAAAAATTCGATTACCGTAAGGGTTATAAGTTTTCGACCTATGCGACCTGGTGGATTCGCCAGGCAATTACCAGAGCAATTGCCGACCAGGCAAGAACCATCCGTATTCCGGTGCATATGGTAGAAACCATCAATAAACTTATCCGCGTTCAGAGACAGCTTCTTCAGGAATACGGCAGAGAACCATTGCCGGAGGAAGTGGCAAAGGAAATGGGGATTCCGGTAGAGCGCGTGCGCGAAATCCAGAAGATTTCCCAGGAACCGGTATCCTTAGAGACACCAATCGGTGAAGAAGAAGACAGCCATTTAGGCGATTTTGTAGAGGACGACCATGTGCCTACTCCATCCGAGGCAGCGGCGTTTACTCTGTTAAAGGAACAGTTATCCGAAGTGCTCGGGACACTCACAGACCGAGAGCAGAAGGTGCTTCGTCTGCGCTTTGGTCTGGATGATGGCAGAGCAAGAACACTCGAGGAAGTGGGCAAGGAATTTAACGTAACGAGAGAGCGTATCCGCCAGATTGAGGCGAAGGCGCTCCGTAAGCTGCGTCATCCAAGCCGCTCCCGTAAATTAAAGGATTATTTAGATTAAATTATATTGGAGAAATAGGATGTCTTTATCAAAACGACTGCTTGCGGCAACAGAACTTGTGACAAAAGGAAATATTGTAGCGGATATCGGATGCGACCACGCTTATACGTCGATTTATCTTTGCAGCGAAGGGATTGCACCACGGGTATTTGCCATGGATGTCAATGAGGGACCGTTGCTTGCGGCCGGGCAGCATGTGGCAGAAGCAGGTTTGGAAGACATAATTACGATCCGCCGCTCTGACGGGCTTGCGGCGCTTGCGCCGGGAGAGGCAGAAACGATTCTTCTTTGTGGCATGGGAGGACTGCTCATGATGAAAATCCTGACAGACCACCCTGAGGTGACCGACACGGCGAAAGAGCTGATTTTGCAGCCGCAGTCCGAAGTGGCCGAGGTGCGTCACTTTTTACATAATTCAGGCTACGAAATTACGGCAGAGCGCATGGTAAAAGAGGACGGAAAGTTCTATGTAATGATGCGTGCCGTAAAGACAGAAGAATTGCAGGACTATAAAACGGAGTGTTTCTATGAGTACGGCAAACTTCTGATTGAAGAGAAGAATGAGATTTTGAAGGAATTTTTGCAGAGGGAGCACCGGCTGCGCAAGGATGTTCTTGCGGCACTGGCATTACAGGATACAGAAAACGTGCGTGCCAGAAAAGAGACTCTCTTGCAGGAGTTTGATCTGATTTCAGAGGCGGAACGGTTAATGAAGAAAGGATAGAACATGCAGATTAACGTATTGGGGAAAATGAGGGAGTACGACAAAGGAACCACTCTCTATATGATTAGTAAAGAAGCAGAAAAGGAGCTGGATGCTCCGGTTATGCTTGCGATGGTAAACGGTAAGCTGAAGGAGCTTCGCAAATGTCCGAAGGACGGTGATACCGTGGAATTTGTGACGGTAAAGTCCGAGACCGGAAACAAGACCTACCGTAGAGGCATGGTACTTGTCTTTTTAAAGGCGGTTTATACGGTGCTTGGTTCTAAGGGACTTGAGAAGGTGCGCATTGAGCACGCCATCGGCAAGGGCATCTACGGTGAATTTGAAGGAAAGGTTCTTCCATCGGCAGAAAATCTTGCAAAGGTAAAAGCAGAGATGGAGCGTCTGGTGGCAGCTGACCTTCCGTTTGAAAAGCGTGTGGTGAGCACGGAAGAGGCAAAGGAAATCTTCCACAGGCACCGCATGTATGACAAGGAAAAATTGTTTGGATACCGCCGCGTGTCGAAGACTAACATCTACAGCCTCGGCGGGTTTGAAGATTACTTTTACGGTTATATGCCGGCATCCACAGGGACACTTTCGGTGTTTGATCTGTTCCCTTATGAGGGCGGCTTTATGCTGATGCTGCCGGATAAGGATGAGCCGATGGCATTGCCGGAGTTTAAGGAACAGAAAAAGTTCTTTGATGTATTGCAGGAATCTTCCCGTTGGGGACGCATTATGGGTGTGGAGACCGTTGGTGATATGAACGCGGCTCTGGCACGCGGAGAGATGGGTGAGATGATTCTGGTGCAGGAAGCGCTGATGGAAAAGAAAATCGGCGATATTGCAGCGCAGATTGCGGCACGCGGCAACGTAAAGTTTGTCATGATTGCCGGTCCGTCTTCTTCCGGTAAGACGACATTTTCGCACCGTTTGTCCATCCAGTTAAAGACGCTTGGTATGCGTCCGCATCCGATTGCGGTGGATGACTATTTTGTAAATCGCGAGGATACACCGAAGCATCCGGATGGCAGCTATAACTTTGAAACACTCGGGGCAATTGACGTGGAGTTATTTAATCATGATATGTCTGCGCTCCTTCGTGGAGAAGAGGTAGAGCTTCCGACGTACAATTTTAAGACCGGACAGAGAGAATATAAGGGAAACAAAAAACGTCTCGGTGCTGAGGATATTTTGGTTATCGAAGGTATCCATGGACTCAACGATGCCCTGTCCCATTCCCTTCCGGTGGAAAGTAAGTTTAAGATTTATATCAGTGCGCTGACGCAGTTAAATATTGATGAACACAACCGCATCCCGACGACGGATGCCAGAATGCTCCGCCGTATCGTGCGTGATGCAAGAACCCGCGGCGCTTCTGCGGAAAAAACGATTCAGATGTGGCCGTCGGTCCGCCAAGGCGAGGAAGAAAATATCTTCCCGTTCCAAGAAAGTGCCGATGCGATGTTTAACTCCGCTCTGATTTATGAGCTTCCGCTGATTAAGCAGTTTGCAGAACCGCTTTTGTTCTGCGTGGACCCGGATTCTCCGGAGTACGTGGAGGCAAAGCGCCTGCTTAAGTTCCTGGATTATTTCCTTGGGGCAGACTGCGAGGCGGTACCGAGAAATTCCGTGCTTCGTGAGTTTATCGGAGGAAGTTGTTTTAAGGTGTGAGCAAGGTGCACAACCCCACTTCAAAAGAGTGGGGTTTTTTATTTGACGCGAAGAATGAAATGATATAAGATTAAGATAGCTTCATTCTATAATTCAATAGTGGCAACATCTAGTCATTTTTAGTTTATGATCCGAACAAATATCCCTAAAAAATAATTAGAAACCATGAAATATATTGCAATTAGGAGGTAATTATAATATAATTATGACAGAAATGATAATGTTTAGTTGGGATGAAAATAAGAATACTATAAATAAGAGAAAACATAGTATATCTTTTGAAGAAGCCTCAACTGTATTTTATGATGAGGAAGCGTTGGTAATCGATGATCCAGATCATTCAGAGGCTGAGGAGAGATTTTTGATTTTAGGCATAAGCAGTAACGCGAATCTATTAGTAGTGTGCCATTGCTATAGAGAATCAGAAACAATTATTCGCATTATATCAGCGAGAAAGGCAACAAAGACGGAAACAAAGTATTATCATTATTCTCTACCGGAGGTGACCATATGAGAGAAGAATATGATTTTTCGGCGGCAAAGAAAAATCCTTATGCAAAGAGGCTGAAAAAACAAATCACGATTAATATTGATGTAGAAACCATAGATTATTTCAAGGCGCAAGCAGAGACAACAGGGATTCCGTATCAGACTTTGATTAATCTGTATTTGACCGATTGCGCAATGAACAGAAAACAATTACATGTCACATGGGAATAATTTCGTTCAAAACTTTTTTGACTTCTATAAAAAATCATGTTAGAATACCGTGGAGCAGCACAGACGGTCGCGCTAAGGTAACTTAGTGAGGAAAGTCCGGGCTTCACAGGGCAGGGTGCCGGATAACGTCCGGTGGGGGTGACCCCAAGGCTAGTGCAACAGAAAAGAAACCGCCAAAGAAATTTGGTGAGGGTGGAATGGCGAGGTAAGAGCTCACCGCTTGACTGGTAACAGGCAAGGCTGTGTAAACCCCACTCGAAGCAAGACCGAACAGGAAGCGATACGGCGGCCCGTCGTGCTTCCGGGTAGGTCGCGTTCTATCCGGGGAATCGGGTAGAGGAGCTGTGCGGTAACGTACAGTCAAGAAAGATGATCGTCAGATACAGAACCCGGCTTATAGTGCTGCTCATACAAGAAAATAAATTCTGTGAATAAAAAAGGTTTCCCGATTTCGTACTCATGTCCTTTCGCTCTTCTGACATATGTTCGTCCACATCGGGACATGCCAACATGGCATGTCCGCTGTGATACAAACACATGTCTCAGAGAGGCAGGACAGTTGAGTATCGAAACCGGGAAACCTTTATGTTATGTTACAAAAAGGATTTTAATCGTATGAGCAGCACTACAAAGCCGGATAGTTCCGTATCTTGGACGAGATACGGACGCGGGTGTAGAGGGCGGCGTACTCGATGTCGGAGAGGCCTTCGATGTAGTTCTGCGGAAAATTCTTTTTGACGCCGCGTTCGGTCAGGATGGCGGCGGCGCGGTTATAGGCAATGGCTGCTTCTTTTTCGGTAGGATAGCGGCCGACAATAAAATTTCCGTTCACATGGATGCGGGTGATATACACCTCGCGTCCTTTTTTTATTTGCTTTGTAACACCGTGGTAGCGGTTGATGATTTCGATGTTGCCGTAACGGTAATCG
>CAZIQL010000024.1:0-36529 GCA_964541485.1 uncultured Lachnospiraceae bacterium
TTCTCCGATTTCCTTTCCCGGCGTCACCCCAAGTGCAATCAAATCGCGCCCGTTTACTGCAAGCATCTTTAACGAAACACAGTCTCCGCGCAGCAGCACTTCTTTGTGCAGCCTTTTTGCTGTCGCGAGCACATCCAGCTTCACGCACAGTCCGTCCGGATGCTGCGCAAGCACATCCGCCAGCTGAAGCTCCCATAACAGCTCCATCATATCCGGTCCCAGCCGATGCATCAGCTTTCGCATCCCTGCCGGCGTTTTTTCATATTCATACTCATCATGGGCAGCCACCAGCCGCACCACCATGTCTGTTGTCTCATTGTCAAATTTCAGCCGATGCATCAGTTCACGTGCCAGTACTGCACTTTCCTTTGCATGCCCCGGAAAATGCTCTTCGCCGTTTTCCTTCTGTTTCTTTAACAAAGGCTTTGCAACGTCATGCAACAGTGCCGCATACCGTAACATGGTGAGCTCTTTTTTGCTCCACTTCTTTTCTGCAAATACCTCCGGCAGCTGCTCCGTCAGACATTCTCCTGCCCGTAATTTTTCTGCCAAGAGCTGTCCCAGAAATGCTCTCTGCCACTCACTGTCTCCGATGAGCCGAATCACCAAAAGCGTATGCTCTCCGACGTTGTATAAATGGTTCGGATTGTTCTGCGAAGTCTGAAACATCCTGTCCCATTCCGGCAAAAACTCCGGTGTGATGCCATCCTCCATTGCCCACACAAGCCGGTCCGGATTCTTTGACAGCAAAAGCTTTGTCAGTTCCGTCCGGATACGCTCTGCACTAATCTTCTTTAAATTCCCCGCAAGCACCGATGCCGCCCTTCTGGTCTCTGCATCAATCTCAAACCCAAGCTGTGCCGAAAAACGGTATGCCCTTAAGATGCGGAGCGCATCTTCCTCAAAACGCTCTCTTGCCACTCCGACACAGCGGATGATGCCATTTTCCAAATCCTTGATTCCGCCAAAGATATCCACCAGTCCGGTCTGCTCATTGTATGCCATCGCATTTATCGTAAAATCCCGTCTCTTTAAATCCTCTTCCAAATTCTTTGTAAACAACACTTCCTTCGGATGTCTGCCGTCCTCGTATTCCCCATCAATCCGGTACGTCGTTACTTCAAAGCCCTCTTTATCAAGCATTACCGTAACCGTGCCGTGCTGGATTCCGGTGTCTATTGTCCTTCGGAACAACTCCTTCACCTCATATGGGCTTGCCGATGTTGTGATATCCCAGTCATCTGCCTCTCTCCCAAGCAGCGAATCGCGCACGCAGCCACCCACCGCATACGCTTCATAGCCATGCGCCAGCAAAGCTTCAATAATCGTATTCACTTTTTCCGGCAAATTTATGTGCATGGATGACTCCTTCTTTTTCTTGCTATTCTAATAGATTAGTATACCAAATTTCCCTTCAGATTACAACGTAAATTCATTGACAATCCCCGCCATGCCCTACCTAGTAATTTTTGTACCTATGCAAAAAAAACAGCTCTACGGATACAAAATCCACTGTTTCTTTCTGATTATCCGACCTATTTGTACCTATGCAAAAAAAATGTTCTCTGGGATACGCCAAACTACTGTTTTAGCGTATCTCAGAGAACAAAAAATTTCTATAGATACTTTTTCTCCATCCTTCGCAAGTTTACTCCTCCGGTGTCGGTGTTGGTGTTCCTGCCAGAATAAAAACCTGTTGTGATGGATGCAATCCGTTCTCATCCACATCATCAGAATAATACCGAATATCCAATATATGCTGACCATTCTGTACCAACACACAATAATCTTTTGTACTTCCGTCTTTTTCGTAAGTGCCGATTGCCTGACCTTTTTCCCGTAATTCGTCTGTGACATCAATTTTTACGTCACCATCCACAATGTATACACGATCATCCTCCAGTACGATTTTTGCCTTCGATCCCTGCTGCAGCAATTCAAACAGACTGCTTCCTGTTGTTGCATAAGCAATTCCGTTACTTCCCGCAAATAAAATCACCGCTGCTGCAGCTGCTACTGCCAATCCCTTTGCTATCATTCCCGGCTTTTTCTTTTCCTTTAATTCGTTCATATTACCAATCCTTTCTGCCAATGCCTGCGGGGCATGTACCTCATGAAAGGTTTCCTGATAATACGTTTTGTTCTGTTTTTCCTCGTTCATTTCCATGCTCCCTTCAATGTTTCTTTTAATTTCTGTCTTGCTCTGAGAAGTCTTGTCTGGACAGCCGTTTCCGACAGCTTCATAAGCTCCGCAATCTCTTTCACACTATATTCTTCAAAGTAGTACAGATGCACCACCTGCCGGTACTTTACCGGAAGAGCCATCACCGCATCATACAGGTCACTTCTCTCCCTGTGGGAAAATATCGGCTCCTTTGTCATTTCCTCCAGGTAAACCGTTTTTTTCCTCCACGGAGACCGCCAGAGGCTGTGACATTCATTGACTGCCACCCGGATCAGCCACTTTCTGGCATGCTCCATGTCTGCAAAGACTTCTTCTCGTTCCCACAGCTTGATAAAGGTATTTTGTACCACATCCTCCGCATCGGATTTGTTTCCGCATCCACTCAGTGCCACCCGGTACACACTGTCCAAATATAATGTTGTTATCTGTTCGTACTCTTTTCTGTCCATACAACTCCTCGTTTTTCGAAAGGCCTTTCACTTAATGAACGCTTCTCCATATCAAAATATCACAATTTTTTTTAATTCCACGCACAAATTTTCCTTCCCTCAGCACCTGTTTTTCTGCACACCTACTCTCCATGCCCTGAAGTTCCCGCACCGACATTCCGTACTTTCCCCCGCGGCTCCTGGGCAGGCAAACGGACCGATATGGATGCGCATGGTGTTTTGGCTGTTTGTTTGAAGGCGGAAGGTGGGAATGTCGTTACGTTTGGCATTTGACTTGAACAAACAGCGCGCAAGCGCGGTTAAGAAAAAGACAGGGCCACTTTGGATAACTTATTATCCGAAAGTGCCCTGTCTTTTTCTTAGAAGTACGTCCGTAGGACGTTTTGTTCAAGTCAAATCAAAACCAACCCATAACCTATCTTCCCACCGACGCCGAGTTACAGCAAAACACCATAAAGCAGCCATTCGCTCTCGGTTCGGGTGACTCCCCCGGCAAGCCACAACAAAAGCAGTTGAGGAGGTAGGGAATTTCAGGGCATGGAGCCTTTTAGTACGCCTTGCCCCAGTACACAAGCTTCTTTGCCGGCTTGCCACAGCATACGCAAGATTCCGCAATAGTTTCCTGTGCAAACGGCATACAACGGGAAGTCACTCCAGCTGTTTCCTTTAAGCTGTCCTCGCACGCACGGTCGCCGCACCACATCGCACGGATGAAGCCAGGCTTGTTCGCAGCGATATCTGCCATTTCTTCTGCGTTATGCGCATCAAAAGTATGCTCATCGCGGTGCACTCTTGCACGCTCTAACATTTCCTTCTGAATTGTTGCAAGGAGCTTTGGAATCTCAGCTTCCAGCTCATCAATTGCAATTGCAATCTTTTCTCCCGTGTCACGTCTTGCCACCATAGCCTGACCTGCCTCGATATCCTTTGGTCCGATTTCAATCCGGACCGGAACACCACGCATCTCATGCTCTGCAAACTTCCAGCCCGGGCTTCTGTCAGAGTCGTCTACCTTGACACGGCAGCCACCCAGCTTTTCACGAATCTTGTCTGCTGTCTCAAGCACGCCCTCTGCCTGCTGACGGATTGGAATAATCACTACCTGGGTAGGTGCAATGGCAGGTGGAAGAACAAGACCGTTGTTGTCACCATGTACCATGATAACCGCACCAATCAGACGTGTGGTCATACCCCAGGAGGTCTGGTGCACATACTGTAATTTATTTTCCTTATCGGTATACTGAATATCAAATGCCTTTGCAAAGCCATCACCAAAGTTGTGACTCGTACCGGACTGCAGCGCCTTACCATCATGCATCAGGGCTTCAATGGTATACGTATCCTTTGCGCCTGCAAACTTTTCCTTTTCTGTCTTCTGTCCGCGCACCATCGGAATTGCAAGAATGTCTTCACAGAAATCTGCATACAGATTTAACATCTGGATGGTTCTTTCCTGTGCTTCCTCTGCGGTAGCGTGTGCAGTATGTCCTTCCTGCCATAAAAATTCCATGGAACGAAGGAACGGCCTGGTGGTCTTCTCCCAACGGACTACGGAGCACCACTGGTTATATAACTTTGGTAAGTCTCTATGAGACTCAATAATTCTCGAATAAAAATCACAGAACAGGGTCTCCGATGTCGGTCTGACACAGAGCTTTTCCTGTAATGGTTCGTTTCCGCCGTGCGTTACCCATGCAACCTCCGGTGCAAAACCTTCTACATGGTCTTTTTCCTTATTCAGAAGACTTTCCGGAATAAACATCGGCATGTATACGTTTTCAACACCGGTTGCCTTAAAACGGGCATCCAGTTCCTTCTGAATGAGCTCCCAGATGGCATATCCGGTCGGACGGATAATCATGCAGCCCTTAATGCCGGAATACTCCACAAGCTCTGCCTTCTTTACAATATCTGTGTACCACTGTGCGAAATCGACCTCCATGGAGGTAATCGCCTCTACCTGTTTCTTTTCTTTTGCCATAACTCGTTTCCTCTCTTATAATCAAGAAATTTCTTTGTATAAATTTTATGCTCCGTCTGCCTGTTTGTCAAGACCGTTGAAATATGACGACAGTGATATTGACTTTTTCACTTATCTTTCAATTTTTCTCACAAGTCAGGAGGCTTGCCCATCCTCAACCACCTGTCATCAAGGAATGGCTAGTCCTTCTCGTAAATATATTTCGCAGTCTCAGAAAGAACGATGTCATCACTTCCTGCCTGACGTATCGAAAAGAAATAAATGTCTTCATCCTGTTCGGATTTTGGTATTTCACTCGCTGCAAGCAGCTGGCTGTTCAGATAAATGGTTTCTAGTTCTTTTCCGTTTATCACAATCCGGCTCCACTCCGTAAAATTCTTTCCCGTTACATACAGTACCGGTTCCGACTCCGTCACCTGACTGTACTTCAGATACACGTTCTGAATCTCGATATCATCAATTCCCATCCGAAGATTTGTCGGTTCATATGGGTTCGTGCCGTCATACACTTCCATATCGCCGTACAGCATGTCATACATTAAAAGCTGCATCTTTTCGAGATAATCGTCCTCCCCGGCCCTTGTCTGATGAAACTGCATCATTACGCCCTCATGGATGCCCAGCAGTTCACAGACATATGCTCCCAGTTGGTATGCCTGAACGTCTTTCTCCTCTGCCTCCAGTCCAAAATTGGACCAGATGACATAGTCCGTCTGGAATATATCGCCGTTTTCAAGAAGCTCCTCTGACAGACCAAGGCTTGGCAGATGGTCCCCATACATTACCAGTACCACATCCTCCGGATATGCCGTCAGTGTCAACACCAGTTCCTTTAAAAACATATCCATTTCATATAACTGGTCCACATAATAAAGATACTGGTAATAGTACTCCGACAATTCCTCCGGAAGTCTTACATCCACTACCGGATTTTCAAGGAGAGGCTCCTCCGGATAGGCTCCGTGCCCCTGTACGGAAATTGTGTAGATATAATCCCGTCCTTCTGTCTTTTCCAATATATTTACAATCTCACCGGTCAGGATATCATCCTTCATCCACCCCAGTTTATTAAATTTCACTCCACGCATATATTCCTGGGAAACGAAATAATCAAAACCCAGATTCGCAAATACTTCGTTTCTGCCATAGAAGGTACCGTCATTGTTATGAATCGCACTGGTTGTATACCCAAGATTTTTCAGCACATACGGAATACTTTCACAGGTTCTCTCCGCCAACAGTGTCTTATACGGGTACTCCCCCGGTCCAAACATGTCCAGATTCATCCCTGCAATACACTCAAACTCTGTATTTGCTGTTCCTGCACCGATGGAAGGCACCGAAAGAAAGCCGCTCGGATAGTTTTCCTTTAAATACGTAAAGAACGGCACCGGATTTGTGCTAAAAGCTGCATCCCACACATAATTCGGATCAAAAAACGACTCAAGCTGCAGAAAAATGATATTCGGATACTCTTCTTGCGATGGCTCGATGGTTTCCTCGGCAGATGGTGTACCTTCCGTATCCGGCACTTCCTGCCCCGGTTTTGCTTCCTCCGTTTGATCCGGCTCCTCTGGATCTTCCGGAGTCGGCGTCTCCTCTGGATTTTTTGAAATATTTTCTATGTCTTCTTCGATTTCTCCCAGCAAATCTTCCATCTCCTCCGGCGAATATCCCTCCGGACGGTCGATTCCTGTATTCAGAAGACTGTTCATAAAGCACCATGGCAACCCATTCTCATGAAACGCCTGTGCCAGATTGCCAAAATTCCGGTCCAAAAGCCCGGTTGCCATACCAAGATTGGAAAGTCCCATCGTTCCTGCAATCACAATCGTACAAAACGGAACAACGACGTAATAATTTATCTTTCCTTCCACCTTCTTTGCCCTCTTAAACAAAAAGGCAAGCCCCACTATCGCTGCTACCAGCGCCACCGCCACAAGCACAATCATAACCGGGGACATATAACGGTTCATAATCGTCAGTGCACTCTTAATCAGCAACAAATCCACCGCAGTAAACGGTGTCGTACGGAAGCTTAACAAAATCATGTCCGTCACACCGATGACCGCCCACAAAAACAGCACGACCATCAGCACAAAGCTTCTTCTTCGAAAGAGCAGGCAGATTACAGCCGTTGCCGCAATAATCAGAACGTTATACAAAAACACAAACGGCTCCTTCAAAAAATACAATAGCAGTCCGCTCACAGATGTCCTGGAGCAGAGCTCCACAAACACACAGCAGAGCAGGGCAGGCAAACCGCAGACCTTCAAAAAGGTCAGGGCACAGTCTTTTATCTGTAAAATATATTCCCATACCTTGTCCAAATAATTCTTCATTTCAATTACTCTCCCATTTCCCTAAAAAGAAGCGGTATCATTCCAAGCGCTCCCGTTGATACCGCCTTTTTGAACTCAATTGCCCGAGATCATGTTCATCTTTTCCCACTCAGACGTATTGAGTTCCACACCGATTGCCACCTTCCACTCCTCATAGAGCAGCTGAAATTCTTCCGCCTGGCGCTTTGCAATCAGCTTTTCCTTTACAGCAAGTGTGGCATCGATGTCATAATCATAAACGCAATATACTAAATACATGTAATCGGTTGTCTCTATTACCTCAGACAACTCACCGGTAGAAAGTGCAAACAGGGATTCCTCCAGTTCTTCCGGAAACTCCCCTTCTCCGCCGGATAATTTCAGACTACCCGCATCATCGGTAACCGACGCAGCCCAGGTATAAAAATCATCCTTCGTCAGTGCCTCTTCCCGAAGCTTCCCCATGCGCGCGCGGAGTTCTTCCAGTTCTTCTCCTTTATATGCCACCTTTTCCCCCGAAGAATCCACCTTATAATTACGGATGGCAAGTGTATAAAAGCTGCGCTGTCTTGCTTCCTCATCCGGAATATCCGTATCCACTGTTAACGTTGCTTCTTCAAACGTCTTTCTGGCAAGCAGATTATCTGAGTAAATCCTGCGTATAATATCTGCATTTACCCCATACGCAAGCAGTGGCGAGCCCTCCAGCTCTTTCATATATTCCTCCACCTGTACCTCCACCTGCGCAAGCTCCTCAGCGCTTAAAACCTTCCCCATCTCGCCGGCCTTCTCACATACCACTTTGATATACGTAATCTGCTCAAGCACCTGCTCCTTTAACACATCGGCAATCGTATTTCCCTGGGCATCGACTACATAGTCCCAGATTTCATCGCCATAATACTGCTCATAGTCTTCGGCAGCTGCATTCAAATATACCAGACCCTCGCGGTAATCCACCTGGGTATCCCCGATACGAAGAAAGCTTCCCGTCTGCCATTCCGTTTTTTTCTTTTCCGTCTGTTCCTGCTCTCTTAATACAAAAAACAGCCCGGCAAATACAAAAATAACGACAAACACCAGCACTCTTGCAAAAAATGTGCTCTTTTTCTTTTTTTCTCTGCCTCGTGACATACTATTCTTTCTCCTTTAATGCCGCAAATTCTCCTAAAAATTCCTTGAGCAGCTTAAACAGCTGGTTTGCCTCTTCTTTTGGAGCCATCGGCTTTTTCTTCCTTGGCAGACGGTAAACAAAGTACGGCACCGCCTCCATCACAAATTTCAAGTAATCCTTTCTCTCCTCAAGAAAGTCCTGTAACAGTTCTGTCTTAATCCTTGCCCTTGGATACAGTAACATCTTTATTTCTTCCTTGGACTGCGTCAGGGCACTGATATAAACCTGGTGGCACATCGCCTTAATCAGCGCAATCTGCAACAGATTTGCCGTCGCATTCGGCAATTCCCCGAAACGGTCTAAAAACTCATCCGTCAGGTCCATCATCTCTTCTTCCGTTGAAATCTCTGCCACACGCTTATACATATCCAGCTTCTGCACCTCATTACGGATATAGGTCGCCGGAATGTAAGCATCCACATCCATATCAATCACGGTTTCAAAGGAATCCTCTTCTCTTACCTCTCCCTTTAAATTCCGCACAGCTTCGTTTAGCATCTTGCAGTACAAATCATATCCGACCGCTTCCATGTGTCCGCTCTGCTCTGCGCCCAAAAGATTTCCGGCACCACGGATTTCCAGATCACGCATGGCAATTTTAAACCCGGAACCAAGCTCCGTAAACTGACGAATCGCCTGCAGACGCTTTTCTGCCACTTCCTTTAACATTTTGTCTCTCTTATACATCAGAAACGCATAGGAGGTCCGGTTTGATCGTCCCACACGGCCACGCAGCTGATAAAGCTGTGCCAGACCCATACGGTCCGCATCATCAACAATCATCGTATTGGCATTGGAAATATCAAGACCTGTTTCAATAATGGTCGTAGAAATCAATACATCAATTTCCCCATTAATAAACTCATACATGATTTTTTCCAGCTGCCGCTCACTCATCTGGCCGTGTGCAAACGAAACATTCGCCTCCGGTACAAGTCTTGCCACATGGCTAGCCATCTCTTCAATGCCGTGCACCCGGTTAAATACGTAATACACCTGACCGCCTCGCAAAAGCTCTCTGTGAATGGCTTCCTTTATAATTTCATCGTTATGCTCCATGACAAAGGTCTGAATCGGCAGGCGGTCTACCGGCGGTTCCTCCAGCACAGACATATCGCGTATTCCCGCAAGACTCATATGCAGCGTTCGTGGAATCGGTGTCGCCGTCAACGTCAGCACATCGATATTTTCCTTCATCTGCTTAATTTTTTCCTTATGGGCAACGCCAAACCGCTGTTCCTCATCCACAATCAGAAGCCCCAGATTTTTAAAAGAAACGTCCTTCGAAAGTACTCGGTGTGTTCCGATGACAATATCTACTTTCCCCTTTGCCAGACCTTCTAACACCTGCTTTTGCTGCGCCGGCGTACGGAATCTGGAAAGCATGCCAACCGTTACCGGATAATTTATCATTCGGCTCACAAACGTGTTATAATGCTGCTGTGCCAGAATGGTGGTCGGCACCAGCACCACTACCTGTTTTCCGTTTTCCACCGCCTTAAAGGCAGCACGAATGGCAATCTCGGTCTTTCCGTAGCCGACATCACCGCAAATCAGACGGTCCATGATTTTATTGCTTTCCATGTCCCGTTTTGTATCTTCAATTGCCCGTAACTGGTCATCCGTCTCCTCATACGGAAACAGTTCTTCAAATTCCTTCTGCCACACGGAGTCCGCATCAAATGCAAAACCGTTCTGTTCCTGACGGTGGGCATACAGCTTCACCAGTTCGCCTGCCATTTCCTTTACCGCAGTACGCACCCTGGTCTTTGTATTTTTCCACTCCACCGAATTCATCCGGTTTAATTTTGGCTTCTTTGCCACATCGGCAGAAGCATATTTCTGAATCACATCAAGCCCGGTTGCCGGAATGTAGAGTACACCCCCATCCCCATACTCAATCTTGATATAATCCTTTGCAACTTTATCGACTTCTATCTTTTCAATACCACGGTAAATACCGAGCCCCTGATTTTCATGGACCACATAATCACCGTAAGACAGTTCCTGAAAGCTGTTTATCTTCTGCCCATCGTAATTGGAAACCTTCTTTTTCCGCTTCTTTTCCGCACCAAAAATATCACTTTCAGAAATCATGACAAACTTGATTGCCGGATACTCAAAACCGCGGCGCAAATTGCCCTGCGTCACCATAATCTCTCCGTGACCCACCACACGTTCCTTCTCCTCTGAGAAAAACGCCGGAAGCTCATATCCACGTAAATCCTCTGCCAGTCTCGCAGCTCTCGTCGTAGAAGCCGTCACCACAACAATACGGTAGCCCTTCTTTTTCCATCCCGCCAAATCCTTTACCAGAAGCTCAAAGCTCGAATTATATGGGCTGACGGTCTTTGCCGGAATATCGTATTTTACCTTTGGCTTTAATAACTCAAAACTATAATCCAGCGTAGACAGCATCAGTGTTTTCTTCTGTGCCATCATTCCAACCAGAACCTTGTAGGAATAAATCACTTCCGCCTGTGACGGCAGAATATATCCCTTTTCCAGACGTCCCAGCATGCTTTCCCTGAATTCTGTTGCCGTCGTCTCTGCTTTTTCCGTAAGTCGGCTCGGCTCATCCAGTACAATCAGCGTATCCTCTCCAAAATAATCAAAAAAAGACACGGTTTCCTCAAAAAAAGAGGTCACGTAAGAATCCAGCGCCGCTCTGCCCTGACAGTATTCCAGACTTTCCAGAAACTCTTCCGTCGTCCTCTTAATTCTGGAAGCCTCTTCGTTCTGCATCTCCTTCCGAAACGCAAGCTCGGTCTTTTTTGTTTCCTCCAGCAATTTCTCCTTGCCGCGTTTCAGTTCCGCTTCTGTCAGAATGTATTCCGTTGCCGGAAATATCGTAATCTCTTCCATGTTTTCTACCGTTCTCTGACTGCCGACATCAAACACACGGATCGTATCAATTTCATCATCAAACAGCTCAATTCTTACCGGTGCCTCTTCTGTCAGCGGAAACACATCAATAATACAGCCGCGTACAGCAAATTCACCCGAAATCTCCACCTGTCCCTGGCGCTCATATCCCAGTGCCACCAGCTGCTTTAACAGGGTATCCATTTCTATCCGATCTCCCACCGAAAGCGTTACAATCTGCTTCTTTATCTCAGAAAGCGGTCTGAGTCGGTCAATCCCGCCGTCAATGCTTGTCACAACCGTCGCCGGTTCCCCGGAAAGCAACTTTTTAATTACCTTTAAACGTTCCTTTACAATCATGTTTCCGTGAATATCTGCGTTGTAGAAAATGACGTCCTTCGCCGGGTAGCGAAGCACGTCTGCATCATATAACCGATATTCTTCACAAAGTTCCTGTGCCTTTAAATCATTTTCCGTCAGGATCAGCCTCACCGGAAAATGTGCTCCGAGTCCGGCAATCAGATGACACTTCTGGGAATCGATACACCCGGTAATATGCACCGTCGTTTTCGTTCCTGAGGTCAATTCCTTCTCGATTGCCAGATACTCGCTAATTTCCTTTAACGGTTCCAGATACGCTTTCATTGTTCTCCTGCTTCTTTTTCTTGTTAAACAAATTCATAGCTACCGATATATCATCGTTCACAAACAGCTCGCAGGCTTTTGCCGCGTCTGCCAGTGCTTCTCTCATCAAAGGTTCTTCCTCTGCCGGAAAATGTCCCAGCACATAATCCTTTAAATCCCAGTCCTTCGGCTTTTCCCCCACACCAATACGGATTCTTGCGAATTCCTCCGTCCCAAGATGTGCAATAATATTTTTGATTCCGTTGTGTCCTCCTGCACTTCCTTTTTCCCGCACGCGGAGCTGGCCCGGTGCCAGACAGATGTCATCATAAATCACCAGGATATCCGAAACATCAGCTTTGTAAAAGTCCAATACCTCACGGACACTCTCTCCGCTTAGATTCATAAACGTCTGCGGCTTAATCAGCATTACCCTCTGACCGGCAATCATGCCCTTGCCGCATAACGCCTTATGTTTTTTTTCGTTTACACTAATCCCGTACATATCCGAAAGCTTGGTAATTGCATCAAACCCGATATTATGGCGGGTTCCTGCGTACTCTCTGGTCGGATTGCCGAGTCCGAAAATATATTTCATAGTATTCCTGCCATTTCTGAAAAATCACTTAATTTAAATCAGTATCTCCCAGACCGTCATAATGCACTACACCATCCTGCGGTTCCAGATTCTTATAATAGAACAGCTCCGACAATGTAACAAACTGGAAGCCCTGCTCATCCAGATAGTCCAGCAAAATCACCAAGGAATCATAGCTGGTCTGATAAATGGAGTGATACAGGATGATATCGCCGTCCTTATACTTCTTATTCATCATCTGGTCTGCAATCTGCTGACCGCCGTCTGTATAGCTCTTGTATTTATAGTCTGTACTGTCGTTGTTCCAGTTGATGATCGGAAGCGGAAATTCCTTTGGCCACGGTCCGACCGTACCGCCCGGAAGACGGACATAATCCGGTGAATGTCCCGTAACCTTTGCAATCACTTCATTTGCCCGGTTAAATTCCTGCCACATATCGGCCTTTTGGCTTTCTGAGGAAAGACCAAAATTCACCGTGTGGGAGTACGTATGGCTGGCCACTTCAAAGCCGGCATCATACGCTGTTTTTGCCGCTGTCGGATACCAGTCGTCAATACGCTGTACCACATAGAAGAACGTTGCTTTTCCGTTGTAACTGTTAAACAACTCTATCAGCTGATTTTCTACCTTTGGATATGGACCGTCATCAAAGGTGAACGCAATCATCGGTTTGTCCGGATCCAGTTCACGGATGGCAATTCCACTCTTTGTTCCGTCCAGATTATAATGGAAAAATGCCTTTGCTTCATCAAGAGACACCTGATACGAGAACGGTTTCTGTCCCTCCGAAAGCAGGGTATTTGCCGCAAACCAGAACACCAGACTGTCCTCGGTCATGAAAAACTGCTCATAATCCTCGGCCCGGTAAACCTCCGTATACGTAATAAAGTCCGTCCCTTCTGCTGCCGCAAAATTTTCTGCCACATAAGTCTGCAAACGTTCCTTAATAATAGCAAAGTAGCTTTCCTTTATCAAATCGCTTCCGGTCACCTGTTCCTTTGTTGTCCTGTCATAGACCAAAGGAAGCAGCGTATCCACGGTTTCTCCTTCAAACTCTTCTACTTTGTGGAACACAACCGACAGATAATTTTCAACTTCATATACCTCATATGCCAGCTCTGCCGTCTCATCCCCTGCAAATTCCGTTGCCCGTCTGCGGATATCCGCATCAATCGTCTCATCTCCGGCTACACGTAACGCTTCCAGGAATGTCAGCGCTTCGGTTGGCACCGGTGTATTCGTCGGTGTTAAAGTCTCCTGCGGAGCCTTGGTCTCCTGCGGAGCCTTTGTCGCCGTAGGCACAGGGGTATCGGTCGGCACAAGTGTTTCTGTTGGCGTCGGTGTTTCTGTTAGCGTCGGTGTTTCCGTCGGCACAGGCGTATTGGTCGGCATCGGCGTGTTCATCGGCGTCGGTGTTTTTATCAGCGCAGGTGTTTCCGTCGGTTCCGGTGTCGGTTGCTCCGTTACCGGAGGATTCTCCCTGTCCAGCCACTCCTGAAAAGTCTCATAACCCTGTAGTCTCATTATAAAAATAAAGATCATTAAAGCAAGTAACACCGTCCATGTTACCAGCAAAATCCCAAGCGCAATATTTAATCCTCTGCTTGACTGATTGTTTCTTTTGTCACTCATAATTCCCCTTCTGTCTCCCATGCTTTCCAACAAACAAAAACAATAAATAATACTTTTATCACAGTCTATATGATATACCAATTATCCCTTTTTCTCAAGAGGTAAATAAAGAAAAAGCGAGAAGAATTTCTCCCCCTCGCTTATCTCATTTTTACTCTTCTAAAGCACCGTCGGCTAAGGCCTTTTCATAGTGTTCTAAAATTGTCTTCTGTAACAAATCTCTTGTTACGGAGTTAATCGGATGCGCAATATCTCTGTACTCGCCTTCCCCGGTTTTCCTACTTGGCATTGCAATGAAAAGTCCCTTATCCCCGTCAATCACTTTAATGTCATGGACTACAAATTCATTATCCAAGGTAATAGAAACAACCGCTTTCATTTTGCCGTCTTTTGCTACCTGTCGGATTCTAACATCTGTAATCTGCACGTTTTTATCCCCCGTATTTAATTTTCAGTACAGCAGATGGGTTTTCTGCTGTCTGTTGACCATGAATCAGATCCCGTATCTGTTTCCTTTCTCTGCAACAATTTTTACCTTACCCGGTTCGCCGACTAAGGAAGAATTCGGTGCAACGGTATTTCTGCTTTCAATAATGCAGTTTTCAATTACCGTATTGTCACCGATGTGTACATCATTTAAAATGATACTGTTTTTAATGGTAACGTTGTTTCCAACATAAACCTTCTTAAACAAAATGGAATTCTCTACGGTTCCGTTTAAAATACATCCGCTGGAAACCAAGCTGTTGACAACCTTTGCTTCCGGATTGTACTTTGCAGGAGGACAATCATCAATCTTGGAATATACATCCGGATACTGTCTAAAGAAGTATTCGCGGATATCGGTATCCAGGAAATCCATGTTCGTCTGATAATAGGACTCCACTGTAGAAATATTGCTCCAGTAGGAATTCATTTCATATGCACAAATCTTCTTTGCATCCTTGTAACGGATTAAGATGTCTTGTACAAAATCATGACGCTCTTCCTGAGCCGCCTGCTCAATCAGTTCGATTAACAGTCTTCTACGAATCACATAAATACCTGTAGAAATTGTATTGCTCTTAGATACTAAAGGCTTCTCTTCAAAGTCGGTAATTCTGCCTTCCTCATCTACTGTAACCACACCAAAACGAGTTGCATCATCCTCTGGGTCAAGTGTCGTTGTTACTACAGTGATATCTGCCTTAGACTCTATATGAGCTTCCAATACCTTGTTGTAGTCCAGCTTGTAAATACAGTCACCGGAGGCAATTACAACATATGGTTCATGGCTGTTTCTAAGGAAGCTTAAGTTCTGCGCAATCGCATCTGCGGTTCCGCGGTACCAAAAGCCGTTGTCTGCAGTGATGGTTGGTGTAAATACGAATAAACCTCCCTGCTTTCTGCCAAAATCCCACCATTTAGAGGAACTTAAATGCTCATTTAAAGAGCGGGAATTGTACTGTGTCAGCACAGCCACCTTCTGCACATGGGAGTTACTCATATTACTCAGTGCAAAGTCGATGGCACGGTAGCTTCCTGCAACCGGCATAGCCGCAATGGCACGCTTGTTGGAAAGCTCCTGCATTTTTAAATTGTTTCCGCCTGCCAGAATAATACCTATTGCTCTCATCTGCCGTCACCCACCTTTATAATATTTTCTCCGGATTCGAGTCTGCCGCTCGGATAATCATCTACGGTTGTTCCGCCGGAAATTGCAGTATTCTTTCCGATACGCACATAATTTGGAATCACAGAGTTTTCTGCGATGGTTACCATACCGTCTGTGTAGATATCAGGCTTCCATACGTTTGGCTTTTCTTCGCCGACACCGATTTCGCATTCCCATCCGATTACGGTATTTTCTGCAATGATTGCCTTATTAATCTTTGTATCGTGTCCGATTTCAACACCCTTCATGATGATGGAATCACGGACTACCGTACCCTTGCGAATCAATACACCAGGTCCGATGATGGAATTATATACTTCACCGTGGACTTCTGCACCCTCACCGATAATGGCACGCTCTACAATAGCATCCGGTGCTATGTACTGTGGAGGGATTACCTCGGCCTTCGTATAAATCTTCCAGAATTCTTCATATAAGTTAAACTCAGGAATCAAATCAATCAATTCCATATTGGACTCCCAGTAAGAAGTAAGAGTACCAACATCCTTCCAGTATCCGTTAAACTCGTATGCAAATACCCTGTCGCCTCTCTGGTGGCAATAAGGAATGATATGCTTACCAAAGTCACAGCCCGGCTGCTCGGAAAGTGTAATTAACGCTTCCTTTAATACCTTCCATGTGAAGATATAAATACCCATGGACGCCAGATTGCTTCTAGGATTCTTCGGCTTTTCTTCAAAGTCAACAATTCTTCTGTCTGCATCTGTAATTACGATACCGAAACGATGCGCCTCTTCCATTGGAACAGGGATAGTCGCCATGGTGATATCTGCTTTATTTTCTTTATGGAACTCAAGCATCTGCTCGTAATCCATCTTATAAATATGGTCACCACCGAGAATAAGTACATACTCCGGATTGAACTGTTCCATATATTTTAAGTTCTGATAGATTGCATTGGCTGTACCTGTATACCACTCACTGTTTGTGCTCTTCTCATACGGCGGAAGAATGGAAACACCTCCGACATTACGATCCAGATCCCACGGAATACCGATACCGATATGTGTATTCAGTCTGAGTGGCTGATACTGCGTCAGGACACCGACTGTGTCAACACCGGAATTGATACAATTGCTCAGTGGAAAGTCAATGATGCGGTACTTACCGCCAAACGTTACGGCCGGTTTTGCAATGGATGAAGTCAGAACACCCAGTCGTGAACCTTGTCCGCCTGCCAATAACATGGCAATCATTTCTTTTTTAATCACGTTTATCCTCCATTCCAAAGCGTCTAATAGCGCTATTTTTTATTTTATAAAGCAAGTATAACATTTTTTTCGAACATTGTGAACACTTTTTACAAAATTATTTTCTAAATTCTGTTATTTTTGTTAGATTTGAACAAAAGCAGACGAAAGTGTTTTAAATTTCTCTTAGTTGCGTTATAATAGCAACAGAAAACTTCTTAATTAATGATAGAAAGGCAATTCTTATGTACCAGATTGATTTTAATCACCCAATTCACATCCATTTCATCGGTATCGGAGGCATCAGTATGAGTGGGCTTGCAAAGCTGCTTCGCAGTCGCGGCTTTACCATTTCCGGCTCTGACTGGCATGCATCCGAGCTGACCCAAGAGATGGAAGCACTTGGTATTACCGTTGCCATCGGGCAGCACCGTGCCAATATCACACCGGACATTGACCTTGTAGTCTATACCGCTGCGGTTGCAGCAGATAACGAAGAGCTCTGTGCCGCAAAGGAAGCCGGCATTCCGGTCATGGTCCGCGCAGACTTTCTTGGTCAGGTGATGAAGCAGTATCCTCATGCTGTCGGCATTGCAGGTACCCACGGAAAGACCACCACGACCTCTCTTCTCTCCGTTCTTTTGCTGGAGGGCAATCTGGACCCGACCATTGCAGTTGGCGGTGTCCTTCCTGCCATCGGTGGAAATCTGCGCATCGGTGCCTCGGATTACTTCGTTGCAGAGGCCTGTGAGTACACCAATACCTTCTTATCTTTACATCCGACCGATGCCATCATATTAAATATCGAAGAAGACCACCTGGACTTCTTTAAAGACATCCATGACATTCGAAACTCTTTTGCAAAGTACATAGAGCTGGTTCCTGCGGATGGCCTGACCTGTATCAGCGCGGAAATCCCGGATTACAAAGGATTATTCCAAAATGCCTCCTGTCAGGTGGCAAGCTACGGCATTCTGGACGGTGAAACCGACCTTGCATGTCCTGCCTCTCCATATACTTATGCAGCAGCCAACGTCACCTATGACAGAATCGGTTGCGGTTCCTTTGACTTCATTGCAGACAATGTATTTCTGGGACGCGTTACTCTTGGTCTGGTCGGAAGGCACAATGTTTCCAATGCGCTTCCTTCCATCGCTGTTGCCATGCGTTACGGTGTCTCTATGGAATCCATTCAGCAGACCCTGCCGAATTTCCACGGAACAAAAAGACGTTTCGAATACAAAGGCATGCTGGGTGGCATTACGATTTATGACGATTACGCACATCACCCTACAGAAATCAAGGCAACCCTGACTTCTGCCGCAGGCTGTGACCATAAGCGCATTATCACGGTATTCCAGCCGCATACCTACACAAGAACCAAGGCACTTCTTCCGGAATTTGCAGAAACGTTGTCCCTTTCGGACGTCGTTGTCCTCGCCGAGATTTATGCAGCAAGAGAAACAAATACGCTCGGAATTACGTCCGGCACTCTTGCCGACGAAGTCGCCAAAAAAGGTAAAGAGGTTTACTATTTTCACACTTTCGATGAAATTGAAAATTTTTTGTTACAATTTTGTTCCGACGGCGATTTGTTGATAACTATGGGCGCCGGAGACATTGTAAAAGTGGGAGAATCCCTACTTGGGCAATAAGTTATCCACATTATCCACACCTTATCCACTGGAAACAAGTGGGTAAGGTCTGTGGATTATTTTTTTCCTGTCGAAATTTAATCCACACAAGTAGAACCATGAAAAATGCCACTTTTTTCATGGTTCGACAATTTTTTTCGAAACTTTCCACAGAGTTATCCACATTATCCACATTTTTGTTCTACTGAGTGTATACGATTTGGGGCTATTTTCGTTTTTTCAAAAGTATGCTATACTCGTCTCACGCTAAAAAAACGCTAACTTTTGTGGGGAAACAATTATGAACACGATTACTATCAACACTGACCGGAAGTTCAGTGCTACCGTTGTGCCAAATCTCTTTATCGACCGGTATATGCCGTCAGCCAACGGAGCCTATGTAAAGGTCTATTTATATTTACTCCGTTGTTTATCCGGCTCGGGGGACGCCTTTTCCATCTCATCCGCTGCTGATGCTGTGGATGAAACAGAAAAAGACATTCTGCGCGCTCTTTCCTATTGGGAAAAGTGCCATGTGCTCTCCCTGACCCGCATCGGTGATGCCATTTCCGGCATTACACTGCTTGAGTTAAACCATGACATGGCAGAGACGTCCGAAGTCCGCGCCACCGGCACATTAATTTCTCTTGAAAAGCACCGTAGGGACATGCAGTCTCCGGCAGAAAAAGATTCCGCCGAAGATTTGTACAAGCGTCCGGTTTATACGGAAGCAGAGCTTGAAAAGCTCCGTTCAAAGAGTGATCTTTCCTTTGTATTAAATGCCGTGGAGCTCTATCTGGAACGGCTTTTGACTCCGCAGGACATCAACCTGGTTGCCTACCTGCAGGAAGGACTTCATTTTTCTGCAGATTTGATTCTGCATTTATACGAATACTGCATCAGCAAAAACAAAAAGAAGTGCGAGTACATAGAAAAGGTGGCCATCTCCTGGCACAAGGACGGCATTGACACCGTAGCAAAAGCCCAGGAATACAGTCTCACCTACGATGCCTGCTTTAACGCAGTCAACAAAGGCTTTTCCCTCGGCCGTCTTCCGATTGGCCCGGAGCGCGACTTTGTGAAAAAGTGGAGTTCCTACGGGCTCTCCCCTCAGATAATCGAGGAAGCCTGCAACCGCACCATTCTGAACATAGGAAAACCGGACTTCAAATATGCTGACCGCATTATAGAAAGCTGGCACAGCTCCGGTGTTACCTCCATGGCAGATATCAAAGCACTTGATGCAGGACATGAGCGGCAGTCAAAGGCTGCCGAACCGGCACGCACTCTTACCGCTATGACCAAATCTGCCGGAAATTATAACAGTTATCCACAGCGTCAATACTCCGGCGAAGAGCTGTCCGACTTGGAGAAACGCTTATTACAAATGTAGAGAAAGTCAGGAAACATTACTATGGCATTGAAAAATTACCAGTACAACACCATCATGCGGACCTATGACGCCAGACAGGCCGCTACCCGCGCACTCCTTGATGCGCGTCAGGCAGAAATCGAAGAAAAGCTTCCGGAATATTCAGCACTTCAGGGACAGATTATTGAAAATTCCCTGCAGTATGCCAGAATGTCCCTGTATTTCGGCACAGAAACGGACCCTGATACCGCTCTTGCCTCCCTGCGTGAGAAAAATGCAGCTCTCTCAAAACAGAAAGAAGCCCTTCTTACCGCTCACGGCTATCCGGCGGATTTTCTGGAGCCTGCTTATGTATGCCCGGACTGCAAAGATACCGGTTCCATCGGTGATGAACGCTGTCACTGTTTCAAGCAGGCAGTGGTTGACTTACTCTATGCCCAGTCCAACCTCTCCTCTGTGACGGAGCAGGAAAATTTCGCGACATTTTCGCTGGACTATTACGATGACACCGTCATCGATTCCAAGACAAATACAACTGCCCGTCAGAATATGCATCGAAATCTGGATGCTGCACATTCCTTTGTCGATGAGTTCGACCGGGAGTTTCAGAATCTCCTTCTGTACGGAGCACCGGGACTCGGAAAGACCTTCCTCTCCCATTGCATTGCAAAGGAGCTGCTCGGCTCGGCACATACGGTTCTTTATCTTACCGCATACGAATTGTTCGATATTCTCGGCAAATCCTTCCGCGAAGAGGACAAAGAGCTTTCTGCTTCTTCCGAGCACATTTTAGATTGTGACTTACTGATTATTGATGACCTTGGCACAGAGCTTGCTACCGCATTTACTATGTCCCGGTTGAGTCTTTGCATCAACGAACGGTTTTTAAACCACCGTTCCACCATTATCTCTACCAACCTTGGTGTGCAGGAACTGAAAAACCAGTACGGCGAACGAAACTTTTCCCGTATCTTCAGCAGTTACAAACCTCTCCTCTTTTTTGGTGAGGACATTCGTCTGAAAAAAAAGGTTGAGCCTTGACAAAATCCGGCTCTAAGACTATGATATACACGGTCAAAACACCGTTTTGTATAAAATTTTATAAAACAATTCACTAAATGGAGGACTTTATCATGCCACAAGAAGACTACTTAGCAACCATCCCGGTTGGAAAACTCGGAATTATTGCTCTGGAAAGTTGCAAAGGAATTGCCAGCAAGGTAGACGACTATATCGTCAGCTGGAGAAACGAACGTGAACATGAACACCATGACACCATTCACTTTACCGAGTACAAAAAAGATTCCTATCTGATTAACAGTACCTGTCCGCGATTTGGCACCGGTGAAGCAAAAGGTCTCATTCGCGAAACTGTCCGTGGTGATGATTTATACATCCTGGTTGACGTCACCAATTATAGCCTGACCTACTCGGTTTGCGGTCAGCAAAATCACATGTCCCCGGATGATCATTTTGCAGATTTAAAGCGTATTATTGCAGCAGTTAATGGTAAAGCCCGCCGTATCACAGTAATCATGCCATTCCTCTATGAAAGCAGGCAGCACAAGAGAAGCGCAAGAGAGTCTTTAGACTGCGCTCTTGCCCTACAGGAGCTTGTCAACATGGGTGTTGACAGCATCATTACCTTTGATGCGCATGACCCGCGTGTACAGAACGCAATTCCATTAAAGACATTTGAAAATGTTCTTCCTACCTACCAGTTTATCAAGGCTCTCCTCCGCAACATTCCTGATATCACCATGGACGCAGCACATACCATGGTAATCAGCCCGGATGAAGGAGCGATGGGACGAGCAGTTTACTTCGGAAACGTTATCGGTGCCGATGTCGGTATGTTCTATAAGAGACGCGACTACACTACCATCGTAAACGGACGCAACCCGATCGTAGCCCATGAGTTCTTAGGAAGCAACGTAGAAGGAAAAGACGTTATCATTATCGATGATATGATTTCCTCCGGTGAAAGCATGTTAGACACCGCAAAGGAATTAAAAGCACGTAAGGCAAAGAGAATCTTCATCTGCTCTACCTTCGGTCTTTTCACAAACGGCTTTGCAAAGTTTGATAAAGCATACGAAGAAGGTCTCATTGACCGCATCGTAACCACAAACCTGATTTATCAGTCCGAGGAATTATTATCCCGTCCGTACTACATCAGTGCCGACATGAGCAAATACATTGCTCTCTTAATCGACACCTTAAACCATGACGGTTCCATCAGCGGATTCTTAACTCCTACGGAACGCATTCAAAAGTGTATTGCCAAATACAACGACGCAAAAAAGAACAATTAGTCTTTCCCATCCAATAGAGCGCCCCGGAAATAACATTGGTCATTTCCGGGGCGCTCAATTTACTTCTATCTTGGATCCTCTGTCGGATCAAATTCTTCCTCATCCTCTTCCGGTGTTGGTACCGGGCTCACCTGATACCGGTTTCCATCGGTTCCCGTTGGCGTTGGATTGTCCGTTGCTTCCGGTTCCGTGGTTGGTTCCGGAGACGTTGTCTCTACCGGCGTCGGTGTCGGTGAAAACAGTGGCTCCTTCTTCTCATATGGCGCAAATTCTTCCACCGGCAGTCCCTCATGCAGTTCATCCATAAAACTCTTCCATATATACAACGGATAAGTGTTTCCCGATAAACCGGAAACCGTCTTTGGCATATCGCACCCGACCCATACCCCGGTTGTATAATATGTGGTATATCCGACAAACCAGCCATCCTTCTTATTATCTGTCGTTCCTGTTTTTCCTGCCGCAATGGCTGTCTTCAGATTCTGCTTCCGTCCGGTTCCGTTTGTCAGAACGCCACGCAGCACATCTGTCATCGTACGTGCCGCATTCTCTTCATATACTTTAATTTCCGTCATCTGATCGGACACCACTTCATTTCCATCACTGTCCGTTATCCGCACAATGCAGGTCGGCACCCGGTAGACACCGTCATTTTCCAGTGCCGCATACGCGCTTGTCATCTCAAGGGCACTGACACCATACGTCAAACCTCCCAGAGATGCAGCCGGCACATAATCCGATGCTACAATTTTCCGGAATTTCATTTTCGTAAGATAGGACAGTCCAACCTCCGGTGTAAGCTCCGTAAACAGCTTCCATGCCACCGTATTCTGTGACTTTTCCACTGCCGTCCGCACTGTAATCTCTCCAAGGTAGGAGCCCGCATTGACCGGTCCTCCCTCAAATTTTTCATCCGTTACCACATCCTCCGGCGTCAGGCCCAGTTCAAACCACGGCGTATAAATTATCAGCGGTTTAATCGCACTGCCCGGCTGGCGGAAGCTCTGATAGGCACGGTTTAACGTATAGCCTGCATACTCCTGTTCCCGTCCGCCGACAATCGCGATGACCCTGCCGCTTTCATTGTCAATACACACAGCCGATGCCTGAAGCTCATAAATACCTTCCTCGCTGACCTCCTCAAATTCTGCCAGTTCCTCATTTACCGTCTCCTGTAACAGCTCCTGTACACTAAGATCAATGGAAGTATATACGCGATAACCTGCTGTGTAAAGCTTCTGCTGCCAATACACATAGGCCGCCTCGTACCGGCTTTCATAGTCCGCCCGGTCCTCCTCATTACTGAACACCGTACGGAAGGTAAACCCATCCGCCTCCATCAGTGCACGTACTGCACAGTAATACACATAGGTTTCCACATAATTATGCCGGGTGATACTGCTCTTTGCCAGTATGATTTCCTCCGCAACCGCCGCATCGTACTCTGCCTGTGTAATTTTCTCATCCTGTAACATCTGAAGAAGCATTCGGTCTCTTCTTTCCACGGTTTTCTCCAGCCGAAGATACGGATCATACAGACTCGGATTGTTTGGAATTGCACACAGAAACACCGTTTCCGACAAAGACAGGTCCTTTACGCTTTTCCCAAAGTACCCCTTTGCCGCTGCCTGAATTCCGTAAAACCCGTTCGCAAAATAAATGTTGTTCAGATAAAATTCCAGGATATCCTTCTTAGAATACAGTTCCTCCAGTTCCCACGCAAGGAACACTTCTACCAGCTTACGCTCATACGACACCTCATTGGTCAGATACACCGTCCTTGCCAGCTGCTGTGTAATCGTGCTGCCGCCCTGCGTAATCTCACCCTTGTTCTTAATCAGGTAATAAAACGCGCGGACATTGGCCATCAGGTCAACTCCCTCATGGGAATAAAACTTTTTATCCTCTGTCACAAGCATCACATCAATTGCCGCCTTCGGGAGCTCCTCATAGCTTAAATAATACGCATCCTTTCCCGAACGCAAGGAAGAAATCTTTTCACCGTTTCCGTCATAAACAATGCTGGTCAGCCCCGTAGAGAAGTCCTCTCTCACCGATTCCGATGCAATTTTTTCTGCCCTCGCCTTTAACGCAAGCACCGGCTTTGCATACTTGAAATAGAGCCAGCATCCCACAACCAGAACCGCAAGAAGCACCAGGACAATCAAAAGCTTAATCCCGTTCCACAGTATTTTCCCCAATTTTTTTAAAAACTTCTTCATAGGATACTCCCATCCGCCTTAACGTCTGTTCTTCTCTTCCCGTACTGCTAAAAATAATCAGCTGTCTGCCGGATTGTTCCAGAGATAGTAACGCTGACTCCAGCCGCTGCTCATCAAATGCCGCAAAGCTGTCATCCAGAATCACCGGGATTTTCTTTTCCGGGTCAAAGACATCCGCTGCTGCAAACCGGAGTGCCAGGTAAAACTGTTCTCCCGTTCCATGGCTGACATCCGGCACCTCTACACTTCTGTCAGCTGTAATCGCCCTAAGCCTAAGCTCCTCGTCTGCTACCAGTCTCTCATAAGCACGGTCCGTAAAATCCCTTGCATACTCAGACATCTTCCGATAAAAACCGTCACCATATTCCCGGTACATCTGCACCGAAATCTCTTCCAGTGCTTTTATGGCAAGCGTAATTGCTGCAATTTCCTTCTCCAATTCTGCCTTTTTGCGGAACAGCATCTCATATTGTTTCGCTGCGGACTCGCATTCCTTCAGCCGTTCTTCCGTCTGCTCCATAAAAACGCGACACTTCTCTATCTTTGGCAAAATCTCCTTTACCGCCTCAAAACCACGGCTGATACTCCGCTGCAAATGCTCTGCCCTGTCTTCCTCTTCCTTTTTCCCATGCTTTCTGTTTCTGAGAATCATCGGTAGCGAAATTACAGCCCCAAGAAGCATCACTGCAACGCCAATCCACTTTATTACATGGGCTCCCGGAAGTGAAAACGTAGTAAACAGACCTCCGCACACACCCAAAAGCAATGCTCCCAGGACTACTGTCAAAAGAAGAATCCACTCGCCTCTTTGCTGTTTTCCCTGTTTTTTCTCCGCTTCCTGGATGTTTCCGTAACATTCCTCCAGTTCCTTCTGCATTGCACTCAGCTTCTGTTCTGCCGCTTTATACTCCTGTTCCAGCGTCTTTAATTCCTCCGACTCCCTATACAGCCTCTCTTCAAACTCCTTGCGTGCCGAAATCTGCTCCATACAGGCTAAAAGCTCCTGCTCCGGAATCCGCTTTTCCACCTCACGCTTTTGCTTCTTTAATCTTTCTTCCGCCTCCGAAAGCTTCAGATTCATTCCACCGGTATGGGCATAGTTTGCCATATGATTCCGATAGTTTTCTGCCAGGACCTCCTCCGTCCGGCATTCATTTCCTATCCAGTAGGTGTTCCTGTACACTTCCTCCGACACCAGTCCAAGTCCACGCAAATACGCCTCCGGTTCCCGTTCCTCCTGTCCGTTCCGCAGGTTCAGCAGGTGGACTTCCTTTGTCAGAAAATTCCGTGACAACCGGTATAATACGCCGTCAGCCTCAAACTCCATGCTTCCTTGGAACCTGCCGTGATACCATGGCTTGTAACGCGTATACTCATCCTTTCTTGCCCGGAGTCCACGCTCTCTCTCAAGACCATACAGCATGGCGCACAGAAAATGCCTCAGTGTTGTCTTTCCGCTTTCATTTGCCCCGGTCGCCACGTTCATCCGCTCCCCAAACACAAACTCTTCCTGATGAAATTTTCCAAAATCCTCTACCATCAGCTTTCTGATTATCATGCTTCTTCTCCATCTGTTTTCGGTTATTTTTCTGTAAGCAAAGCAAGCAATCCATACTCTACCGCTTTCTTTGCAATCCCTTTATCCTCTTCTTCCATTAGCCGTTTGATATACTTCCCGACAAAATCATCCCGGTGCTTTTCTAATAATTCCTCTATTGGAAAATCCGGCACCGTTTCATCCGTTAGTTCAATCAAATATCCGCCCCTGTTCCATATTCTTCCCATAATCATGTCCGTATCAAACACAATCTCGGTTGCCCGTTTTCCGGTCAGTTTTATCAGATACATGTGCTTCGTTCCACGCTCTGTCATCTTCTCCCACAGCTCATCACACAGGGAAAGCTCCGTTGTCTGCGCCGTCACCTCCACCTGCATCGGCACATACTCTCTCCCCGCATGCGGCACGAACTCCCAGTGCACCTCCGACTGCTCTCCGGTCTTTTTTATCTCACCGGCAATATAGCCCTTTGGACCGCTTTCTTTTCTCTCAAACGGTTCAAACCCACCGGTATAAGCAATCCGGTTGCTGATATCAAACCGAGTATGGATGTGTCCGAGTGCGGCATAGTCAAATCCTGCTTCCTCAATCGCCGCACGGTGAATCGGAATGCTTTTATCCCCGCCGGAAATATTACCATGCGCAATCAAAATATTGATCCGCGACTTATCCCTTACCGTAAGCTTGTCATATCTGGCTTCCGCTATCTGCTTCTGTTCATAGCTCAGTCCAAACACCTCTGTGTTTAAATCCGCAAAATATACACTGTCTGCTTCCGTATCCATCAAGAAGGTTACATTATCACTGAATGTCACATCATAATAATGTGACGTCGGCAACAGGCAGTCATGGTTTCCCGCAATCATCACCACTCTCGTCCTTGAGAGAGACGCAAACAGATAATCCACTTCCTTCACGTCACGTAGCAGTGGCTGTCCGTGGAACAAATCACCCGGCAACAAAAGCAGATCCACTTTTTCCCGCTCGCATGTCTCTATCACATCACGAAATGCATCCCATATTTCTCTTTTTCTGATTGGTCCTAGCGGCGTTCCGCTCTCCGGTTCTGCTCCCAGATGCGCATCCGCCAAATGTATAAATTTCATATATCTCCCTCTCCGCAAACGCTTTTGAAATGCAAAAAAGAGGTTGCCGCAGCAACCTCCTTACGTTTATAACAATCCGATGACTGAAATATCTTTTTCCTTAGACAAATCAAGGAACATGCCGTCTACATTCACCACCGGCTTTGACAGCTTATGCTGGTTTATCATAACAATTGTTCCGACAAGGGAATTCGAAAGCCGTACCTTTACATTGATATGAGACTGTGCAATACTGTCTAAAAACGGAATCAAAAGTGCCGTGTCAAATTTCTGGTATCCTGAATTTTCAAAATCCTCAATCACGTCAAAAGAACAAATCTCATTACGGTAAGCACGTCTTGCCGTCATCGCATCATATACATCTGCAATTGCAATAATTCTTGCAAATTCCGGAATCTTCTCCATCATAACACCGGACGGATATCCGGAACCGTCACAACGCTCATGGTGCAACAGCGCAGGCAATAACACCTCGCTCGGAAAATGTGCCTTTTTCAAAATCTCATAGCTTAACTGCGGATGCTTCTTTACCAGTTCGAACTCCGCGGGCGTAAGCTTGGAAGGCTTATTTAAAATTTCGATTGGAATATGTATCTTTCCAATATCATGGAACAAAGCCGCCGTAATCAGCAATCTCAACTCACCCGACGTATATTTCTTCTTTGATGCAATCACATAGGAAATCAGCGCCACACTGATGGAATGGATATACACCGTATCACTGTACTCTCTTAAGCACTGCAGCGTGTCCATCAAATGCATGGTGTTTTTCACTGTACCGGCAATGTTTAACACCTGGTTCACCACGCCGGAATAATCCTGCTTCATATCCGGATGAGCCATTACCTTTTGGAAAGCTTCCTCCAGGTTCTTTGCCATCTCTTCGTACGAATGACGGAACACCTTAAACTCTCGCGATACCTTAATCGGATTCACCGCGGTCAGTGGAGTAATTTTATTTAACTCCGTCGCAACATTATCCGGAATCATCACGTAAAGTCTTTTCACATTATATAACTTCAATCGTGAAATCAGGCGCGGGTTTAACATCGTTTCCTTTGGAACAACAAGCTGCCCGGACGGACTGAGTACATCGTCTACTGTAATCATTCCCTGCTGGACCTGCTCGATGGTTATGCTATATGGACGCATCTTCCGTATTCCTCCTTCGTACTTCTCACTCTTATCATAATATAAATTTACTTATAAAGCAAGAACATCTCTCTTCCAAAACAAGGATATTACTCCTTGAGGGAAGCGGAAAAAAACTGTTTCAACTGCAATGGCGTCTCCACATTATTTTTCCGGAATAAGGTCTCATACTGTCGTTTTATCTCCTCTGCTGTCATCTTATCTGCTTGTTCTTTTAAATGTCTCCGGATTCGCTTTTTATCACGAACCAGTACTGTTTTGATTGCATTTGGGCTGTAGCCGTTTAACACCTGCCAGACCGCCCGGATATATTCCTGCTCCTCCGCAGTCAGCGTAGAAACCTCCGGATGCAGCGTCCGCACTCCGTAGAGCTTCATCTGACGATACAATCGCGGATACACAACACCCGCCTTCACTGCAAACTCCGCGTCCTCTTCAAACAAGGGGAGCCCACGCAGTACCATAGAACAGACCTGCGCATAATACAGCACCGCAATTACCCGGTACGGTGCAATATCACCATCTGCCAGCGACACAACATATTGCATTGCCTCCGTCGAACGATCGCAAAAAATCTCACGGTACACTGCCTTTTTTGTCTTCCGGTACGCCGCCCCGGTCAGCACATCCCCGTTTCGCTCCAGTAGCATTGCATATTCCCACGGGTTCACGGAAAGCTCTTCAAGCCGTCGCAAAAACTCCGCGTTTGGCTCAACTCCGTCCAGATAACGCATCACGGTGGTCTCGCCCCAGCCCAGAAGCTTTGCCAGCGGTTTTTTCCCTATTTCATAGCGCTGCATCATCGAGAGCAGCATTTCCTTCGTTGTCTCCATATTCTTCACTTAAACCTTCTAGTATTTTCGGAAGTCATTCACGGCACCAGCCAGTATCTTGAAGCCCTTAATCAGCTGGTCAAACATACCTGCCTTATAAAAGCTGACCAAAATCATACCAATCGGAATACCGATAATCATACCAAAAAATCCACCAAGGCGATATCCCACATACATATAAATCAGGGTAGCCAACGGATTCATCCCCACACTGTCACCCACCATCTTTGGCTGGAGCAGCTGCTTAATCAGCTGACAGGCAAGATACAAAACTCCAAGAAAAATTGCTTCTTTATATTTCCCAATAATGACATCAACCACAATCCACGGCCAGAATACCGCTCCGGTACCAAACACCGGCAAAAAGTCCAAAAAGGCAATGACAAAGGACAACAAAAGCGCATAGTCCACATCGATAATCAAAAAGCCCACTAACATCACCAGCATTAAAATCAGCATAATCTTAAACTGCGCCTTAAAATATCCGCCCACCGCATGCTTGAAGGTAGATGTCACCATGTCATAATATTTAATCACGGATTTCGGCAGCACCGAGGTTAGCATGGTTCCGATATTATCATGCTCTGCCGTCAGAAAATATGCCGCAAGAATCGTAATAACCACCGTAAAAATCACTTCTACAATGCTTCCGACATAACCGCCTGCCACTGCAATCGACGGCAGCTCAATGCCTTTTAAAAATCCCTCTGCCCAGGCGATTAAACTTTCCTTCAGGCTGCTTAAAGACACCTGCATATCTCCCGGTAAGATTTCAAACAGTCCTTCCAGCCTTCCGCCGAAGCTCTCTAACACCACCGATATCTCATTATAAATCTGATAACGGTCTGCATACAGATTTACAATCTGGTCAATCAAAAACCGAATCACCAGATAAAGTACGCCTACCACAGCGCCAAGTACCAGAATAATCATAATAGCTGAACTCGTCTTACGGACAATCTTAATTTTCTTTTCCATAAACCGTACCACCGGATTGGCAATGGAGGAAATCAAAAAGGCAATGACAAACGGTAGGAAAAAGCGGATTGCCTTTGGCAGCAAAAACACTACCAATAAAATACCGATTACCGTCAATAAAAAGTTCACCAAAACCCTTGCATAAATTTTTTTATCTTCCATGTGCTACTTCCACCTCCTTGCCAGAAACGTAACAAAGAAAAACAACGCAGCAATCATCACCAGCATCGGTCCTGCCGCCACATTCAGGTAGTACGATAAAATCAGACCAAGCACTCCGGAAAACACGGAAATCATCACAGAAAACAGATGATACTCCCTGCTGTTTGACGCCAGATTTCTCGCTGCTGCCGCAGGCAGAATCAAAAGCGCATTGATAATCAGAATGCCGACCCAGCGGATAGAAAGCATGACAATCACTGCCACCAGCACCACAAATGCATTATCAAGCAGCGTCACCTTTATCCCCTTGCTCTTTGCAAGACTGCGGTTAATGCCGATGCTATGTAATCCATTATATGCCACGCACCAGAAAATCAATGTCACAATCAGAGTCAAAAGCAGACTCCCGATTTCCTTTGGGGTAATGCTTAAAATATCTCCCACCAAAAATGCCGAGTACTTCGAAAAATTGCCGTTCCGGGAAAGAATCGCCAATCCAACTGCCACACTTAAAGAAGAAAACACCGAAATAACCGTATCCGAAGACACGATGTTTTTGTGCCGGATATAATTTAACAATAAAGCAAAGACCACTGCAAAAGCAATCATGGATATGCTCGTATCCGTAATTCCAAACAGAATACCGACTGCCATTCCGGTAAATGCCGAATGTCCCAATGCATCCGAAAAGAACGCCATACGGTTACTGACAATCATCGTTCCAAGAATTCCAAAAAGCGGTGTGATAATCAGAATTGCTACCAGGGCATACTTCATAAAGTCATATTCCAGAAATTCAAACGGAAGGAGTTCCAAAAAATCTAACATTCTTCTTCCTCCTTCTCCTTGGCACTCAGGTACCCGAATACCTGCTTAAATTCCGCACTCGCCATGACCTCCCGCGGTGTGCCCTCCTTTAAGACGGTTTTGTCAATCAACACGACGCTGTCTGCATATTCCTTCGTCAGATCCAAATCATGCGACACCAGAATAATCGACATGTCATACTGTAGCTTCAATTCATTAATAATCTTATAAAACAGCTTACGGCCGTTAAAGTCAATTCCGGACACCGGTTCGTCCAGAATCAGCAGGTTTGGCACCGGTGTACATGCAATCGTAAGCAACACTCTCTGCAATTCGCCCCCGGACAAATCTCCCAGCTGCTTGTCAATCAGGTCTGCCCCGTCAAACAGCGCCAGTCTTTCCTTAATCATTTCATAGAGCTTTTTGCTCTTTCTTAAAAATACCGGCACACGGCTTGTATAGCCCGCCACCAAATCATACACGCTGACCGGTGCATTTTTTTCAATATTTAACTGCTGCGGCACATATCCGATTTTTAAGTTTCCGATGGTGTTATCCTTTAAATCACGGAACTCAATCGTTCCCTCGTGCGGAATCTCGCCCAAAATCGTCTTAATCAGTGTCGACTTTCCGGCACCGTTTTTTCCGATGATGACTGTCAGCTTGCCGCAGGCAATATCCAGACTCAAGTCCTCAATAATCGTTGTGTTTCCGGCTCTCACCCGCAGGTTTTCAATCATAACCCGATGGAACCCGCACGGTTTTGTCTTTGGCAGCTTGCGATAAGCTCTTTTCCCATAGACCGCCTGCTTTTCTTCCTCCACAAAAGAACCCCGAATCCGGATCCCCTGCTTTGGGCGCATGGTGTTATCATTATTCTGTTTTTTCAAAAAATTCGCCATCAACCAGCGCCTCCAGATTTTTCTTCATCCCAACAAGATAGCTGTCCGCAGTTCCGTCTCCGCTCACCAGCGGATCGAGGAAAACCACTCTTGCTCCTGTCTCGGTTACAATCTTTTCCGCGTGGGAAGCATATGCTTCCTCTATCAAAATCCATGTTTCTCCATGGTGATGTATTTCCTCTATCACTTCTGCAATTTCTCCGGCACTCGGCACGGTTTCCTCATCCAGCGCAAGCACAGAAATCACCTCCATGCCAAGGCTGTCAGCAAGATAAACAAACGCATCATGAAATACTACCACATACCTGCCCTCGGTTTCCGCTCTCAATTCCTCCAGTTCCCCCGAAAGCGCAAGCAGCTTTGTATCATACTCCCGCCAGGCATTTAATATATTCTCTTTTTCTTCCGGAAACAGGGTTACAAGCTCCGTGCAGACATTTACTGCCTGCTCCCGGTAACGCTCTATATCCATCCAGACATGCCCATTCTCGGTGTGTAAAGGCTCCTGTTCCTCCTCCGCATCGTCCTCATGTGTATGTCCACTCTCGGTCAACAGCTCCACTCCGGCAGATGCTTCAATCACCGGAAGATGCTCTGTCTCCTCCAATATCCGTTCCACAAAAAGCTCCATGCCCGCTCCGTTGATGACCAGCGCATCCGCCCCCGTCAGAAGCTTCATATCCCTTGCCGTCAGCTGATAATCATGCAGGCAACCCGTCTGGTTGTCCGTCAGATTCTCCACCGCAATGCCTTCTGACTCTGCAAGCAGATTTTTGGTCAATATATACATAGGGTAAAAGGAGGACACAACACAAGTCTCCCCCTCCTGTTTCTCTATCTGTTTGGAACCCGCAGTTACGCATACCGCATAACCTATCAGGGAAAACACCAGCATAACACTAAGCAAAAATGCCAGTTTCTTTTTAAACACGCTATTCTCCTCCCAGCTTTAAGGCTCCCACAAAACCAACGGCAAATGTCACCACTGCCGCCACAATGGCACCTATCGTCGCTTCGCTGATCCCTGCATTCATGAACACAGGAAACGGAGATGCCACTACCAGTCCCAAAATTGCACAATACGTTGCCTTCTCATAATGCTTCATCAGATATTCAATCAGATGAGCCACCGCTACAATACCAAAAATCACGCCAATACCAAACGGAACCAGAATAATTGCCGCTGAAAACATTGCCTTAATATCAAACTGAAAAAGTGCTGTGATAAAATCATTAATCAGACCGATAACCGCGGTATAATAACCTAAAATCATCATAACCATGGAACCGCTGACACCCGGAATAATCATCGTTGCAGCGGCAATCGTTCCGATTAAAAACGCAATGATAAAATTCACCACGGTCGGAGTAAGTGTTCTTTCCAGGCCCACATGATTTCCCAGAATTTGAAGACCTACCACCAATGCAAAAAACGCAATAAACAGCAGTACATGTCCCACTGTTGTCTTGCTACCCTTTACATGCTTATAAAGCATCGGAATGCCACCAAAAATCAAGCCAATAAACAACAGCGCCGTCGGAATCGGAAAATGCTCAAATGCTTTTTCAATCGTAAATGCCGAGCCCACGATACCGATTGCCATACCAATGAAATACGGTAAAAGTGTCAGGACACTCTTCTTCCACTGTTTTGTGAAATGGGTAATCGACCCGATAATCTTATCGTAAATTCCCATGGAAACCATCATGGTTCCACCGCTGACACCCGGAATGACATTTGCCATCCCAATCAATACACCACGTAATACATCCATAATCTTTTTCATAATACTGCCTTTCTTACACCGCGTTCCCGGCTACATAGATCTTATTTTTCACTTTACTTATATTTCTTCTTTAGTTTTTCTCCCAGCGTCCCGATGCACCACAAGGAAGCACCAGTCCGTTACACTTCACCGGAAGTCCGATTTCTTCCGATTGAACCTTTCCGCCAAATTTCGTCACCAGCTCCGTGCCAAGCAGATAGCTGAGTACCGCCGGCTGCAGACCTGTCGTATAAGAATTAATCAGGAAGAACAATGGGTCCGGCTTTAACACCTTTGTACAAAGAGCCACAAAATCATGAATGCTCTCCTCAATCTTCCAGATTTCTCCCTTTGGTCCTCTGCCATAAGACGGAGGGTCCATAATCACCGCATCATAGAAATTTCCTCTGCGGATTTCTCTTTCCACAAACTTTACGCAGTCATCCACGATATAGCGTATCGGTGCCTCTGCAAGCCCGGAGGATGCTGCGTTTTCCTTTGCCCAGGTCACCATGCCCTTAGACGCATCCACATGAGTTACTGCCGCGCCGCCCTTCGCCGCCGCAACGGTAGCACCACCGGTATATGCAAACAGGTTTAACACCTTAATCTCCCTGTCCGGATTTTCCTTCTTTGCCTGTTCAATCTTTGTACGGAACCAGTCCCAGTTTGCCGCCTGCTCCGGGAACAAGCCCGTATGCTTAAAGGAAAACGGCTGCAAATGGAACGTCAAATCCCTATAATGAATATCCCACTGCTGCGGCAAATCAAAGAACTCCCAGTCTCCGCCACCCTTATTACTTCTATGATAATGCGCATTTAACTTCTTCCACTCCGGAATCTTTTTCTCCGTATTCCAGATTACCTGTGGGTCCGGACGCAACAGAACGTACTTCCCCCATCTCTCCAGCTTTTCTCCGCCGGACGCATCCAGCACTTCATATTCTTTCCATCCATCTGCAATCCACATAATATTTTAACCTTTCCATTTTGAAACTTTTGTAGAAACTCCGGTTTTAAAAAAGACTTCCGTTTCAGAAGTCTTTTTCTTTATTATATCACAATTAATGATTTAGACAATAAAAATTTGGTTAAGGTGTATACCATTTTGGACAAGGCCTAACACCAAATAGCCTTCTCTTCTCCAATTTCTTTCTTATGTCAATTATATCTCGTCTTCTCTCCGATTTCCACTCGGCATAATCCACGAAAATTCGCCTTATTTTTGTATACCTTGCACATCGAACATCCCAGAAATTTCCTTTCACACTTCCGTCATTTTTCACAAAAATACCCCCGGATTTTCTACATCCGGAATTATTGTGTATTTCGTTATTTCGTATTATACTTGTATTTACAAAACGTTTTGTATTTATGTAACCAGCGTCGATTCATATTTCGACATAACTTTTGCCAAACTGAAAAATTTCCTTTACAGCAACCCATGACCCTGTGATTTTCCTTGCAAAAAAGGAGCTCTGACAGTATACTAATAGCAAGGAAAGAATTTTTCAGTTACGCAGACCACACAAGAGGAGGTTTCCGTGACACTAATTAATAAGAAATATAAAGACCGTGTGTTTCGTCTTCTTTTCGCAGATGAAAAGAATAAGTCCAACACCTTAGCTCTTTATAATGCGCTTAATAACTCGTCTTATACTGACGAAAATGATCTCGAAATTACCACTATCGAGGATGCCATTTACATCAAAATGAAAAACGATCTTTCCTTTATTATTGCTGATCGGATGAATTTATACGAGCAACAGTCCACGCACAATCCAAACATGCCGCTCCGCGGTTATCTTTACTTTTCCAGTCTTTATGAAAAGTATTTGAAAACCCACGAGCTAAATATTCATCTCAAAAAGCTGGTCAAAATCCCAACGCCAAAGTATATCGTCTTTTATAACGGCATTGACAAAAGACCGGCCTTGGAAAAGCTTCGTCTTTCGGATGCATTCCAAATCCCGGATGACAGCGGTGAATTTGAATGGACTGCCACTGTGATTAACCTAAATCATGAAGACAACCGTGAGTTGCTTTCTCGTTGCAAGCCACTTTGTGATTACACTTCTCTTATCAGCAAAATACAGAAGTATCACGAAACTATGCCAATTGAAGATGCAGTCGATAGAGCCGTGGAGGAATGCATTGATGCAAATATTCTTCGCGACTTCTTGATTGCACACAGAAGCGAGGTAAAAGCCATGTATTTAGCAGAATTTGATGAAGCTTCGTTCAAAAAGGGAGCAAGAGAAGAAGGCCTTGAGGAAGGACGCATTGAAGGACGTATTGAAGGACGCATTGAAGGACGTATCGAACTGCTGTCCGCGCAAATTCGTGCAAAAATTCTAAAAGGAAAATATCTGGATGTCATTGCAGATGAGTTAGAAGAAACGCCAGACTCTATCCATGACCTATATGAAAAAATTGTAGCTGAATTAAATAACGGTCAATAACACAAAACCGCTTGTCATGACCGGAACATCAATTTACGTTCCGTCATAGCAAGCGGTTCTTTTATTTATCCTTCGTTATTTTCTTCCTGGTTTTCCATCTTCTCTTCATTTTCATCACAATCAAACAAATCAAAAATTGTTTTATTGTTAATTCCCATGATATCAGCCCCTTTCTATATTCATCATTTACTCAATAACTCAATTGCATCGTCTGATAAATGATCTTTCAAATTTACACCGACATAACCAGTCAATTCTCCGTCATTTTATACAAAAACACGCCCGGATTTTCTACACTCACAAAACAAGAAACCGCTTGACACCATATTGCATCAAGCGGTTCCACAACTTCATATTCTTATTATTTCATCTCACTAATTTTCTTCTGGCCAACAAAAAAAGAACCCGACGCATCAGGTTCTTCCAGGTGTAATCCGAAGATGTCCACCGCAATTCCTAAATATAGTATACTACTTTTGCATAAAATATGCAATCAAATTATGACTTACTGATAGTGTAAACTTTTATTCGGATTTAATAGGACAGAGTCATCCCTGAAATAAAG
>CAZIQL010000025.1:0-33400 GCA_964541485.1 uncultured Lachnospiraceae bacterium
AAGCACTATGCCTACAGCGACTTTTCTTTATGACTGTTTTTTTACAGCCCCTTTTTCATAAAACGTAGAAAGGCACTCTTGAACAAACGTGTTTGTTCAGAGGCGCCTTCCTGCGTTTTTCTGAAAAGCGTTCACGGAACGCTTTTTACGGTCAATTCTGTTAACACACACTTTCACTCCCGCCGACTGCGAGTTACGGGAAAATGAAGGACAGACGGTAGAAAACGGGGTGGAAATGATGCGATGGACTTCAAGCACTGTTTGTAGTCTTTCGGGAAATCCATGCAACGAAAAAGAGGATGCCGGGGCACCCTCTTACAAACCATTACAGTCTCTGGTATATTTTAACATAGTCTACATCCATACAATACGGAAGCGCACTCTCATCAATCTCTCCGCCAAGACCTCCGCCGACAGCGATATTGATAATCAGATAAAACGGCTGATCAAACGGCCACGCTGCCTCGCTCTGATCCTCTTCGTCATCGGACTTCCGGTAAATACAGGCACTTTCTCCATCCACAAAGAACTCGATGTACTCCTCGGTCCATTCCATGCCATAGGTGTGGAACTGCGAGCACACATTTTCGTAATCCTTGATAATGGTATACTGCTTCGTATCCTTCCTCGTGTGGTTATGGCGCTCGGAATGCAGACTGAACCAGATTTTGTCTTCCTTGCGTCCGATGTGCTCCATAATGTCTATCTCACCACATTCCGGCCAGTTTCTTCCGTTACCGATGGAATCCGGCAGCATCCAGATGGCCGGCCAGGAGCCGTGTCCCGTCGGAAGCTTTGCACAGATTTCAAAATAGCCGTACTGCCAGGAATGCTTTCCCGCGGTTGTCACTCGTCCCGAGGTATAGTCACGGATGCCCTGCTTTTCCTTTAAAGAAACCAGATGCAACGCTCCATCCTTTACATACACATTCGTCAGCCGGTCCGTATATGCCTGCTGCTCATTGTTTGCCCAGCGCTCACCTACGGAAGCCGTCCAGTCCTCTTCCCTTAAATGACCTTCATAATCAAAATTATCTTCCCAAACTAATGTATAGCCTTCCGGTATCATCTATTACTCCTCCACCACCGTGCAGATCGAGTGTGCCTTCAGCACAAAGGAATGTCCCTTTTCCTCTTCCCCTGCAACACGTGCGGACATCCAGATATCCTCATTTGTTCTGTTTAAGAGTACCGTAACCAACGTTCCGTCCGGATTTTTAAATGCCACTGCTTCTACCTTATCCGTAAATCTGGTCGTTGCCACTCTGACTGCTCCGCGCTTGATGTAGCGGCTGAAATGTCCGATGTAGTAATAAGAAAGTCTCCTGTCCATCGTACCTGCCTGTGTATCACACATCACCGGTGCCGCACAGAAATTCTTTACATGGTTCGGTCCGCCAAGCTCATCAAGGAGAAGATTCCAGTCCATATATCCGTTTGCACCCGCAAGGAGATTACCAAGGATATCATGGGCATACATCTCTGCCTTATAAACCTCATTGGAATCTGCAAAACGGCTGTACTCCACACAGCCTTCCGTGAAATAAAGCTCCTTGTCCGGATACTTTTCACGCACCAGTGCAACGGATTCGAAGTGATCACCGCTGTACCAGTGGAATGCCACACCTGCGGTGTACTTTGCTGCCTTTTCATCCTCAAGCACACCCTTGGCGCGGTCAAATAAAATTTCCTTATTGTGATCCCATACTAAAATCTTGATTTGTCCGAGACCTTCTTTTTCCAACACCGGTCCGAGATAGTCTCTCACAAAACGCATCTCATCCTCTGTCTCATAAATGCAGGAATCCCAGGTCTGCACCGCCATCGGCTCATTCTGCACAGTCAGCATGGAAATTTTAATGCCGATTGCTTCATATTCCTTTACATAACGTGCAATATACTTTGCCCACAGTTCATAGTACTCTTCCTTTAACTTTCCGCCGTGGTTCATCTCTCCGTTTGTCTTCATAAACGCCGGAGGGCTCCACGGGGAAGCTAACAGCACCATCTCTTCGCTCATCATGCCGGCTGCCCTTTTGATCATCGGGATGATATACTGATGATCTCTGCCGATATCAAAGGTTTTCAGCTCTGTATCCGTCTCATCCTCCACATAAGCATAATTATCAAGTGCAAAGTCACAGCTGCCTATGTGGGTACGACAAAGGTTATACTTTAAGCCGTCTTCCGCAAAGTATGCCGCCAAAATTTCTTCCTGCACGTTTTCAGGAAGTCTTGAAAGATTATAGCCGGAAGCCTCGGTAAAGGCACCGCCAAATCCGTTGATGGTCTGATAAGTACACTCCGGATAACGGTTTACCACACGCATCATATCCGCGCCGTTGCTGATTTCAGTTTTCTCTTCCCAGAACTTATTGTTATTATAGTCGGTTTCAAAAATTCGAATTCCCATGATTTGTTCTCCTTAGACTCATATTTATTTTTGTTCCATTTTCATTGCAATGTCACTACGATCTCATGTCGTTTTGCTTCCTCCCAGGAAAGCAATTCCTCTTTCGGAATACATGCGTGCTCCCACACCTTTCCATGTGCACACACGGTAAGCGTACATTCTTTGGCAGCCTTTCCTCTCGCTCCTGCGTCCTGCCGATAAATGACGCAGAGTTTTCTTCCTGCGAAGGTAAGATTCGCCGCCGCCTCACCGTTTTCATCAAACTGTTCCGCCAGAAGCTTTGGCTCCAACACAAGATCACCATAGCATCCCCTGATGCCATACATTTCGGTAAGCACCGTCATCAGATACCAGCTCGCAGCGCCGGTCAGATAGTGATACATTCCTCTGCCCCGGTCATTGAAATACTCCGGAATCCCCGGATAAATCCTGCTCCGTTCTACATTTGTAGATTGCCGATACAGGGCACTTAATGCCTTATATCCGCCCTCTGCAAAGCCTCTTTGATATAGTGCATTTCCAAACATCACTGCCATGTGGGAAAATACCGCACCGTTTTCCTTATGTCCGTAGGCAAAACCAAACATTCTGCCAAGGTCATCCTTTACTTCTTTAAAATCCGTATTTAAGCTGTAGCCGCCTCGCATCTCATCATACAGATACAAATCCGCCGCCTGTAAAAGCTCTGCAATCTGTCTCTCATCCGCAGTCCCTGACATCACCGCAAATACCTGCCCCGTCAGCATCATGCGGACATCCTCTGCCTGATTCCTTTCGACCTGTCTGCCGTAATTGTCATAATATCCGTTAAAGAATCCCGGCGTTCCCAAAAGCCATTCCTCCGTTCGCAGGGTTTCCTTCATCCAGAACTCAAACCTCCTCAGACCACAGATTAATTCTTCTATGGCAACTTTCGTTATTTCTCCGCTTACATTGTGCTTTACACTCTCACAATAGCGAGCAAGCCTTTCTCTTTTTGCGGTAATGCTTTTAAACACTTCTGTATCAAAGCAGAGCAGTTCCGCGATCTCTTTTGCAAGCTCAACTTCTTTCATACCCTTCTCACAAAGTCGCGCCAAAAGCCCACTGAGCACACCCAAGTTTCCTGCATATGCATAGGAAAACGCCACACTTTCTCCACGTTCCGGTGCCATATCGAGCGCATCGTTCCAGTCTGCCCCACGGAGCAGTAAGCGATTATGCTCTCCCACATCATAGCATGCGGTCAGATTCTGCAACAGAATGTGCTCGAGTACCGTACCCGTAACAATCACTCCGTTTTCGGCTTTCTGTCTCGTGCCGTAAGCTTCGCTCCAAAGTTCATCATTTTCCGTGCCTCTTGCCGCCTGACGGTCCTTGAAATAAGCTACCCTTTCAAGCAGAATATCAAGATCCCCCGTCTGGTGAATATAAAACTGTGTGGTATGTAACGGCCAAAAGCCGTGATCCATCCAGACTCTCGTAATATGATTACGGTCTGCCACAAACTCGCCGGGTTTTGCGCCGATGATGGTCGCATTCGTGCCATCCATCCGGACACCCTCAAAATTAGACAACAACATCTGTCTGACTCCGTCCGGATTCATTAAAAGAAGAGCCAGACAGTCCTGCCACAAATCTCTCCAGCCTCTGCCGCCTTTCCCGTAATCATGGTGCGGCAGGAAGGAACAGCCGTAAATTCTTCTCAATATCGGCTGAAATGCCACCCAGCGCATATAGCTGTCAAACCGTGCGTCACCACTTGTGAAGCTCACATTGACCTGCTCCTGCCAATAGTTCCTCGTATCTTTAAGAGAATTCTGCCAGTCGGCATAGGTCCTCTCTTCTATTCTCTTTTTTAATTCTTCTCTTTTTCCGGTGTCATCCATGCCTGCAAAAACAACAAATTCTGCTGACTCTCCCGGTAAAAGAGTGCACTCTTCAAACACAAGTGCCCCGATTGTTTCATAGCCGTCCAGCTGCGCACCTGATGTTACATACGGCACATTCCCATACACAGCCAAAGGTCTGGTAAAGCTTCCGCCTTCTCCGATAAAATCCTCTGTTGCAGGAATGGTGCCGGCAATGGTCTTTCCTGTTCCCTCCGCGCCATACACATAGTACGTCATCCGGTTCTTCTTATGACCCCGTTCATCAAAGGTGAGCGTCGGCGTAATTTCCACACCAAACGCATTTGTCACCGTACGATGCAATAACGATGTCACGTGTCTGTGGTCTCTGATGTTGTCGGCCGAACGTGCATACATCGGAATGGCAGTCATCGGCACAAAGGTCTTTTCCTCTGTTCCGGTATTGGTAAGCCTTACAAGCATCACCTCTGTCTCCGGCAATTCCACCGGTACAAATACCGTGATTTCCGATTTCATCCGGTGTTTTTCAGAGGTTCTTTCCACGGTCTGCCACATAAAGCCTGCCGTCAGTTCACAATGCTCCTCCGACGGTGTTCCTTTTGCAGCCTCTGCCTCTGCGGAATTTCCTGTTACAGACCATGCTCCGCCTTCTGCAAATTTGCACCAAAAATTTCTCGTGCTCCGGTTATTATGCAGATTTTCAGCACTGACCGGCTCATACAGAAATGTATTCTGGTCTCTTTTGGCATCTCCGCCCAGAAGCGGAGTCACCGATGCTTTCATTCCGGCAGGACCATCTCCGGCTACCGGAAAATAAGAATAACTAAAATTCTGAGGCTCTGAAATTTTAAAGCTCCCATGCTGATCCAAAAACTCTATTTCTTTCATGACCCACTCCTAAACTCATAATCTTACCTGACAGGAAGCTCTGACAATGAGCGATGATGCCAGGCTAACCTCCCTGCCCTCAGATTCTCCTTCTTTTCTCATCATACGGAACAGTTCCAGTGCACTCTTTGTGCCAAGGTCTGTTACCGGGTTTTCAATCGTTGTCAGTGCCGGCTGATAAAACTCTGCAAGAATGCTGTTATCAAAACCGATTACGCTTACCTGATCCGGAACAAGCACACCTACTCCGGAAAGTGCACGAATACAGCCCCATGCCATTTCATCGTTGGCACAGAAAAACGCATCCGGCAACTCAACACCTTTAAAGAAGAGCTGTCTCATTTCACTGAATGCAATTGCCTCTTCAAAATAACCGGTTAAGATTAAGTCATCTTCCACCGGAATGTTATACTTCCCGAGCACATCCAAATATGCCTGAAAACGTTCCCTGTCGTCAATATTGTCAATGCCATGGATATACCCGATTCTGCGATGCCCCTGCTTAATCAGATATTCCATTGCAAGTTCAGCCCCTGTGTAGTTATCTACCACAACGCTGGAAATGTATTCTCCTCTTTGTTTACGATCAATAAACACCATCGGCATATGAGTTCTGGCAATGCGTTCGATGTAATCGTCATCCAGACACTCATTCATAATAATTGCACCTTCCACTCCGGAGGATAAAATCATGCCGTAAATCTCTTCACTGGTGTTTTCATTACTGACATAAATGTTTAGCATATAACCGGCCATTTTACACTGCAAATGCACCGCCTGTACCAGCTTCCGGTAATAATCACCCTGGATACTGGAGAGAAATAGACCGACCGTATTCTTCTTATTGGATTTTAATGATCTGGCATTAAAATTCGGTACATATTTCAGCTTTTCCACTGCGGCCAGGACCCTTTGCTTTGTCTCTTCACTTACGTTATCCACCTGATTAATGACATTGGATACCGTAGAAATTGCAACACCCGCTTCTCTTGCCACATCCTTAATCGTTACCATCGCTGTACTCCTTTTCTTTCTGTGTAATCTTTACCGGAAGCACCTGCCGCCTGCCTCTGCCGGCAGTCTGTTATCGGCAGGTTGCCTCTATTTTCATTATTTTTCCGTTTCTCAATTCCTCTGCTGCCACACCCGAAATGCAATTGCCTTCCACCGTGGTCTCATGTCCGTCAGCATAATACAGACGCATGCCATCCACCCTGGCACCACCGTCACCGAAGGTGTTTTTCTTTGCCGGATTCTGATATACCACCTGACAACGGGACATCAGTGCAAATGCAGCCTCACCCTTTTCATCAAACAGCCAGTCAGCAAGCTTTGGCTGTAAGCTAAAGGTGAGTTCTCCGTTTTTCACCGCAAATCCGCCATCGCCAAGGAACATAGTAATCCACACGGAGAGCATCTCGGTTGTCGAGCCGGAAAGCCTTGCAACAAATCCTCTCCCATGCACCTTTTCATCCGGATTTACCGAGGATGCGAGGAACGAAGAATTCTCTAATGTACTTCTTCCGTACACTTCAGGATCCTGGAACGGAATCAGCGCATCCTTCATTGCCTCATAGTATTCCTCCACAAGCCCTGCACGAAGAAGTCCGAGCAGATACTTGTATTCCATATGTAAGAAGACACTTTCTCTCTCAAGCCAGCCAGGTGTAAACGCTCTGACACGGCCATGCTCCATGGAAACACTCTCAATGGAACCGGAGGTCTTATACATCTTAAGCTTCTTATCGTAAATATCGCTTAACTTTACCGCTTCATACATGGCTCTCTTTTCTGCTTCCATACCCGGTACGCTTGCAAGCATTCTTGCCGGTCCCTCTAAAAACGCCGGTACCACGTGGCACTTAAATTCGGATACGGTAACACCCGGAAGACCGTATGGTGTGATGTAAGCTGTGCCGTCCTCATTTTTGCGCTCTTCGTATTTTATTGCCTCATAAGTCAGGTACGTCGGCATAATACCGTTACCAAGCTTCCATGCTTTTTCGATACCCTGCTTTGTCACTGCAAGACAATCTGCCACGACCTTTCCAAGCCATGCCGCATCTGCCTCTGCCATCTCACCGGACACACAGAATGCCACCTCTGCACGGAATTCTTCACGAAGCATTGCTGTCTTTTCCCAATATTCCATGGAAGAAATTTCCGCTTTTCCTTTCAGTATAGCAGAAATATTTTCAATTAAAACTACCAATTCCTTCGGAAGGGTAATATTTCCTACAATATCTCCACACGCAAAACTCTCATCTAAAAAGTCCAGTAATCTTGCCAGTTCCACCGTCTCCGGCATACCGCTGCCAAAGAGTCCCGGAAGACCGTTCATCGCATCGTTCCAACCCGGCTTACCGCCCTCCATCTCAATCCCCATGCCTTCCTGGTCAAGTAATAAGAACTTATTCATTGCCAGTGTGAGCATCTTTCCAAGAAGAGTCGTTGTTACAGGCTTGCCGGAAGCATCCTTTAACCAGTTGGTTCCGCCCGGCACAAAGCCTTCTCTTCTTTCCTTTTCCTTACTGTGGTTTAAGGAACCGTACTGTCTTACCTTGCCCTTACTGAGCACGTAAGTTTCCTTACGAGGACGAACCAAGCCCACACTGTCATAGAAACGGTAATCGTTTCTGCCAAGTAAGAGCTCCTGCTTCTTATCCGGATAAATCAAAAGATAGTTCTCAATCAAATCCATCAGGTAATCCCAATGGTCACTCCAGTAGCCTTCGCCAAAGCCAGCCTCCAACTGTTCTCTGCAAAGTCCGAGAATGCCTGCAACAAGCACCTCTTCATTGTCTGCAACAAGGCCATTCTCAGCCAATGCACCACAAATCTGTCCCGGTGTGAAGCTTCTCTCAAGCAGACGCTCTACAGGAGTAGAGTCTCCCTTTACCTGAGTACGAATGAGTGCAAGCGCTTCCTCCTTCTGCTCCGGAATTATATGGAACGTACATGGTCTGATTTCCAGTGGATTGTAACCATCCATCTGTACATAGTTGAAGAAGCTCCATACATTGAAGTCTCCGATTTCCGGATGGAAGAACACATCACTTCTGCGGTTCTGGCACACATCCCGGAAATTTCCGTTACCCTGTGAAAAATATTCCCCTGCGATAGAGAAGAAATTGTAATCTCTCTCCGGGTCACCGTGCTTTCTGCTGAACAGATGCACCACCGCATCCTTTTCCCTGGAGCGGAAAACATACGGATATCCACCACGCAGGAAATTGTCCAGATAACACTGCTCTATATAATTATCAAATACCTTATCTGCAGTCGAGGTTGCCACATCAGAAACCAGTTCCTTTGCAACTGCCACAGCCTCTGTCTCCTTCTTATCTGCATATCCGGTTTCACAAAAACGCTTTGCTGACTCATTTAGCTGGTCCATCGTTCCCGCATAACCGATGTAAGATGTAAAACTGTATGTCTCACCCTGTTCAAGTGTTACCTCAAATGGGGTAAAGCCACATGGCACCTTGTTTGCAAAGCACTGCTTCTGTGCCTTGACACCTGCCACACCCTGCTCCCTAAAAAGGACCGGTGTCACCAAGGATGTATCATAGTCAAACACAACCTCTGCATCATAAATTACCTCAGTCAATCCACCTTCTGCTACGGTGAGGTAGAAATATCCGCCCTTAATTTCGGATACCTCTGCCGAGTCATCACTGGAAGCGCGCATCGTATAATATGGTGCATGATTCTCAATATTCTTAATCTCTGTCCAACTCTTAAAGAGATTGGACATTTCCTTGAACTGTCCGTTTTGAATTCCGTAAGGAATAATCTTTGGAAGTCCGTCGACGCCTTCCAAAGAAAGCTTCTCTCCGGAACAGTTTGTAAGTTCCACTTTTCTTACCAGTGCTCCGATGCTTTCCTTCGGAAGCACATAGTAAGTTACTTTTATGCTAAGGCCGAACGCCTTGTTTTCTTCTTCAATCACTAATCGGTTTTTCTCCACACACATGGTTCGCTCTGCCTGCGTATCGTAGGAACAGAATGGCTCATAAAATACTCCATCTTTTCTTAAGAAAGTGCGAAAACCCTTTACCGAGGTGTTTTCGTATGCGGTGTTTGCCGGATTAAACTCCATGATGGCATTTCCTTTGTGGTGGATACCGAAGCTGTTAATCCCCTGACCTCTGTTTGTATAGAACACCCAGAGCGGAATCCCCCTAACGCCTGCCAGACCAGGAAGAAAACTGGAAAAGGCAGGAAGCTTTTCATAATCCTTTATGTGAAACTGTTCACCTTCTAATCTGTATTTACTCATGTCTTTTTCATTTCCTCCTTGTCCGGACCGGAATTTATTGATATGTCATATATACTTTCTTGTAATATTTGGATAAAATTTTTGCAAGACCGGAGTTCTCTGTCGAATCTCCCACCTTGGACCATGCCTCCAAAATAGCATCGTACTCAAATGTCTCTAAATTAACTCTGTAATTCTTTTGGTGACGTATTCCCCATGTACCATCCTCAGCGATTACCTTATATGTCCAGGTCGTCCAGCTGATACCTGTATCATTGATTAACTCCATGCCCTCGTCCCAGGCAGTTAAATTATTGAAGTAAGAAAATTCTCCAAGCAGGCTTGGTACATTATAATTTGCATTTTTGATAGCATTCAGCTTTTTCTTCATGTTGGCAATCTGTTGTCCGTTTGCATTATCATAATCATCATAGAGATAATTGTGATATTCATACATCACATTCTCCCAACCATACTTGGTCGGATTCGGTAAGTCCACCGGATCCCAGGTAGCTTCCATAATGATTACATGATCCGGGTCAATTGCACGGATTTTGTCATATGCAACGTCATAAATTTCCCAAAGCATTTCTCTGAGCTTCTTATCGGAAAGCCCGGAATTATACCGGTAGGTGCAATACGGTTCATTTAACAGATCATAGCCTGCCACCCACGGATTATCTTTATAATGCTCTGCCAATGCCTCCCATATCTTATAGTAAAGCTCCTGGTTCGCCTGTGCATTATCCCCGAAGAAAAACTCAGACGCATCCTTTTTGCTGTCTCCGCCATCCTTACCGGAATGGTCGCTGCCATTCTGTGAACCCGGTGCACCATGAAAATCTAAAATGACATAAAGCTGTCTTTTTGCTGCTTCTTCCACAAACCAATCGATTCGTTCAAAACAATTCTCATAGAACTCACCGTTTTCATCGACCAGATTCCGATACCAGAACGGAAGACGGATGCAGTTCATACCAAGTTCCTTACAATAATCAAAATCCGCTTCTGTCCAATACGCATCCTGATAAGCGTCGATTAATTCAAGCATCTTCTCTTTGCCAAAACGCTCTGTCAGGACAGCATAGATATCCTCTTCCGCCTTTACATTGGTTGTCGCATTGGTTGTCGTCATCCAAAATTCCTGAAACAGATAACCACCCGCATTGGTGCCCTTTAACTGAACTACTTCGCCTGTACCCGAAGCATCCCGGAGCACCTTGCCGTCTGCTTTTAAAAATGGATTCTCCACTACCTTATCCTCTCTTTCCACATCGCTTATCTGTGGGCTCTGATAAACTCGCACATAATCGATTTCCATTCGGGCAGACTCCAGTGATTCATCAATTCCTCTCTGTCCTCCCCAGCTTCCGCCAAAGGCAATATTTAAAATCAGATACATCTCCTTATCAAACGGCCATTCTTCGTAAGTCGGATATGTCACATAAGAGGACGGATTAAATGTGAAATATTCCTTTCCGTCCACACTGAAAATCAGCTTATCCGGCAGCCATTCCACCGAGTATACATGAAATTCTTCACTGCAGTCTGCAACAGAAATTGTGCCACCCTTCTGCGTATTCTTTCCATGATAGTAGGAACTGGTATGAATGGTTGCGTGTACTTTTCCCTGATCATATCCCACGTGCTCCATGATGTCGATTTCACCTGATTTTGGCCAGGTCCCGTACACACTGTCCGCAGGCATCATCCAAATTGCAGGCCATGTTCCAAGGCCGGTTGGCAATTTGGCACGCACTTCAATCTTTCCGTATAACCACTCGCCCTTATCCTGGCTTACCAATCTTGCAGAGGTATATTCGTTATTTCCCATTGCCTCCTTACGAAGTTCAATGATTAACGAACCATTCTCCACCCAGGCATTCCCTTCGTCGGTGTAGTACTGTAACTCCTGATTTCCCCAGCCGTTACCACCTACATTATAATTCCATTTCGTTTCATCCGGTGCGCCTTCGTAATCAAACTCATCACTCCACACCAAACGATAATCCATGTTATTATAATCATAGGTAAAACCCTGTGCCTTTACATTGGCAGGTATCGTATCACTGCTGTTATTCTGAAATGCCGGCGGCACTTTGGAGCCGACACGATCCTGTAGAGAACTTTGACTTTCTTCCTCCGGGTTTTCTGTCTGAGTATTGTTCCCACATCCGGTCACAGTTGCCGCAAGCATCATACCCAAAAGACAGACGGACAAAAACTTTCTCCAATTTTTCAATTTCATACTCCCGCCTTCCTTTTATTCACCGGTAATACCTGTATTCTCAATGCCCTGGATAAACTGCTTCTGCACACATGCATATAATAATAACAATGGTGCAATGGAAATCAGGGTCGCAGACATCTTGTATGCTTCATTAATCTTATACATTCCCTCAGAACCCATACCCGAGGAGGCATTGCTTGAGAACATACTGTCAAAAGTAGACAATCTCAGTGGCAGCAAATCCATCGTACCACCTAAGTAGGTTGCTGTCTGATAGGTTTCATTCCAGTTCCACACAAAAGCGAACAGGAATACAATCAGTACGGTTGAAAAAGATAATCTGACCGCGATATGATAAAATACGCGGAATGCACCGGCACCGTCAATCATTGCCGCCTCATCCAAAGAATACGGTATCAGATTGAAAAAGTTCCAGAAAATCAAAATCAAAATCGTTCCGTTTACACCCTGCCCCAAAACCGCCATCAATATCTGAGGAAGCGGTGTTCCGATGAACTGAATTCCAAGGGTGCTCTGCGCACTGATAAAAATAATCAGTCTCGGAATCATCAGCACCGTTACCGGCACAATGAACGACAGCAAAATCATGGCAAACCAAAAGCCCTTGCCACGGAATTTATAACGTGATAATGCATATCCTGTCATTGCAGCCACCACTGTCTGCAACGCAGCAAGTCCTGCCGAAAATCCGATGGAATTGATTAAACTCTTTGGTATCTTTAATACTCTCGCAGCTACCGAAAAATTTTTCAACGTCGGATGCAATGCAATCCACTCTACAGACGGGTCAATGATGTCTTCTGTAGACATAATGGATTTTGAAATCATCTCAATGATTGGCTCCAGATAGATATAGCCAATACATATTAAAAGAAAATATATGGCAATTTTTCCAATACGTTTTGTCATCTTCTATCTCTCCTTTACCAATACTTGTGTGTTTCTTTTATCTTTCTTTCCTTAAATAAAAGGAAGGTAAGACCAATAATTACAAGCACAATCAGACTGTAGACCCAGGATAAGGTTGCTGCATATCCGAAACCGCCGCTTGTATTCGCTGTCTTTTCTTTAATCTGTGCCAGCACCGGATTGATATTATCCATAGCACCTAACTGTACAATCGTAAAAATGGATACGATCAGTGCTGTCGGACGGATAATCGGAATTGTGATCTTCCAGAGAATCTGCCAGTTCGTCGCAGAATCAATCTTTGCCGCCTCGTAAAGACTCGGGTTGATTTTCTGCAGACCGTTAATAAACAATACTATCGGAATTCCCGTAAACCAAAGAATAATGGAAAGGTTATCAAACAGGGAAACCATTGCTTCTGCTATTACCGGTGAGTAGCTGTATATCATACGTATTACAAAAGTATAATATAAAGGATTAATCTGACCTTCAATTTCCGGTTCCAGATTCATCAGCTGATACATAACCGGACCGGATAATACAACTACCGGAAGGAAATAGATGGTACGGAATAACGATTTGCCTTTTACGATGGAATTCAGCATCATAGCAAGAATAAATGCCATAATGACAATTACCACGGTATAAGGAATAATCATTGCCAAAAACTCCACCAATGCCGGCGTAAATTCTGTATTAACCAAAAATGCTTCCCGGTAATTCTTAATTCCCACAAAACTGATATTAAAACCACGTATGTCCTGTTTTACATCCGTAAAGCTCAGATATGCCGTCATGACAAACGGAATGAAGGCAAAGATAATAAAACCTAAAATCCATGGGGTCATAAATATGTAGCCGAATTTGTCCTGTCTTCTCTGGAAGGATTTCTTTTTTTGTTTTTTTGCTTTTTTTACAGACATTGTTTTTCCTCCCTTACTCGACTACCTGCGCATCTAATGCTTCAATCGTCTTATTTCTATAAGTTACCGGCATGGAGGTATAGTTAATAACAATTTCCTTCACCACTCCATCCTTTTCATATCGGTTTACAATCACACCGTCTTCCATCACCGTTCTGTTCGTCCACTGATATCCTGCCACCGGACTTAATGCCGCATTTACCTTACCATAAACCTCTGCAATCAGTTCTCCGTATAACGAATATTCTGTGGAATAAAGGTCACAGCTTACCGTATCCGAAAGCTCGTAAGAAGGCTCATGGGACAATATAAAGGACGGATACAGGTTATAGTCTATCATCTTTAAAATGTCAGACTGTGTGTAGAAGGAGAAGTTGGCATATGGTCCGTAAACCTCCATTGTTCCGTTTAACACAAGCTGCAGGAACGGAACTGCATCCGTTTCAAAAACATACTGGGAATGTCCGACCGGTGACTGTAAGTAGCGGTCCGTATACTGCCACAGATATTTTCCCGGTGCCTCTACATTTAAGAGCACCTCCTGCTGCATGGAAGCTAATGTCTCCTGATATAACGCAACTGCATCATCCACCGTATACAGAGTATCATCATTCAAAAAACTGCCGGTCAGGATGCTTCCGATTCCCTGTACGGTCATGGACTGCGAGTATTCCTTCATCTTATCAAACTGCTTGGTAAGCCAGCTTGCACTCTTTGTCGGAATTGCATATCCAAAATAAGTCGTCGGAACAGTATCCATTAGTAAGGCACTTCTGTCTTCAAATACATACCATGAATTTACGTGACGCACCGCTGTTTTGTAATAATTCAGCATGCTTTCATTAATAGTCACATAATCCTGAGCGAAGGAAATATCAATTCCCATTTCTGCAAACTCATGAAACAGTTCTTTAAACTCTTTATTGGTACCGATAGACGCAGTAAACTTCTGGGTATATGGCTTTGCAAAAGAAACGCCTTTTTTCTGCCATCCGGACAGTCCCGAATTAACATTGGTAATGCCTGATGCGATAACGTCATTCAGGATGGTTCTTACATCCTCTGCTTTCGTTACGACTACATTCTCCATACCTACCACGCTGCTTTTTGCATCGGACATAATGAAATCCAAACGGATCGGAATGTCACCTGTCTGCATATTTCCATCTTTTGAAAGCACACCGGTCTCAATTAAATGATTGCGGTAAGTCAGAGCCATACCCACATAGTTTGCCGCTTCTGTAGACCCGCTTCCGTCACCGGTCAAAAATTCATATGTCATGGAAATATCAAACTGATTTGGCTCATCCAACAGCGCGAAGTATCCATCTCCTGCCTTATTATATACCTTGTAATATTTCAGGTTGTATGTAAACTTAGGACAAGTCCATGTGTAATAGGTCACATTTTCTTCCGGCGTCAGCATGACACTCATATGCTCATCACCTTCATCCGCATAAGCTACAAATGCCACCTGATTGTTGCCGTATGCCACACCAAACACCGGCATTACGGGATCTTTTAATGCAATCGCATCCGAAAGTGTATTGTAATAATACTCACCCTGTGATACATCCTTGCCATAAACATCACCAACATAGCCCTGGAAGGAAACCGTATTATCCTTAAAACGTACCAGTGCACCACTTCCGTCCGGAAGAAACGCATATCCGTTTGGTGTATCCTTCTTTGCAGGAATATCATATGCCCCGCTCTCACGGTTAAACTTCAGTACTTCTCCGCCGTTAGCGCCAAGGAAAGGTGTCAGATACAAATCCGTGAGTGAAGCTAAGCCCTCACCGGTCATATCCTCAAACTTGATGTCATAAGTAATCGACTTTTCGCCAAACGTAATATATACCTTTAGCTGCAAATCAATTTCCTTAAAGTTAACATTCAGGCAAAACTTATTGTCTGCCACCTTACTGAGTGTAGACTCCGAATCATCAGAGGATGAGGATGCCTTCTTTAAGGATTCTACGCTGTCTACTTTTCTGTACTCAATCGAAACAAGAGAATTGGCAAAATCCGTGTAGATCTCATTTAAGTTTTCTTCCATCGGATTTGCTTCCAGCCACAGGAAATCCTCTTCTGTTTCTGCATTTCTGGCAAGTTTCTTTAATTCCTTTGAAGTCTCACTGTCCAGACCCGTTTTCCAAAGATATCCGCTTTCCTTATCATAAACAGCAATGATATCCCGGTCATCACGGAAATAGTATATCGCCGAACCGGTCTCATACAGTTTTTCATATTCATCCACACTCTGCGGCACGATTTCAAATTCCTCTTCCGGAAGCTTCGTATCACGGTTTGTGTTAATGTATTTCTTCGCTGTATATGTCGACTGTTTCTGTCGCACATCGGTGTCTTTTGCTAATGCAAGAGATGCCGGAACCACCAAAGCACACAGCATGCATCCTGCCAACAGCACAGTCGCTAACTTTTTATTCATTTTACAATACATTCTGTGTCAGCTCCTCTCCAAGTGTACTTAAGAAGGTCCATACCTGATCCCACATAATCGTAACAATCATTATAACAACCACTACGACAAAAATCAGAAGGAAGGTAAGAAGGATTGCTTTGATTGTCTCCTTCGCTGTATAGTTATGTACCGTCTGTAAGCCGATATACAACAAAATAACCGACCAAACCGCACCGATTGTCAGTGCTACGCTTAAGAAAAACGCTTCATTGGTTGTCACAACATAGGAACATGCCGTAACGCCCAAAAAGGCAATTGACAGTGGAAGACTTGCATATGCAAGCAACATATATACCTGTTTTAAGCTGCCTTCACCATCATTAATGGACGTTACCAGATAGTTACAAATTACAAATAAAATAATAATTGCAAAAAAACCAACCACAATCGAGCTGATGTCTAAATCCTGCACATCATAATACTGATAAATGAATCCCTTTCCGAGCATATACAGCATAAAGGACACAAACAGCAGGAGATATAACATGGAGGCTCCGAATACCGTACCGGTTTTGCTCACCCTGATATCATAGTAGGAGTCTAACGGATGCCTTGCCACACGAAAGGCATACAGCGTATCCCCGAGTCCCCTTGTCTGAAGTAATTTCCGGTAAGCTGCACTCTTTATCTGCTTCACTTTCTTCTCCTTATCCAGCTTGCCGACTACATATACCACAAGCGCCAGCAATGCAGCACCGATAAAGATATATCCCAGATACTTCTGAAGCCATACATTTCTGAGTTCCCAGAAAGCATCGGAATACTTGCTGTGATTTCCGGCAACTTCAAAATGCTTCATTGCATTTTCATAATCATACTGAGACATATAAGCGTTGCCGATACCGTTATGTGCAATAACAGACATCTGGTTTAATGCAAGCACGTCTTCCCATGCCTCTAATGCTTCTTCATAATAACCGGCATCATACAAATTCAATGCATTATATACCTGAGCTGCATATTCCGTCGCACGATACGACTGCACATAGCCCTTAATACCATCGATGGTCCAGATGCAGCCATCTCTGTCTACCGCCATGGTAGCAAGAGAGGTATAAAGTCCCACCACATCCACGTTGGATATATAAGAGCCAAACTCAAAAATCAATTCTCCCTGTGGTGTGTAAACATCAATATACCCGGTTTTTGAACTGGTATAGATCAGTAAATCATCATCCACCCAGATATCCGAAATATCCGAATTGCCAAACACACTTGTCGTAAACATATTGCTGCCGTTCGTCTTGTGCTTTTTAATCGGATCAATCCGGCTGCCAAGTGTCACCGTATAGACAATTCCTCGATTATCCAACGCCACATTTGCAAAAGTTGTTGGGTTTTTGTCAAGCAGACGTGCCAGCTGTTCTCTGGTAAATACAATCGACTGAATCATCTCAAACACACTTAAGTTTGCTTTGTTTACCGCAAAGAACCCTAAAAACTCGCCCTTTGCCGACAACTGGATTACACCACTGTATACGCCTTCACCGACCAGATAAATATTTCCGCTTTCATCCGCAGAAACCTTGGACGGTTCAAATGGTGTATCACCAAAAGCAGGCACCTCCGGACGCTCAATCTTCCTTATCAGGTTCCAGTCTTTATCAAATACAAACAATGCTTTTGCTTTACTGTCCGCAACATAAACATCGCCGTTTTTCGTCACACAGATTCCCTTAGGTGTCTGGAAATCAGAATAACTGAATGCCTCCAATACCGTGTCTGTATCGATTTCATACTTCACAATTCTTTTGTTTCCCGTATCCGCTATATACATGATGTTGTTATCATCAATGTACATATCTGCCGGAGCTTTGAGTCCCATCTCAGTGATGGTTCTCTCAGGAATATAAGCATCCTGTGTACGAGTGTAATAGAAATACCCTTCCTCATCCTGTCGGTCGATGACAGTATAGGTATAGGTTGTTGTCTGGGAAGCTTCTGCCACGAGAGTATTTCCGAATAACAACAACGCCGTGACAAACGCGCATACCGCGCTGCAAATTCTTTTTTTCATAACCTGCGCGCCCTCCTTTACTTAATACCGGAGTGGCTCATGGTACTCATTACTCTCGACTGCATACAGATAAACATAATCAAATTCGGAAGGAACAAAAGAATTGTTCCGGCAGCAACCACACCTCGTGCTGCTACTGCATTGTTCGTCTGTAATGCATTCAGATAATAGTAAATCGTTTTCATGACATCACTGGTGATGAAATTATTGGATGCTTCCGTAGCCTGCCAGGCAGCCTGAAACGTAAGAATGGCTACCGTAGCAATTGCAGGCTTTGTCATCGGTATAATAATTTTACGAAGTACCGTAAAGTTACCTGCACCGTCCACATACGCCGCTTCAATCAGGGCATCCGGCACATCATCAATAAACTGTTTCATTAAGAAAATACCAATCGGCATTGCAATCAGAGGGAATATGTGAGCTCCCCAGGTATCAATCATGCCCATCTTTACAATCATGATGTAACGCGGAACCGTTACCGCTACCTGCACAAACATCAATGCCATCTGATTGATACTGAAAAACCACTTAGTCACCTTGTACTGGCCTTTCTTTGATAATACATAGGCACATGCCACAGTAATATAAATATTTAAAACCACTGTCACCGCTGTAATCATGATGGAATTCAGCAGATATCTTGTCATAGGAACTCCGGTTGAGCCCGATAATTCAAACAACTTTTTAAAATTGTTCAGCGTCGGTTCCTTTACAATTAAAGTAGGAGGGAACGCATACAGCTCGCCCAATGGCTTAAAAGCTTCATTTGCCATATAGACTACCGGCAGTATCATAAGTACAGCGATTGGTATCAATATAAGATAAAATTTAATCTGATCCACGGAAAAAAACCTTGGATTCACTCTTTTTCCTTTTAACCTTGCCATATCTGCCTCCCCTTAATCTTTCTCTGTAAACAATGCTCCTGCCACCTTAGAGAAGAACGCAATCATAAGTAACAACACAACAGAAACCGCTGCTGCATAGCCCATCTCATATCTGGAATATGCATAGTCCTCAATGTGGTTCAAAATCAGGTTACCGGAATACTCAGGTGTTGGGTTGGTACCGGAAAGTGCCGGCCCGATCCAACCGGTATTAAATGCTCCTACAATTGCCATTACCGCACCAAACAGCATCTGCGGCTTCATGGAAGGAATCGTAATGTAGATAACCTCCTGAAAACGATTTTTCATCCCATCCACATAGGCTGCTTCATAAAGCTCTTCGTTTACATTCAGAATACCCGCAATCATTGCCAGGAAACCGATGCCCATTGCCTGCCACAGTGCTACGATAATGATAATCGTCAGCAGATAATCCGGTGACAGCAGGAAATTGATTGGCATATCAATCCATCCGTGACTGATTAAGAAAGAGTTCAAAATACCTCTCTGGTCTCCACTGAATACGGTTTTCCATACCACCTGGATCATCAGCGGACCTACCATGGACGGCATATACAGACACAATGTCAGGATAGTTCTCGGAACAGCCTGAATTTGTGTAACAAGCCAAGCCAGAATGAAGGAAAGCACGCATCCGCCCGGTCCCACAATCAGCGCATATTTAAACGTATTCGGAATAATATACTTTAAAAATATTTCATCCTGTGTCATCAGGGAAATATAGTTGGACGTACCGGTAAAATCCGGTGTGTTAATTACATCAAAATAGGTAAACGACAATCCGATTGCAATAATAACCGGGATTGCAATAAACAAGGAGAACAGCAAAAGATAAGGTGCCAGCAAAAGCATGGATGACCAAAAATCGCCGTTGTTTTTTAATCCTTTGAACTTTCTTTTTTTAGGACCTTTCATCTGCTATTCCTCCTTTCTGTGATTCTCAATATTCTCAATAATCCAATCCACATCTCTGATGTTATATTCCTTCAGCAGGTTACCCTGTGCATCTACATAACCAAGGTCAGACATCTTTTTCGTAATCTCTCGGTTGATTTCCTGAATCTTTGCATCGATGGCAACCTGTGCCGCAGAACCATCCACAGCAATTGCGTTCCAGATGTTCGAAATATCTCTCTCAAGCATATACTGGCCCGGTGTTCTAGGTACATCACGCAGATGCTTTAACTGCTCTAAAATAATCTGCTTATCCTCTGTCGGTAACGTACAGTCCGCAATCGCATCCAGATTGGAAGGAAGCCAGATATACTCATCACCAAACGTAGATTTTAACGTATGCGCATAACTAGTCTGTACATCATGACTTAACCACCACTTCATAAATGTCCAGCATTCATTTACCTTTTCGGAATCGCTGAAAATAATTCCGCCGCTTCCTGCTGCGATATAGCTTCGGTCAATGGAACCATCTTCCTGTTCTGTACCAAGGTAGTAGGAAAGCCCCCACTGTCCCTCTAACTCCGGTGCACCGTTTGTAATCAGATTGTAAGTCTCAAGGTTTACAATACCAATCGGATAAACACCATAACGGAACGAATCCGCAAACTGCGGAACCTGTGTCGGAACAGAATATATACTGAACAACTCGCCCAATGTCTTTATGCCAAGCACCGCTTCCGGACGGTTGATTGCAGTATGCAAACCATCCTCCGTATAAAGGCTGCCTCCGTTTTGATAAATCAGCGGTGTGGTCTGATAGAACCACTTATAACCATCAATTGTCGCAATGTTATGATAGAAATTCATACCAAAACGCTGCAATTCCGGTAAAATTCCGGTCAGCTCTTGCCATGTATCCGGAACTTCTATATCCATTTGTTCAAAAATATCCTTACGATAAATAATCAGGTTAAAATCCGATGTCTCCGGAAGTGCAAAAACACCTTCATTAAATACGTACGGAACAAACGCACCCGGTGCAAACCAACCTGCTACTTCCCAGAAATCTTCAAACTGCGTCAAGTCATAAATTGCACCACGACATGCCAGCTCAAACGGAATATGCGATGATAAACCAAGCGCCATATCCGGTGTTTCATCTGCCGCAGCAGCCAGCGTCAGCTTATTTGCATCCGGCATAACCGATATCTTAACCTTGATTCCCGTCTTCGCCGTAAATTCCGCATCCACCATCTTCTGAAGCAGATCCACCTGTGTTACCGCACGGTTTACCCAAATGTTGATTGCCTCTTCATCGTTTTCTACTTTGTATTTTTCGGAAGTGAAGGAATATACCAATGCTTCAATTCCGTTCATCAAAGAAGCAAAGAAGCCTGCATCTTCCTTCGGAAGCTCCTCATTGCCATACACATAGATACGATCCAGTGCAAACGGCTGCACGGTGATATTGGTTGTAAAATCACCAAGGAGTCTTAAAATGGAGTTGTCTGTACTTACACTCGAACCGGTAAGGTTTTCTGTGTAAAGTGCAATCTCATCCGGATATTCCTCTAACTTATCCAATATACCAATAGCTCTGTCAAGCTCTGATAATTTAGCAGATTTCACTCCATTCGGCGCATAATTTTGTAACTCGTATTGGATGTAACGAATCAACGTTTCGTATGCTTCCAGATACGCTAATGTATCCGGTATGTAATTTGTGATATGCCAGGTACGGAATTCATCAATATCTGCACCTGTAATCTTCTTAATCTCCAGAGCAAATTGAGTAACATGCTCTGCAATCAGACGAGAATAACGCCATTCATCGCTCACCGGCTCCATTTCGGAACGAATGGTCAGTGTGTGGGTTCCTTCCGTCAGATAAATCTCATACGGATTTCCTTCCGCATCAGAAAGTACTTCATTTTTCCATGAAGTGTCAGTCGTATCAAAAGCATAGTTTTCCAATTCCTTGAATGGAACCTCACCATCAATTTTGATTGTTTCAAATACCTGGAAATCTTCTTTTTCATTCCTATAGTGCAATGCCAGCTGATAATATCCGGTCTGCTTCACAGTAAATTCATAATGAACTTCAACTCCTGCATTCTTCCAGGATATTACATTCAGTTCTTTGTATTCACTGTCATGCGGCTTCAACGACGGATTATTCACATTGGATAACAATGCCGATGTAGAATTCTTGTAAGAATAATCCACACTGTTAATTTCAATGAAGTCATTAACCAATTCTCCCGGCTGTGCAGCCCTATATTCACTATAGGAAGGAAGCTCTTCTTCCATCCCGTTTACATATAATCGACCCAAAGTCAACCCGTCAGCGGAAACATTCTGAATAGAAATTTCGTTTACCCCGCTTTCCAGATAAAAGTACAATGGTTTTGCTGTATAATAAGAGGTATTGTACAAATCCTGATACTGCCAATCATCCACGCGAATCTGTTCCGGTACGGTTTCATCACCATAACGGTCCACCGGAAATTCCTTTGTAGCATCTCGCCATAAAAGCGGTAATGTAATCATGGACATTTCTTCAAAGTAGCTTTCTCCATTAATCGTTACTGCCACTCGATAGTCAGACAAATTTGTTCCACCGGTATGGTAATCCAATCCAAGGCTGTACACACCTGGTTCTTTCACATTAATCGTATAGTATGCGGTATCTCCGTAATTTAGGTTTACCACAGCGTAATCATATCCGTTTTCTTTATTTTCGCCGGCAGGTTCACTTGTGATATCCTCCAGCCCATATACCTTTTCCTGTACTGCGATATATTCCTGATATCTGACAGTACCAAAATCAAGAGAATCATTCAATAAATTAAAAGCATCCTTCGTCTCCTGCTCAGATACTTTTTCCACATATGCAGTTTTGTCCCGCATTCCTAATATCACAGCAATGAAACAAATTACAACTATCGCAGCTACTACCAGGAAAACAACTCGTTTCTTTTTATTCACCGTTGCTATCTCCTTTAAAAAAATCCTTCCGCTTCACAGTATTTGAAAACACAACACCACTTATGAAGCAGAAGGATTGTCTAAATCTTATTTAAAATCAGCTTCTGTATATCCGTAAAAATCAGTGAGAGCTGCCTTGAGGGCTGTCTCAGCTTCTGCAAATCTCTCATTTGCAAGTCTGTTCCACTCAGAAAGTTTGGACTTGATTTCATCCAGCCATCCATCGGAAGCACGCTTTGCTGTCATGTGTGCATCACTGTAGTAATAGGTCCACTCATCCAGACAGAGCTTGGAAACACCGTCTACGAAAACCTTACATGGATATGCCTTATCGGAAATATCCCATGTCTGACCAGCCTCCCAAAGTTCTACACACTTGTTCCAACCTTCCTTTGTCTTGTAAGCCTGGTGAATCGGCACGTTGTACCAGATTTCCATCTGCTTATCAAATTCATCGCCTGTTACTAATGGTAAGGAGTCATTTAATGCTGTCTTAAGAGCACCGCCGGAATTCCACTGCTGGTCTGCTCTTGCCTGCATTGCCTCGGTAGAACCTGCCCAGAAGGTAGCAAATGCATAAGCGAGCTTAAGACTTTCTTCTTCTGATGCACTTAAAACAGGGTTACCATCATCCATTGCGTAGTTATGTACAGCTACAGGATCAAGAACTACACCTACTGTATTGCCAACGTAATCCGTTGCAGGTCTTGGATAAATATCAAATTCAAAATTACATGTAGAATCTGTGATTTCAGGATTTGCCGCATCACCCATCATCCAAGGGTCACCATCATTTGTTAAGCAGTAGCCCTGTACGAAGAAGTGATAGCTCCACCACCAACCATCGTCCATAATCTCTGTAGGAACACCGCCGATATCATTCTGTGGCCAAATGGTATTGTCTGCCCACTCAGGAATCATGGATAATAAATCCTTTACCGCATCGGACTCAAGATTTACATAAGTACCGGAGCCATCGTAATTTGCCAAGGAGTAGTTAATATCCTTTGTACCTGTGTTAATCCAGCTCAACGGAATATCCATTGCGCCCCAGAAGGTTGTTTTGTTACCTTGTGCAATAAAGTCTGTATAATCATCCAGTGTCCAGTCAGGATCCGGAACATCAATGTTGTTCTGTTCAGCAAGCTCTGTGTTTATAAAAACGCCCCAAGGCTGAATGAACTGTGGAAGGCCTGCCTGCATTCCGTAGTAGTTCATCATGCTCATGATGGATTGATTAAAGGACTGATATAAAGGATCGTCCGAAAATACGCTAAGATCAGCTACAAGTCCCTTCTGAACATCACCAATCAGGTTTGTGGATGCCCATACATCCGGGTACTTACCATGCTGAGCCTTAAAGTTTTCCATTTCCTGTTCCCAGGATGTATCATTAGAGTCAGGATCGCCGCTCTTTGCAAAGAGGTTAATCTTAACATTCGGATACAATTTGTTAAATTCCTTGGCCATCGCGTATACAGCAGCTACGTTCTGACTTGTGATGTCTTCCGGAGCCAAATTCATAGCACCGATGTTTTCATAATAAACGCTGTCACCGGACCAACACATAACGGATAGTTCGCCAGAAATGTTGGAATCCAGAGTCTTCCAAAGAGGATCCGTGTTTACTGCTTCCCCACCCTTGTCAGCAGACTGAGTAGGTGTTGGATCACCGCCTTCATTTCCCCCTTTGTTACCGCAGCCTGTCATCAAAGCGGCTGTCATGCACAGTACCAGTAATAAACTGAGTACCTTTTTAAATTGTTTCATAAATACCTCCGTTCTGTACGACCTTGCGTACATAATAAAAATAATAATATCTCCTGCGGGTGCCTCCCGCAGTAAAAACGTTTTTACAAGATGTATGATAGCACCTTAGTTGCGCAATTACAATAGATAAAAACGTTTTTATTACACTTGTACGAAAAATCGTTGTGGTTTTTGTACATTTTGCACAAGCTTTTACTCTGTTTTTTTGTGCATTTCGCATATTTTTCGAATCATCTGACTTTTGTGCAAATTCAGAACAGTCAGAATTTTCAGACATTTTTTATATTTTCCATTGTTTTTTGTGCATTTAAAACGTTTTTATGCATCGTAACGTTTTTATGTATTGGTTAAAATTACCCCTTATCAGTGAGTTTTTTAGATGTTTTTTGTGCATTTTGCACGTTTACCATCCAGAGACACGTAGATAGGAGCACGGATGGTAAAAATCAGGTCAAAACTTCATATTTTACCATTTCAGAAAGAAAAATTAAGGCACAGATGGTGATTGACGAACAAAAACGTCAAAAAATACCATCTGTGCCTTTGTTTTTCTCCCATAGAGGGTAATTCATTTCTACATTATTTCATAGGAATCTCATAAGTAACAACCTGCTTTGCAGGCACCACATCCAATACCTGTTTCCCGTCAAATAAAAGTTTCACAGCCTGGTCACTTCTTGTCTGATTGACACAAATCACCACAAGTGCGCTGCCATCCGCTTTTTTATATGCCATCGACGTTACTGTGTCAGCAGAACCGTAATCCGACTCTACTCTGACATCTCCCGGACGGATAAACCTTGCAAACTGTCCAATCAGGGCCACCTCCGGTGTTGACCAATAATCCGTTTTACTCTGCCAGTCACGGATAAAAAGTGTCGGGTCCGGTGTTCCCACCCACTGATGGGATTCTATCTTACTGTCAAGCATCGTCACCCATGCATTGTAGCTGACTGCACCATTTCGGAAATACTGAATCATTCTGTCTGCTCCCTTCGTTCCCCAGACGGAACGCTCTGTCAGAGCTACCACCTGATCGTCCGAAAGAAGTGTATCCTTTACTTCACTCATCGCAGAAATCGGATCGGAATAGTCATGGAATGCGATACCGTTTATCGCTTCCTTTGCACCTTCCACCGCAAACAGCTCCTTTGTAAAGCTGACTGCCGCATCCGGATTGTGGTCATACGCCCAAAGAAGAATTTCTTCGTCCTTTAACAGCTCGCTCTGCGCCAGTTTTTCACGGATTGCCACTGCAAGCTTTCCTTCCTGTGTTGCCGTCATCTTACAGCTCGGATAGTCGATTTCCAGCATCGGCTCGTTCTGCAAGGTAATCGCCGTAATCGTAATACCAAGCTTCTTATATTCTTCCAAGTAACGTACATAATACATGGCGAGGTCTTCGATGTGCTCATCGGCAAGCTGACCACCTTTTAACAACAGTTCATTATTGGCATAGCTTCTGCTGTTTGCCGTCTGCTTTTTCATCCATCCCGGCGGCGTCCAGGAGGATGCGAAGAAACGAATCTCATCCTCTACGCCAAGCTCCTCTGCAATCTCAATGACCTCCTGCACCACAGCCACAATCTGCAAATCAATATCCTTTTGAACCGAAAAGCCGTTTCCGGTCACGTTATACCAGTCCGGAGCGCCGTCAATACTGTTTGTCTCATCCAGTTTTACAGCATCATAGTAGGTATAAAACGGTTCTGCCGTAAAATCCGCCGTTCCGATGGTCAGACGGAATAAGGTCATTCCTACGCCATTTACCGGATCAATAAGATAACGGATAAATTCTTTTCGTACTTCAGACTCCATGTCCTTTAAATGATGGATGGTGGATTCCTCAAGCGAGGTTCCAACGCCAAGCATCGTCTGATAGGTAAGCTCCGGATTGATTGTAATGGCTGTAATGTTCTGCTGATCCGCTTCCGTGATATCAAGCGGCTCTCGCTCCGACAAAAATGCCGTTTTCTCTAACTCCTGCTGATACCAGATGCCATCTCCCGGCTTGTTCTCCGATGTTGCATAGGAAATTACGGCATCTTCCGCAAGCACCGCACCTTCCGGTTTGAGTTCCATCACTTCATCCTCCCGTTCTACTTTATCTTCTACATCAAGAGGTTCAAAATATACATAATCCAGGCGAAGCTTTACACCGTTCACGGAAGACATCAGCTTAAACTCATAAAGCCCTGCCTCCAGCGTCACGTCAAGCGTGCTGTCCTGATAAGTTCCAAAACCACCGGTTGCCTTCAACGGAATCGTCGTCTTGTTGGCATTACCATCATCTGTAATATATGGTGTTGCATAATAAATATCTACCGAATTCGTTGCCTTCTCTGCCGCATATACAAAATGCAGGCGATACGTTCCCGGTTCAGATATGTATACGTTCCACTTTGTGTTCGCCCACTGGCCTTCCCAATTGCCAACGTAAGTGATATCTCCTTCGCTTCCGCGTTCCACGAGATAGGAATCCCCATTCATCCACTCCGCTTCCACGCGGTATTCTACGGTGCTCAAATCAATCTCGGAACCGGAGAATGCAAACTCTTCTTCCGGCGCTTCCGGCTTTTCTCCAATCACAGTCGTTCCGTTCTCAGAAATACTGCTTCCGTTCTTTCTAAGACCTGTTTCTCTTGCAAACAATACCTTGCTTGCATCCGTAAACTTCTCTTCAATATCAGCCGCATACCATGGCCATGTATAAGTCAGTGTCCCCGTAAAATCATATTCCCCAAGCAGAACATCTGCCACACCGGCACCTTCCGTCCCCGGAAGCCAGGCTGCCACCACCGCATCTGCAAGATCTATTTCATCTGCAATCGTAATCGGTCTGCCACTGAGCAACACCAGAACTACCGGAATCTCTTTTCCCTGCTCTGCCATCGTCTCCCGGATGTGCGTCAATACATACTTATCTTCGTCAGACAATGTCAGCTTATTTGCCACGCGGTCACCGTTTGTTTCAGCATAAGGCTCCTCGCCAACCACAACAATCACTGCTTCTGCGTCATTGGTCACTGTGCCTCTTGCGCTGTAGGTAACTGTTACATCCGCACCTGCAACCTCTTTGACACCCTCCAAAATGGAGGTTCCTGTTGTAATCTCTCCCATAGAGCCCTGCCAGCTGATGCTCCAGCCGCCGCTCTGCGCTCCGATGTCATCTGCCTTCTTTCCGGCAACTAAAATATTGTCTGCATTTTTGAGGGTTTCCCAAATGCTGTTGTCATCGTTTTTTAATAATACAAGAGACTTGCGGACTGCTTCTCTGGCAACCGCTCTGTGTTCCTCGCTGCCAAAACGGCTAAGTGCTTCGTTTGCTGCCGCTTCCACCTGCTCCATTGTCTCATCAAACAGACCAAGTTCAAACTTTACCGTAAGAATTCTGGTAACGGCATCCTCAATCCGTGCCATTTCCACATCGCCATTTTCCACGAGCTGCTGCAATGTCCGCATGAAGGTCTTCCAGTCATACGGCTCCATAAAAACATCCACGCCGGCATTCACACAAGCCTTTACCTTTTCTGCATAAGTAGCACCCTGCACCTGGTCGATACCGTTATAGTCGCTGACAACGATTCCGGTAAATCCAAGTTCACCTTTTAATACATCAGTAATTAACTCTTTGTTTTCATGACATTTTAACCCATTGATACTATTATAAGAAACCATAACGCTACGTACACCGGCTTCCACCGCTTCCTGATATGGCTTTAAAAGTTCTTCATAGAGTATTGCTTCCCATTCTGTCGCAGACATCTCTACATTACCCTGATTGGTACCGTTTGTTGCCTGTCCCTCACCGATGTAATGCTTGGCTGTTGCAATAATAGTCTCTCCATTCAAAAATCCGTCCGTTCCAAGCCTTCCCTGAAAACCACGGATGTAGGCAGCCCCGAGTCTGCTGACTAACTCTGTCTCTTCTCCGAAGCATTCATACGTTCTGCCCCAGCGTTCGTTATATGGAAGGCCTACCGTTGGCGCAAATGTCCAGCGTATGCCGGTAGCATAAACTTCCGATGCCACGATCTGCCCAATGCGTTCTGTTAATTCTTCGTCATTCGCCGCGCCCAGCGCGATGTTATGCGGAAAAATCACCGCATCCGCCACGTTGTTGTGTCCGTGCACCGCATCCACTCCATAAAGAAGCGGGATGCCAAGCCTACTCTCTCTCGCTGCCGCAAGATAAGAAAGAATTCTGTTCTGCCAGTCCTCGGCGCTGTTTCCTATACTCGGTGCCGAGCCACCGCCACTTAAGACAGAACCGATTCCATATTTCTTTACATCAGCAGGCGATGCTCCTCCGGATGATTCATTCTGTTCCGGCTGTACCATCTGCGCTATTTTTTCTTCCAGCGTCATCTGAGCAAGCAATGCCTCGACTCTCTCCTCCACACTTTTCGTGCTGTCCATGTAAACACTTGTGTCCACCGGTGGCAGTGGTGTCGGCGTTGCTGTCGGTGCCTTCGTTGGCTTAGGCGTACCGGTCACTTCTGCCTGCGGTGTCCCAATCAGGTTGTTATCCGACTCGTTTCCCATCTTCCCCCGGCATCCTGCTCCCAGCAGACACCCTGCCAGTAACAGAAAAAGCCCCAGTTTTCGTATCTGTTTCATTCTGACCTTCTCCTTTTCTCTATTCTGTTATAAAAACGTTTTTCTGAGATTTTCCTCATTGTAGCATGAGATATAGTATTTATGGAAGTCCCTTTGGAGCAATCAAAACTTTTTCATGGGATATAAACAAAGAATTCCCCTGTCTTTTGGTGAATTTGTACAAAAACTGTTTTGTATGCTTTGAAATTCCGATGGGGCATCGGGTAGGCTGTTTTGCAGGGCTTGATATGGTGGAGGCGCATCGGGTAGTCGTCTTCGCCGACCACCCGATGTAACCCTCCACCATGACTTGAATGAGATGAGAGTGTGGTGGGCGGAGGCGTGAAAAGATTTTCCTGCATGATTTCTAAGAAAGACATTTCGTGCAATACAGCAGAATCCTCACAGAGCTTGGCGGAGACTTTCCCCGCCTGTTCCCTTTTTGCCGTTTGTCTGAGCGGGAGGCGGGGCAAAAAAAGCAACAAAAGAGCTGACCCTAAAAAGCGTTCATGGAACGCTTTTTAGGGTCAGCTCTTTATATAAATTTCATCCCGCCGACTGCGAGTTACGGAAAAAGGGAATACAGGCGGCAGAAAGTCTCTGTCAAGCGATGTGTCAGGATTCCTGTATTGTGCGGGTCTTTCGTGAAATCATGCAGGAAAATCCTACGCCTCCGGCAGCCACACTCTCATTTCGTTCAAGTCACGGTTCCCCCAGGCATAGTATGGAACCGCAGTAATCACTACTGCCTCCTGCTCGGGTTTTTCCGACAGATACAGGCTTTCTGTGCGCTTTCTGCGGATTCCCGGCACCTTTAAGCAGCACACTCCGGATAACAGCTCCGGACGATACTCTTCCGTTGTAATCTTTCCGTCCGCAATGAACAAGCTCAGCACATCACCATCATTGTCTACACCTTCTACACAATAGATGAGCGGTCCGCGTCGTAATGCCACCTTGCCGCTGTTTGCAGCCACGGCCGGATTTGCATAAATACGTTCCCCGTGCATGCTCATGTAGAATGTAATGGTGTCCCCATCCGCAAAATCCCTTGGAATGTACAGATATCCGTTCTCCAGTTTGACGTCCTTCGTCACTTCAACACCACGCTCCTGTGTCTTGACACAGACGGTAGAGTCATTGACCTTTACATTTAACTTCCTGCACCAGCCCGGCAGACGAATTGCAAGAGAAAATTGGGAGGTCTTCTGCTCCTTTGTCTCTATTTTATAAACCACCGTCTTGTCATACGGATATCCGGTGGTAACATTGATTTTCACTCCCTTTGTCTCTGTCAGATCCAGCTCACCGCCCACATACAGATGGGAATAGACTGTATCCTCTGTCTCACTCCATGCGTACTCTGCAATGGAGGTCAGCGTTCTTGCTACATTTGGAGGACAGCACGCACAGCCAAACCATTTCGGACGCTGTGGCAATGTGTGGTGATACCCCGGTGTGCAACCGGAAATCCCCGGAATGACCTCCAGCGGATTGACATAGAAAAATCTCTTTCCGTCAAGCTGCATTCCGGCAAGTACAGTATTATAAAGTGCCTGCTCCATCACATCTGCATATTTGCTGTCTTTTTTGATATGTAACATCCTGTTGGCAAAAAACATAAGACCAATGGATGCACAGGTTTCTGCATACGCTGTGTCATTTGGCAGATGGTAATCCTTTGTAAATGCCTCCCCATGCACGGTGGAACCGATGCCACCGGTCACATACATCCGCTGATTCACAATATTGTTCCATAGCGTCTCACAAACATTTATCAGGGACGCATCCTTTGTCTCCGCCGCCAAATCTGCCATGCCGGTATACAAATACACAGCCCTTACGGAATGACCGGTCGCTTTATCAAGCTCTCTCACCGGTGCCTGATTCTGGGCGTATTCTTTATCCTCCGGGTTCATTCCCCAGACCTGCCAACCCTTTTCCTTTGCCTCTTTTTTATAATAATCCGCATCTACACCACGCACATTGATAAAGTGCGCAGCCAGCTCTTTATAGCGTTCTACTCCTGTCGCATGATACATCCGCATCAGTGCAAGCTCCACCTCCGGATGCCCCGGGTAGCCTCCGGCTCCCTCCACGATAAAGTGCTGATAAATATGGTCTGCCATTTTCTTCATCACATTCAAAAGGCTGTCCTTTCCGGTCGCCTCATAATAAGCAACCGCTGCCTCCATCATATGTCCTGCACAATAAAGCTCATGCGCCTCCTGCAGGTTCGTCCACTTTTTATCCGGTTCCTTCACCGTAAAATAAGTGTTGAGATATCCATCCTCATACTGGGCACTGCCAACCAGGGCAATCATTTCATCCACACGCCGCTCCAGCTCCGCATCCGGATGATTCACAAGCGAATACGCGGCTGCTTCCAGCCACTTAGCCACATCCGAATCCTGAAACACCATGCCATAAAACTCTTCCTCACACTTGCCCTCTGCAAGTACCTTTGCCGCCTGGCGGAAATTTTCCACCGCATGACTCTTATCCGCATCCGGAATTTCATCCAAAAGTGCCTTTTCCTGATACGGAATCACCTGTTCCACCACAAGCTTTTCATATGCTCCAAGGAATTTGTCATTTAAATGGAATTTTCTAAGTAAGTCGCTCATAATCAATCCTCCTCGTCCTTTCACCTATGGTCATGGTAGCATTTTGTGTTGCAAAGCACAAGCAAAAATTCTCCCTCGTCAAGTGAACAACGTGAATATTCAGTGAAAATTTGCTTTTTGAGTGAAACTCCATACCTCCCACAACGCAAAACGTCCCGGAGCAGTTCACCCGCCCCGGGACAAATAGGTTTTATTTTTCAGTTTACTAATTGACGATTAGTTTGCCTCAGCATTTCTAGCTGCAAGTTCTTCCTGCATCTTAGCCAGAGTCTTCTTGTCAAGGTTATAAATAACACCAAGACCAACAAATACGAAAAGACCTGCTACTAAGTAAAGGATTGCGATTAAGGAACGAATCTGTAAAGCGTTCTCCCAAGGAATTAAGTTTACATCAATGTAAGCCGCTCCGGTTTCATCTACTGCATTGTTTACATAACCCATAGTACCCATGATAGCTACAGCAACTGCAGGACCAATACCCTGAGCTAACTTACGGAAGAAGGAATGCAGAGAATAAACAACACCTTCCTCACGCTTGCCGGTCTTCCACTCATTGTAGTCAATAGCATCACCCATCATAGCCCAGGATACTGTGGAGTAGATACCCATACCAAGAGCACAAATTAACTGACCTACAACATAAACGATTAAGTCAATGCCGGTATTTCCTTCAGAAACAGGAATAATTCCCAATGGTGCTGCTAACAGTACTAAAGCACCAACAATGTAGCAAATAGCTCCGACAACGGAAAGTTCCTTCTTACCATACTTTGTTACCATCTTACGTGCTAACGGAGTAAATAAAATAATCGGAATCATGGAAAACATGGAAACGATACCGGAAATCTGTGTATTCTTAAAGTAAATCTGGAATGTTACGGTAACAGCTGTAGCTGCACCCTGCATACCAATGAACATACCCATAGCTGCTAAAGTAGCACCAACTGCCGGACGGTTCTTTAAAAAGTTCTTCATTGCTTCCATCAGGTTGAACTTTGGCTGGTCTTCATTCAGCTTAATCTCCTGCTCCACACGGATTTCTGTGTTCTTAATCATGAACTGGAAGCAGATGAATCCTAAAATACCCATGATAAATGCAGTAAGGAAAACCTTAGTTCCGTTCAAAGAGTTGTCCGGATTATAAATAAGGAATGGTAATAAAATCGTAGGTAACATACTACCTACCAAACCACCGATGGAACGCCAAGCGGAAAGGGACGCACGGTCAGCCGGCTCCTTGGAAATTAAGGATAACAGGGAACCGTAAGGAACGTTAGCTACGGTGTAGAACGCATCCCAAATTACATAACCTGCAATAAAGATAATGAATTTAGCAAACACCGGAGCCTGTGGCAGCGGGATAAAGCAGCATGCACCGCCGACAATAAGACCGATGGAACCAAACCAGATATACTGTAAAAACTTATTGCGCTTATATGTATGGCGATCAGCATCTACCATAGAACCGATAATCGGGTCATTGATAGCATCCCAAACCTGAACCAAAATCAGCATAAGGGAATACCAAGCGCTCATACCCATAACCTGTGTCCAGAACAGCGCCATTGTACCCTTTAATGCAAAACTCATGTTACAACCAAGGTCACCTGC
>CAZIQL010000026.1:0-31176 GCA_964541485.1 uncultured Lachnospiraceae bacterium
CCTCGCAAAGGAGTCCGGTTTTGCTATCGGGTACACCCCGAAATTAGGCGCTTACTCATAAACTGTGCATGTACCTTATGAAACGCCTGATAAAGCGGCCTAAACAGCACGAGTGCAACGACGAAATTGCCGATGCCGTGCGTGACATCAAACATGAGCCCGCTGGCAATATAGGCAAGACCTGTTTTTACTCCGCCAATGATAAAATACGGAACCGAGCAGAGTGTGCCAAAGGCAAGTCCGAAAAAACCGCTGATGAAAGCCCAGATGACCGGGCTTTTTTCTTTTTGCAAAAGCATGGTGATGCCCCAGAGAATCGTCCACACATACAAATACATAATCCACCAGGTGCCAAAGCCGTAGATGAGTCCCTCCAGCAGGGCAAACAGGTAGATGACGTAGAGCGTCTTTTTCTTAAAAAACAGCGTGTAGATGATAATTAAGACGGACACAACTTCAATATTTGGCAAAAATGCAAGCGCCACCTGCCCTACCAAAAGCAGTGCCGCAAGCAGGGACAATAAGACGAGTTCTTTGACGTGCAGTTTCATTACCAGCCTACCTTCAGAGTCAGTTCATAGTGTCCGCCGTCGGTCACCGGGGTCTGGTCAATGCCATACATCCATTCTTCGTAATTGATGGTCAGGCACCACCATTCCTGGTTGGCGGAATTGGCAGTAACACCGCCTACAGCAGTGATAAAGAGACCGTATTCGCTGTTGGCACCAGCAATGAGCCCTGCATCAAGCAGTGCCTGTCCCAGATACTCTTCGTCAGTTTTTAATTCATGGGTGGTCGATGTGCCGTCGGCTAAAATAACCTCCAGCGTGTAACTCTTCCTTCCGCCTTCGGTTCCCGGTTTTAAGATAAAAAATACCGCACCGAGAACTGCGATTACTACGACAAACACGGCCGCAAGTATCGCGATTTTCTTTTGATTTGTTTTCATTTTTCTTTTCTCCTTTACCATATCCTCGTGGTTGTTGGTTTTGTTTCGTTTTAAGCAGGTCTTCTGACTCACAGATTCAGTGGCGGAGCAGGTCGAATCGACCTTGACTTCTGTTCACAACGCAGCGTTCGTCTTCCCAAAGGAGGTTCCGTTTTGTCAATACAGTGTGCCTGTTGGCATGGTTGACAATCCTTCAGTGACATGGTGAAAGCTGCTCTCTGTTTACAGCGGCGGGACCGTACAGGATTTTCACCTGTTTCCCTATTATGTCTGTCCTTGGACAGACCACTCAAAACGTAGAAAGTATAGCATGTAAGTGTGTGAATGTCAAAGGAAGGAAAAAATTCTATACAGACAAATAAAGGAATGAAAGTAAGAAAAACAGGAAAATCTAGTCAGTAGATGCAATGAAAAAAAGGAGACGAAACCCATGAAATTAACAGACGACATTTTTTACGTAGGAGTAAACGATGCAGAAATTGATTTGTTTGAAAGTCTTTATCCGGTGGCGGACGGGATGGCGTACAATTCGTATGTGATTGTGGACGAGAAAATTGCGGTGATGGACAGCGTGGATGCAAGATTTGCGGGGGAGTGGCTTGGGAAGATAGAGAAGATAATCGGTGAAAAAGTACCGGACTACCTGATTATCCAGCATATGGAGCCGGACCACTCGGCAAACATTGCAATATTTCTAAAAAAGTATCCGGAAACCATTCTGGTGGCATCGGACAAGGCATTTCCGATGATAAAGAATTATTTCGGGACGGAATATGAAGACCGGAGGATTATGATCCGGGAAGGGGATACGCTGTCGCTGGGGCGGCACACACTTACCTTTACGATGGCACCGCTTGTGCACTGGCCGGAGGTGATGATAACTTATGATGCATATGATAAGGTTCTGTTTTCTGCAGATGCGTTTGGAACATTTGGAGTGGTAGGGCAAGAGAAGTGGCAGATGTATCAGGAGAGTGCAGACGACGTGACGATTGTTAAGGAGGAAGAAGCTACGGAACCGTCTAATGAAAAGAGTATGGAAAAGCCGGATGCAGCAATTGATACATGGAAGCCGGAAGCCCGCCGCTATTATTTTGGCATTGTCGGCAAATTTGGTGCGCCGGTCCAGAAGCTGTTAAAGAAAGCAGAACCTCTGGACATTCGCATGCTTTGTCCGCTCCATGGACCGGTATTGAAAAAAGACATCTCTTCGTATCTTGATCTTTACCGGAAGTGGTCTTCCTATGAACCGGAGGAGGATGGTGTGCTGATTGCGTATGCTTCCGTGTATGGAAATACAAAACGGGCAGCACAGATTTTGGCAGAGAAACTAAAGGAGAGAGGCTATGAGGATGCAAAGATCAGGCTTACCGACCTCAGCCGTGATGACATGTCCGAAGCAGTAGCAAATGCCTTCCGGTTTTCTAAGCTTGTACTGGCTTCTGTGACGTACAACGGCATGGTATTTCCGCCAATGCGGGAACTGATTCATAACTTAATAGAACGCGGTTTCCGTGACCGCACGATTGCACTGATAGAAAATGGCAGCTGGGCGCCAACCGCTGCATTTGTGATGCGTGATTTACTTGCAAAGTGCAAAGGGCTTACGTTGACAGACACTTCCGTACGGATTCATTCGGCAGTGGATAAAGCGACAATGACGCAGTTGGATGCATTGGCAGCGGAACTCACAAAAGAGCAGACATCATAATAGGCGGTATAACAGGCAACAGACCCGATAGACGATTCAATTCCTTTCGATAAAAAAGTACACATTCGATTTATTAAAAGCATTCATGCCATTCATTAGAAGGATTCATATACCGGATTCCTTGCTTTTTCGTAGATTGTATATTACAATTTTTACAGTACTATGGATATGAATGAATGTCTGAACGGAGTAGTACTAAAAAAAGCACACGAAAGGAAGAAAATCTATGGAAAAGTTTTTTAAACTGAAAGAGAACGGTACAAATGTCCGTACCGAAATTATGGCAGGTCTGACAACCTTCTTTGCTATGGCCTACATTCTCTTTGTTAACCCGAACATTTTATCTCAGTCCGGAATGGAATGGGGCGCAGTTTTTCTTGCAACAATCATCTCCTCTGTAGTTGGTACTTTAATCATGGGACTTGTTGCTAATGTTCCTTATGCACAGGCACCTGGCATGGGACTGAATGCATTTTTTGTTTACACTGTTTGTTTCGGACTTGGATTTACATGGCAGCAGGCTCTGTCCATGGTATTTATCTGTGGTTTAATCAACATCCTGATTACAATTACAAAACTCAGAAAGTACATTATTAAGTCTATCCCAACCAGCCTTCAGAATGCTATCGGTGGAGGTATTGGTCTGTTTGTTGCTTACATTGGCTTTTTAAACGTTGGTTTTGTTAACTTTGATGCCGGTGTTCCTTCTTTGGCTACATTAAATACTCCTACGTTGTGGGTTTTCCTGATTGGTTTGGTTATCACAATTGTCCTGATGCTTCTTAAGGTTAAGGGCGCAATGCTGATTGCTATCGTTGTTACAACCATCATCGGTATTCCTTTTGGTGTTACTACTATGGGCAGTTCTGTCAGCTTCTCTGATGCTTGTGCAGCATTGCCTACCACTTTCCTTGCTATCTTTAGGGAAGGTGGAATCGTTAGCTTATTCTCTGACGTTTCCAAGCTGCCATTAGTACTCATTACTATTTTCTCGTTCAGTATTACAGATACCTTTGATACCATCGGAACCTTTATCGGAACCGGTCGTCAGAGTGGTATTTTCTCTGAAGAAGATGAGAAGATGATGGAAAGCAGCTCCGGCTTCAAGTCAAGACTTGACAAGGCTCTGTTTGCTGACGCAACAGCTACTTCCATCGGTGCTTTATTTGGTACATCCAACACCACTACTTTCGTTGAATCTTCCGCAGGTATCGGTGCAGGCGGACGTACCGGACTTACTTCCGTAGTCGTTTCCATCTGCTTCGCACTTTCTGCATTCCTTGCTACCTTTGTCAGTGCAGTTCCATCCGCAGCAACTGCTCCTGCATTGGTTATGGTTGGTGTATTGATGGCATCCTCTTTCAAGGATATCAACTGGAATGAACTTGGTGAAGCACTTCCTGCGTTCTTTGCAGGTCTGTTCATGGCTGTTTGCTACAGCATTTCTTACGGTATTGCATTTGGTTTCATTACTTACTGCATCGTTAAGATTTGTGAGCGTAAGGTAAAGGAAGTACATCCTCTTCTTTGGGGCTGTACAGCATTGTTCATTTTGAACTTCATCTTGTTGGCAATTCTGTAATGAATAAATAAGAATAAAGGAAAAAAGCGTTTCGGCTATCATTAGTCGGAGCGCTTTTTTTGTCCGGGAAAGTTCTCGTTATGTTAATGCAATCGCACAAATATTACTCATAAAAGGAGCCATGGTTTTCATATAAATAGACAAGCAGGCCGAGGAAGAAAGCCTGTGCAAAATCATGGCAGACAAAGCTGTGGGAAAGTGAGGGTATGATGGAAGCGACAAACGGATACAGATTCCGGAATACAAAGCTGACGGTCAGTATTGTTCTGATTCTCATTTTGTGTATGGTATTGCTTGGCAAGGGAAGCGGGCAGGAGGCAGAAGGGACACCGACGCCAACGGCTGTGGCAGAGCTCCCAAAGGAGTTAAATAATGCATGGCTGGTAGAGACAGAAGGGACATTTGTGACAGTGCTCTACGATGGAGAAACCGTAGTGTTTCGACTGCCGGAAGCCCTGGCTACAGAATTGTCCGGATGCATTGCGGATTTGACCGTGAATCAGGGAATGGTAACGCAGCTGCGCATAAAGAATGACCGGATTGAAGCAAAGGTATTGCGCATCGGAGCGGACTTTATTGAACTGGAAGGGTACGGAATAGTGCCCTTAACCGAAGACAGCCGGGTGTACCGCACTTATGCAGACAGTACAGAAGAAGAAACGGGAGAGACGCAGAATGATGCGGTAACCGGTCCTGTTACGGAAGCGGAGTGGGTGGATGTTGTAGTCGGGTATACGACGTCATCGTTTATACTGGATGGTGAGAAAATCTGTGCGGCACTGATTGAAAAGAAAGTGGAGGTGACAACTATCCGTGTATTGCTTCAGACTGCATCCTACGGCGGATATTTTCATGATACGGTAGAGTGTGGCAGTGAAAGCCGCTTCTATATCAGTGACGGAAACGGGGAAACAACGTGGCTGCAGGCAGGGGAAAAGATTACTGTAACACCGGAGCTTGTAACAGAGTACGGGGGTAGAGTGTATCTTGGCACAGAAAAAGATGAGGGGAAGCTCTCGTTATATAATGTAAAGAGAGCGATAGGAGTACCGTCTTACCGGGGAACTTTAGAAATTACACTACAGGGTGGAAAGCTTCTGGTGGTGAATGAATTGTCCATGGAGGAGTATCTGTATGGGGTACTTCCGAGCGAAATGCCGGATACGTTTGGGGAGGAGGCATTGAAAGCACAGGCAGTCTGTGCCAGAAGCTATGCCTGCAACCAGCTTCTTGCCAATCGGTACTTTGCTTACGGTGCGCATGTGGATGACAGTATGAATTGTCAGGTGTATCAAAATTATGGGGAAACAGAAGGGGCGATAAAGGCAGTCAAAGCAACCTTTGGAAAGGTATTAAAGAAGGGCGGAAAGTGTATTACGGCATATTATTTTTCCTGTTCCTATGGGCATACATCGGACAGCGTGGATGTGTGGGGTGACAATGTAGGATCTAAACTTCTGGGAGTGGCGCAAAAGCAAGGAAAGATAACACAGACGCTTGCAACCGAGGAGGGCTTTGAAGCATTTTTAAGCAGCGAAGGGGAATGGTATGACAGCCAGTCCATGTGGTTTCGGTGGGAGACAGTGATTGGGTCGGAGTTAGACAGTCTGATTCTGGAACGGTTAAAAACACGACAGCTGGCAGTGCCGGAATGCATTCTGATCAAAACAGGAGAAAACGAAAATGAAATGATTTTTTCACAGGGGGTACCGGAAACATTTGGTACGTTAGAAAACCTGATTGTGGCGGAACGCAGCGAGAGCGGTCTGATTACAAAACTTCTTTTGGTGGGAAGTGAGGCAACGTATCTCGTTTTAAAGGAATATAACATCCGATATGTGCTGGCACCGCAGAATACGGTATATCTGCAGAACGGCAGTACTACCAGTAATATGACATTGCTTCCGAGTGCCTATTTTACGGTGGATGCAAAAAACAATCTGTTTGTCATCAGCGGCGGTGGTTATGGTCATGGGGTTGGAATGAGCCAATACGGTGCAAAATATCTCTCGGAGCAGGGAAAAGGCTTTGAGGAAATTCTGGCACATTTTTATGTAGGAACGACGCTGGAATATTTATATTAAGAGGTCTCTTTTTTTCGGCGTTTTGAAAAAAACAGACGCGTGGCCGCTGCAATCTTTGGGTGGGAGAGAATCATATTAATCTCCGCTCCGATGAACAGGATGTACATACAGAAATAGAGCCAGAGCATACAGACAGCGACAGCGGTCAGGCTGCCGTAAAGGCGGGAAAAGCGTCCCATATGGTCAATATAAAACGAAAACAGAAGTGAAAATCCAATCCATCCGCCGGCAGAAAGAACGGCACCCGGAAGGGCGTGCAGAAACTTTACCTTGCGGCTTGGAATGACCATGTAGAGGAGTAAAAAGAAAACGGTTAAAAGCAGCATAGTAATTAGCGGTCGCGTCGTCAGGATGAGAAACGCCGTATCGCCAAGAAAAGGAAGGTATGAGGTTATCAGATGGTAAACCTGGTTACCAAAGACCAGAAAGACCAAAGTAATAATCAAAAGGATAGCAAACACAAGGGTATATGCGGCAGAAACAACACGCAGCCGGAAGTAATTGCGTTGTTCCTTGTGAGCGTAGACAGCATTGATGCCTCGAATCAGAGCCAGTGTACCGCGGGATGCAGACCAGAGGGCAGTAAATGCAGTGATGGAGAGCAATGTGCCGGGAGTCTGTGTGCTGATTTCGGACAAAAGACCTGTGATAACCGTGCTGACAACACTTGGGAAGATATCCAGTATAAAATCCTGAAATTCTGCTACTGAAAACGGAAGATAGTTCAGCAACGTCAATAAAAACATTAAAAACGGAAATACTGACAATATGGTAAAAAATGCGGCCTGGGCGGCAAATGCCGATATGGAGTCGTCGCGTAATTTTCTTGAAAAGGCGCGGATGAGGCGGTAAGCAGATAAAAGCATACAAGAATCCTTCTTTCAGTAAAAATAATAAAGCACTTATAGTATAACATAAAAAAGTTCTAAGATATACAGTAAATTACATATTTATAAATTTATAAAAAACAACGTCTCGTGTGAGAAACCGGTTGCAAAAAGAGGTAAAATGTAGTAAAATTACTAGAAAGTTATAGGAGTTTTTTGATAAATTGCAGGATTCTGAGTGACAAGAAGGAGAAGGCCTTTTATGGACGATGTACTAGAGAGAATTTCAGTAGACCAATTTAAAAATATCATAAAAATGTTAGACTCCAGTATGGATGATTATCTGTATATTTATGACTTGCAGAATGACTACTACTGCATTTCCCAAAATGCGGTGGCTAAGTTTCTATTTCCGGATACAAGCTTTTACGAAGTAAATAAGAACTTGGAGAAGGTGGTTTTTAAGGAAGACAAGGAAATGCTTGATGAAGAGCTTCGTCAGGTAATCAGCGGGGAAAAGCCGTTTCATGATTGTCAGTACCGTTGGGTGGACAAGGAATACCGTCCGGTATGGATAAATTGCCGGGGGCGTGTAACGAAGGATGAGGATGGCAGACCGGAATTTTTAATCGGCTGTGTCAATGAAATCGGAAACAAGCAGAAGGCAGATAATACGAGTGGACTTTTGGGGGAATCCAGCTTAAAGAAAGAGATAGTGGAGCACGACGGCAGACTGAAGGGCTTTATTCTGCGTGTCGGTATTGACCGCTTTAAAGAAATTAATGAAAACAAGGGTATGGATTACGGTGACATGGTACTTAGGCGCACTGCAGACTGTATTGCAGCTGTGATTCGTCCGGATCAGAAGCTCTACCGTATTGTTGCGGATGAATTTGCAATCATTGATTTGTCCGGGCGCGATGAGGCAGAAGCTATTGCATTATACAATGCCATCCGTCAGAAGGTCATTGAGTTCATCCGTGAAAACCGGTATGAGGTGTTCTATACGATGTCGGCAGGCATTCTGATGTTTAACAGTGTTGTGAACCATACCTATTATAATTTGATGAAGTTATCTGAGTTTGCTTTGAATGAAGCAAAGAATCAGGGTAAAAATAAGTATTACATTTATTCACGTCAGGATTATCATGACTTTAAGGGAAGAAAAGAACTGATCCGTGTCATGAGACATGCAGTGAATCATAATTTTGAAGGATTTACTGCATTTTTCCAACCGGTAGTGGATGCAGGAAGCCAGAAGATTATCGGTGCGGAAACACTGCTCCGTTTTTACTCGGAAGAGACAGGAACGGTATCTCCGGTACAGTTCATTCCTTTGTTGGAGGAAAGTGGTCTGATTATTCCGGTGGGCAGATGGGTAATCCAGAGTGCATTGGAAGCGTGCAACAGGATGCAGAAGTACATTCCGGGCTTTAAGATATCGATGAATGTGTCTTATGTGCAGGTGTTAAGAAGCGATGTGCTGTCTGATTTGATTTCCTATATTAAATGGTATCAGCTTCCGCCGAGCTGTGTGCAGGTAGAGCTGACAGAGAGCGGCTTCCTCGAAGAGGATGATAACTTCTTACGCTTCTGTGACGGTCTGCGTGAATACGGTATTTTACTTGCGCTGGATGACTTTGGAACAGGATATTCCAATTTCCATTACTTAAGCTATCTGAACCCGGATACAATAAAGATTGACCGTTCCTTTACCATGAAGGCGTTGCAGAATAAGACAGAGTACAATTTATTGGAGCATATGACGGATATGTGTCACTGCGTGCAGTCAAGATTCTGTATCGAAGGGATTGAAACAGAAGAGGAACTGAAAAAGATTTGCAAGATGGGTCCGGATTATGTGCAGGGTTATTATTTTGGAAAGCCGTGCACGTTTGAGGATTTCGTGAATAATTACATAAACAAATAAAACAAATAAACGCTGCAGCTTCATCCTGTGTAGAGGGAAAGGTGCAGCGTTTTTTAAAATTTTTTTATCGGCAGTCATCGTCATTGTTTGACTGCCGGAACTGCTTTCTGTACATGCTGGGAAGCATATGATAGGTTTCTTTAAAAGCAGTGGTAAATCTGCTCTGGCTCTCATAGCCAACAGCAAAAGCGATCTGTGCGATGCTGTCATCTGTTTCTGACAATAAGTCTGCAGCGTGTTTCATTCGATGCTGTTTGATGTGTGCCGCAAGTGAGGTGCCATAAACATCCTTGAACACTTTTTTTAGCGTGGTCGGATTCATGAGAAACTGTTTTGACAAGTCTTCAATGGTAACCCGGTCTGCAAGATGCTCCAGTAAATACTCATGAATATGGTGAATGATTTCTCTGGTGGAGCTGTTGTAATCCACAGCCTTCTCAGGGCAGGCAATTTCCATTACCTGTTCCACTGTTTTATGTAACAAATCACACTCTTCGGTTTCGGATGCCTTATAATAAACTTCTTTTCCCTCACGTCTGCCGGAAATCAAACCGCTGTCGTGCAGTGAACGCAGATGATGTGAAACCGCAGGACTTGACATATCAAGCAGGGCAGCAATATTAATCACACATTCTTCCTGATGACACAGCAACCAGAAAATTTGTAATCTTGTCGGGTCGCTGAGCTGTTTAAATATCTCTGCGGTGGCGGAAAAATGAGCAGTCTTTGAAAGTTCAGCTTTTATACTTTCGATCTTTTTTTCGCCGTGCTGGTGCGGCAAGGTAAATTCATTCATAGGAAACTCTCCGGATTATTCTTTTTAGAAATCTTCTTCGCCTTTTTGGTAATCCAAACCCATAGTGCATTGATTTTTGAATCTGCTTATATTATACTGCAATCACAATGATTAAGCAATGCCTTAATTGATGAAAAATAACAAAGAAGGGAAGTAATATTATGAAAAAGACTTACAAAATTGAAGTAGACTGTGCTAATTGTGCGAATCTGATGGAGGATGCTACCCGCAAGGTTGCCGGTGTTGCCTCTGCAACTGTGAACTTTATGGCACAGAAGATGATTGTTGAATTTGAGGAAGGTCAGGATGCGGACCAGGTTATGCAGAATGTTCTGAAGGCCTGCAAGAAAGTTGAGCCTGATTGTGAAATTGAACTGTAGTCAGTGTGTGAATCACTGCCCAGAGGGTTGACAGAAAATCATACAGGAACGGGCTGAAATATCATTGATTGGGAGAATAGAACTATGAATAAGAAGCAAAAAAAGATGCTGATTCGCATCATCATATCTGCAGCTATGTTAGTAGGATTGAATTTTATTCCGGTAACCGGGATTCTGCAGCTTGTATTATACCTGGTGACTTACCTGGTGATTGGGTATGACATATTGAGAAAAGCCGGAAAAGGGATTCTGAACAGACAGGTATTTGATGAAAACTTTCTGATGGCGATTGCTACCATTGGGGCATTTGTTTTAGCAATCATTACGAAAAGCGGAGAGTATGAGGAAGGTATCGCTGTAATGCTGTTTTATCAGATTGGCGAACTGTTCCAGAGCTATGCCGTCGGAAAAAGCCGCAGAAACATCAGCAATCTGATGGATATCCGTCCGGATTATGCAAATATAGAAATCGATGGAAGACTGGAGCAGGTCGATCCTGATGAGGTTTCTGTTGGCAGTATCATTATCGTCCAGCCGGGGGAAAAGGTGCCGCTGGATGGTGTTGTAGTAGAAGGAGACAGTAGTCTGAATACCAGTGCACTGACCGGTGAAAGTGTCCCGCGCGATGTGCATGCGGGTGATGAAATTGTCAGCGGCTGTATCAATATTAATGGTGTGCTGAAAATTCAAACGACCAGAGAGTTTGGTGAATCCACTGTTTCAAAGATCCTTGATCTGGTTGAGAATGCAAGCTCACGCAAATCAAAATCCGAAGCGTTTATCTCGCGTTTTGCCAAGGTCTATACTCCGGCGGTTTGTATCGGTGCAGTGGTACTTGCAATTCTGCCGCCCGTTGTCCGCATGGTCATGGGAATGCCGGGAGATTGGATTAACTGGCTGTATCGTGCTCTGACGTTCCTTGTTGTAAGTTGTCCTTGTGCTCTGGTTATCAGCATTCCGCTGAGCTTTTTTGCCGGTATCGGCGGAGCAAGCAGAGAGGGCGTTCTTGTAAAGGGTTCCAACTATCTGGAAGCATTGGCACAGACCAAATATGTTGTTTTTGATAAAACCGGAACACTGACCCAGGGCGTATTTGAAGTTACCGGTATCCATCACAATGATTTGAGCGATGCGGAACTGGTTGAGTATGCTGCTCTGGCAGAATGCGCTTCTTCGCACCCAATCAGCAAGAGCCTGCAAAAAGCCTATGGAAAAGAGTTGGATCGCAGTCGTGTCAGTGATATTGAGGAAATCAGCGGTCATGGTATCGTGGCAAAGGTTGATGATCATGTTGTTGCAGCCGGCAATGATAAACTGATGGAACGACTGAATATTGAATGTCAGCAATGCCATAGTGTCGGTACAATTATCCACATGGCTATTGATGGCGTGTATGCAGGTCATATCGTTATTTCTGATGTGCCTAAGAAAAATTCCCGCAAAGCAATTGCGGAATTAAAAAAGGCCGGCGTGACAAAGACGATTATGCTGACCGGCGATGCCAGACGTGTTGCAGAACAGGTGGCTGCTGACTTGGGGATTGATGAGGTGTATAGTGAACTGCTCCCGGGCGATAAGGTAGCCAAGGTAGAAAAGATACTTGCCGGGAAAAAAGAGAAGGAAATGGTCGCTTTTGTTGGTGACGGTATCAACGATGCGCCTGTGTTAACCCGCGCAGATATTGGTATTGCTATGGGTGCAATGGGTTCTGATGCGGCAATCGAAGCTGCTGATGTGGTGTTGATGGATGATGAGCCGATGCAAATTGCAAAAGCGATTAAAATTTCCAGAAAATGCATTGGTATTGTGAAACAGAATATTGTTTTTGCACTGGCTGTTAAATTTGCCTGCCTCGCATTAACTGCGATTGGTATTGCGAATATGTGGTTTGCGATTTTTGCCGATGTAGGTGTTATGGTTATTGCAGTTCTGAATGCCATCCGGGCTTTGAATGTTCATAAGCTGTAATTCTATTTTTCCGGGATTTATGCTTGACATTCGCAGAAAATGCCGTTAGAATAGGTGGCATATGAAAAAGGTGTTGACGGCGTTTTCAGGATTTTACCTTCCGCCAGAGAGAAAGCATCATCGGCTGCAAGTGCTTTTCGGTTCAGTTAAAATCTTACTTTCCCGCCCGAGCTGTTTGTCTGAACAATTCGTTTTCAGTAGGGCAGACCGTGCCTGCGCGTTAAGCAGATAACGAGTGTCCGGTTGTGTTTTGGCCGGAAACAAGGGTGGTACCACGGTGTTTATCGTCCCTTGCAATGCAAGATGCGTTGCAAGGGACGTTTTTTATTTCCCCGGCACGCATGGCGCGACTGAGGAAATGCGAAGCATTTTCGAAGTTGCTTATCTCGCAATTCAAGATTTAGAAAAGGAGAGAACAATATGAGTATGGAAACTATCAAAATGGAATTTCAGACCGATCTTGGCGCCGTTGCTGATGCAAAGCAGCTGTCTGCTTTCTGGGCAAAGTATTTCAGCAAGGAAGGCCAGATTCAGAAGCTGATGAGCGGAATTAAAAATGTTCCGAACGAAGAAAAGAAAGCATATGGCCAGGCGGTAAACGAAGTAAAGGTCTGGGCACAGGGCTTGTATGATGAAAAGAAGACAGAAATTGATGCCAAGGAAATGATGGCACGTTACGAGGAAGAAACCGTTGATGTGACACTTCCGGCAGAACATGTGGCATCCGCAAACTTACATCCGTTAACTTCGATCAGAAACGAGATTATTAACATCTTCGCGGGTATGGGCTTTGAGGTATTTGAAGGTCCGGAAATCGAGGATGATGACCATAACTTCACCAGATTGAACGTATTAAAGGACCATCCGTCCAGAGATATGCAGGATACCTTCTGGCTCACAGAGGATTTACTCCTTCGTACCCATACATCGCCGGGACAGATTCGTGTGATGGATGCAAAGAAGCCTCCGATTAAGGTATTGGTACCGGGTAAGGTATTCCGTTCCGACAGTGACGCTACCCATTCTCCGATGTTTAGCCAGATGGAAGGTCTTGTAGTAGATGACCACATTACACTTTGCGACTTACAGGGCATGCTTGACCAGTTCGTAAAAGCAATGTTCTCTGATAACGTAAAGACAAGACTCCGTCCGTCCTACTTCCCATTCACCGAGCCATCGGTAGAGGTTGATGTCAGCTGCTTTAAGTGCGGCGGCTGCGGTTGTTCCCTCTGTAAGGGTACCGGCTGGATTGAGGTACTTGGCGGCGGTATCGTAAATAATAAGGTGTTGGAAAACTGCGGTATTGATTCTTCCAAGTATTCCGGACTGGCGTTTGGTATCGGTATGGAACGTATCACAATGTTAAAGTACGGTATCAACCACATGGGCAAGCTGTTTGAAAATGATATTGAGTTCTTAAAGCAGTTCAAAGCATAGCAAATTGCTTGCAGGCAAGCAATTGTACTTTGCTCCGCAAAGTAGAGTTTCAAACAGAAAAGGAGAGTAAATCATGAAAGTTTTATATAGTTGGTTAAAAGAATATGTAGATATTGAAGTGAGCCCAAAGGAGCTGGAAACTAAGCTGTTTTCCGCGGGCTTTGAAGTAGAAGGCATGGAATACCTTGGCGAGAATTTAGAAAAGGTAGTAGTTGGTCAGGTAACCTCCATGGAGCATTACGAGGGTACGCACTTGCAGATTTGTCATGTAAACTGCGGACCACAGGGGGAAGACCACCTTATTTTAACCGGTGCTACCAATGTATTCGTTGGTGCTAAGGTACCGGCAGCATTGGTTGGTGCAAAGCTTCCGAACGGCATGGAAATCCAGCCAAGAAAGATGAAGGAGATGATGTCCTACGGCATGCTTTGTTCCGGTGCGGAATTACAGCTGGATGCACAGTGGTATCCGGGTGCGGATGTGGACGGCATCATGATTTTAGCAGAGGATGCTCCTCTTGGTATGGAGATGAGAGATTATCTGGAATTAGATGATTACTTATTTGACATCTCTATCACGGCAAACCGTCCGGACTGCCAGTCTGTCATCGGTATCGCAAAGGAAGTGGCAGCGTTCTTAAATAAGCCGTTTAAGGCTCCTGATATGAGCTATACCGAGGACGGTACCACAAATCCTGACATCAGCGTTACCGTGCTTGATAAGGAAACCTGCCCAAGATACTTAGGACACTACGTTCACGATGTGGTTTATAAGGAATCCCCGCTTTGGATGAAGAGACGTCTCATTGCCTGCGGTCACAATGCGATTAACGCAATGGTAGATATCACAAACTATGTGCTTGTGGAAATCGGTCAGCCGATGCATGCATTTGACCTTGCAACGCTTGCAGGCTCCTCTATCGTGGTAAGACGTGCAAATGAGGGTGAAGAGCTGATTACGCTGGATGAAAAGAAGAGAGTCTTAAATACAAATAACCTGTTAATCTGTGATAAGGAAAAGGCAGTCGGCCTTGCCGGTGTCATGGGCGGATTAAACAGTGAAATTACAGAAAACACAAAGAGTGTACTTTTTGAATCTGCTAAGTTCTTAAAGGACAGTGTGCGTAAGACCTCCAGAGGCTTAGGCCTGCGTTCGGATGCTGCGGCAAGATTTGAAAAGGGTATTGATGAATATACGGTAGAGTGCGGTATGGCACGTGCATTAAACCTCGTTCAGCAGCTTGGCGTGGCTAAGGTAAGCTCCAGCCACTTTGACGTATCCGGTGGTGCGTCCACGGAAAAGAGAGTCATCAAGGTAGAATGTGCGAAGGTTAATGATGTACTTGGTATTGTGGTTCCGGAAGAAGAGATGGTACGCATCTTGACGGCGCTTCAGTTTGATGTAGAGTTAGCAGACGGTGTGATGACACTGGCTATCCCAAGATACCGTGATGATGTGGAAAATTATCAGGATATCGCAGAAGAAGTTATCCGTGAGTACGGTTATGATAAGGTAATTCCGACATTCCTTGATGCAGCAAAGGTAACCAACGGCGGTATGACACCTGCGCAGAACAAGGAGCTTTCCATAAAGCAGTATCTCTGCACACAGGGCTTCTATGAAATCCAGACGATTGCCATGGTGGCGGAGACGGAGTTTGACCAGTTCTTACTTCCTGCAGATGCAAAGGAGCGTCAGGTAGTGGAACTCTTAAATCCGATTACCGAAAACTTAAGCATTATGCGTACGTTAATGGCTCCTTCCATGGTGCGCGTGATTGAAAATAACATAAAAAACGGTAACGAAGACTTACGTTTCTTTGAGCTGGCTAATGTATATCTGCCAAAGGCACTTCCGCTTACCGAGCCTCCGGTAGAAAAGAAGGTGCTTTGCCTTGGTGCGTCCGGTGCAGCAGAGGATTTCTTCTCCTTAAAGGGCAGCATCGAAGCATTTGCAAGTGCAAATGACTTGACCTTCACTTATAAGAGAGCAACTGTGCCATACTTACATCCGGGCAGAACCGCAGAAATTTACTGCCAGGGTCAGAAGATTGGTCATTTCGGTCAGCTCCGTTATGAAATCGTGGACGGATTAAACATTGCCGCAGGTAAGAAGGCAGATACGAAGATTTTCCTTGCAGAGCTTGATTACAGTGTGCTTTGCATCCTGTTTAAGGAAGGCATCAAGTACACACCGGAAAGCGGTTTTGCAGGAAATACCAGAGACATTTCCATCCTGGTTGATAAGAAGGTAGAATGCGGTACCATCGTGGATGCAATTGCAGAGTGCGATTCTTTAATTAAGAAGGTTTCGCTCTTTGATATTTTTGAGAGTGAGAAGATTGGTCTTGATAAGAAGAGTATGGCGTTCAACTTAAAGTTAGCTTCCGATACGGAGGATGTAACCGATGCAATGACAGATGCGGTTGTTGAAAAGGTTATGGCTGCACTTTCTGAAAAGCTTGGCGCACAGATGAGAGCATAAATTAAGAGTTTAAAAGGCGGTGGCAATGTGCCATCGCCTTTTTGCGAGAATCCGCTCTTGCATATAAATTCCTGTTGGGGTATACTTTAATGTTAGAGGAATTGCAGTAGAGAAGGATTCTATAAAGGTATTACGGGGATGTGGGTATGAAAAAGGAGAAGGGGAAAAAGAGCAAAAGAAAAGAAACGGCCGTAGCAGAGCAGAAATCCAATTTCCTCGCATGGATTTTGTTTCTCGGATATTTGTTGCTGCTGTTTTATATGTTGTTCTTTTCGGAGACGTTCGGAAGAACGGACGAGGTTTCGCAACGCCATTACAATTTGACTTTGTTTAAGGAAATCAAACGTTTCTGGTATAACTGGGAAACGGTTGGCATAGAGAATGCAATTATCAATCTGGGTGGCAATATTGTGGCATTTGCTCCGTTTGGATTTTTTCTTCCGTTGATTTGCAACAGGGGAAAGAATCCGTGTTATGCTACCATGATGACCGCACTGTTCAGTCTTTCGGTTGAGACAGTGCAGCTGATTTCCATGGTCGGTGCGTTTGATGTGGACGATATTTTCTTAAATACCATCGGAGGCCTGTTGGGGTACATTGGATATGAGATATTGTTTGGCAGACGGAAACAGAAGGCAGACAGGAAAAAAGCGAGAAAACAAACCGGAAAGAGCAGAGATTGGAGAAGACTATGATATTCAAGAAAGAAAAATCTTCCCTTCATTTTACGGGAAAAAGAGTGTCGGGACTGGGAATCGGTGCAACCGTGATGGGGGCAATCGGATGGCTGGTGTTTCTGGCGCTCAGTATTTATTCGGCAAGTATGGACGGACAGGCGGAAACGTTCGTGGGTCTCATCGGTCTTTTGGATGCAGTGCTGAGTCTGGTCGGTGTGATTGTTTCATACCGCGCCCTGCAGGAACGGGACATATATTATGTGATGCCGATTATAGGTATCATATTAAACGGACTGTTATTTGTTCTGTATTTCTCTCTGTACTTTATGGGAATTGCAATCCGGTAGACTGATAAAAAGCGAAATTGAAGGAGAAATGATATGGAAAAGAATCTGGAATTTATTAAAGAACGCTATGAGCTTTGTGTGGAGCGTATCCGTGAAATTGCAAAGGTACAGGAGGTGCCGGGGAAGTACCGTGATTATTTTAAGAGAGAAGCAGAGTTTATCTTAGCAACCGCAGAGCTTTCCGAACTGGTTGCCAAGGGAAAGTATCAGAAGCTTTCCATGGAAGAACTGGAAAAGTGGAATACAAGACTGTATGCCAAGATTGCACCGGAAAATTATGAGACAAGCTATGCAAATCCGACCTATGCAGTAAAATGCTTTGACATGAGAGAAGGCAGATTGTTTTCTGCGCTTTCTGCAAAGCTTATGGAGCTGACTCTTTGTGCAATGAAGCAGAAGACTTATTTCCAGGCAATCTTAATGGAATTATTCTTAGAGATTTACGTGCGTTACGAGGAGTACGACGAGTTCGCTTGGAAGGATGCCAAGGCAGCCTATAAGAGTTTTTCGATGGATTACCGCAGAGATTACATGGAGGATTCCATCAGTGAAAGATACAATCCGGACAATGATTTTGCCAGAAAGGTCATTGAGTCGGATACGTCTGATTTGCGCTATCTTTACATGTATGGTGAGCAGATTGGCGAAAACGAAAAGAAGACAGCACAGTTTTTAAATCAGATGTCACAGAAGGAAGTCGATGCGATGGCAGAGACTTATGTAAGTGGCTACATCCGCGGCTTTGAGACAATGGGCGTTGTGCGCAAGGAAAACGGTGTTGCGATTTTGCTTTACCCAATTGGTTTTGAACGCATGATGGTATCGGCAATCAAGAAATTTGAGGAAAACGGTGTGCGCGTTGTGGCAAGACAGTCGCTTGCGGCACCTGTAAACAGACAGTTTGGATATGACCACCGACAGGATCATGCACTTTGTCTGGACCGTGTGTATGTGAATCGTTACCTTGAGGATACAGCAGCCGTGTATGAGGAGCAAAAGGAGACTCTGGCAATGTACATCGGACCGGCAGTGGTAGAGACCTTTGGCGAAGAGGACTTTGAGCCGGTGAACAAAAAGGAAGCGGCACATCTTGACAAGCGCCAGATTAAGCTGGACCGTGAGTTAAACCAGAAGTATGCAGGCATTGCGTACAGCTATATTAAGAATGATGAGACCTCCTTTACGATTATTGCCTATCCGATTCCGACGATTGGTGAGCAGTTTGAGGAAATTTTTGCAGAGACCGTCCGTTGCAATACGCTTTCTAACGACGAGTACACAAAGATTCAGCAGGCAATCATTGACGAGCTCGATACCGGTTATGCATGTAAGATTCTCGGTGCCGAGGGTAACGAGACAGACCTGACTGTTATGTTAATGGAGACAAAGGACCCTGCAAAGGAGACCAAGTTTGAGAACTGTACTGCGGATGTGAACATTCCGGTCGGTGAAGTGTTTACCTCTCCGGTGCTCAAGGGTACAACGGGACTTTTACACGTTTCCAAGGTGTATCTTGGCGCGTATGAGTATAAGAATTTAAAGGTATGGTTTGAAAACGGAAAGACCACGAAGCTTTCCTGTGAAAACTTTGCAACAGAGGAAGAAAATCAGACGTTTTTATCCGAAAATCTTTTACGTCATCATGACAGCCTTCCGATGGGTGAATTTGCCATCGGTACCAATACGACCGCCTTTGTGATGGGTGAAAAGTTTAACATCGGCGCTAAACTTCCGATTCTCATTGCAGAAAAGACCGGACCGCATTTTGCGATTGGTGATACCTGCTATAAGAGAAGCGAGGACCACAAGGTTTACAATCGTGACGGCAAGGAAATTATTGCAAGGGACAACGAGATTTCCATTCTTCGGAAGACCGAGCCGGAAAAAGCATACTTTAACTGCCATACCGACATTACGATTCCTTATGGGGAAATCGGTGAGATTTCTTCGTTAAAGAAGGACGGAACCAGGACCGTGTTGATTCAGAACGGCAGATTCGTACTTCCGGGTACGGAGGAACTGAACAAGCCGTTAGACGAATACGAAGCAGAAAAATAAGAAAAAATCCTCTGCCTCTTAGGGGCAGAGGTAAAATAAATTGACATGGAGGGAATGGAGAATGAATTTTAAAGTGATTGCCCTGATTGTGATGGGTATCGTGTTTGTGTTTGACACGTTTATGGAGTATCTGGAGATGAAGTCTTCGGAACGTGAGATTCCGGCCAATGTAGCAGATGTGTATGATAAGGAGGAGTACAAAAAGTGGCTCTCCTATGATAAGGAAGTGAACCGCTTCTCACTCATCCGCCACATAGTTTCCTTTGTGATTGCGGTTTTGTTAATCGCATTGGATGCATATGCAGGAATTGTACATATGGTAGGTGCAGAAGGTCTGTATGGTGCGGCAATTGCCATTGTGATTGCAGATACGGTCATCAGTCTCATCTGGTCTACACCGTTTTCTTATGTGAGAAACTTTGGAATTGAAGAGAAGTACGGCTTTAACCGTATGACAAAGAAGACCTTTGTGGTGGACCTTGTGAAAAGTCTGGTAATTAACCTTGGTCTGATGTGTGGTCTGATTTGTCTTTTGATTGCGATTCATCAGGCACTTGGCCATTGGATGTTAATTATCTTTACGATTATCATTATGGCGATTCTTTTGCTGATGGTATTTTTACAACCTGTATTTACAAGAATTTTTAACAAGCTGACACCACTGGAAGACGGCGAATTAAAGACCCGTCTGACGGAACTGCTTGAAAAGAACGGCTGTAGCGTGCGCCAGATCAGCGTATCGGATGGCTCGAAGCGTTCCACCAAGGCAAATGCATATTTCGGCGGTTTTGGAAAGATGAAGACGATTGTGCTCTACGATACGCTTTTGGAGCAGATGACCGAGGATGAAATTGTGGCAGTATTTGCACACGAGATGGGTCACAACAAGCACAAGGATACGCTTAAGATGTTTGGAATGAACGTGGTAAATGTTTCTATGATTGTCATCTCTTTGTGGGCATTGGTTTCTGTGCCGGAGATTTATCTGGATTTCGGATTTGACGGAGTGAACTATGGTTTTGCGATGATTCTTGCAAGTGCGGTGTGCTTATCGTTCATCTCTCCGTTCCTTGGCCTGTTTATCAGCCTGTTCTCAAGAAAGTTTGAGTATGCGGCAGATAAGTTTGCGGCGGATAACGGTTACGGAGAAGCGTTAATCAGTGGTCTTAAGAAGCTGGCGAAGAATTCGTTTTCCAACTTAAGTCCGCATCCGATTGTGGTGGCGCTCACTTATTCCCATCCGACCATCAGTCAGAGAGTGGAGTACATTGAAAAGTGCATGAAGGAAAAGTAAGTTATATTGATTAAAATATACATAAGGAGATTAGAACAATGGCAAAAGTAGGAATTGTTATGGGAAGTGATTCCGACCTTCCGATTATGAGTAAGGCAGCAGAGATGCTTGACAAGTTTGGTATTGAGTATGAGGTGACGGTGATTTCTGCCCATCGTATGCCGGATGTGTTTTTTGATTATGCAAAGACAGCAAAGGACAAGGGCTTTAAGGTAATCATTGCAGGAGCAGGCGGTGCGGCTCACTTACCTGGTATGTGTGCAGCTATTTTCCCACTTCCTGTCATTGGTGTTCCGATTCACACAAAGACGCTTTCCGGTGTGGATTCTCTATATTCCATCGTGCAGATGCCGGGTGGTATTCCGGTGGCAACCGTTGCTATCAACGGTGCGCAGAATGCAGGTATCCTTGCAGCAAAGATGCTCGCGGTGTCGGATGATGCGATGTTAAAGAAGATTGAGGATTATGCGGCTTCCTTGAAAGACAGTGTTATGGTCAAGAAAGAGAAGATTGAGAATGTCGGATATCAGAAGTATTTAGAAGAAATGTAGTGTGATAATGATGTATGCTTTTTTTAGTGAATTGTTGTCCGATAAAAAGGGCGGAACTACATTTTCCTGTTTTGGACCTTGGCATCTGTGTTATTTGTTTGTGGCGATTGTTGTCGCAGTGATTGCTCTTGTGTGTTTAAAAAAGAAAGACAAAGAGAGAATACAGAAGGCAAGCTCCCTGCTTATAAATTGTGCGTTCGGCCTATATATCGCAGATTTTTTTCTCATGCCGTTTGCTTATGGGGAAATCGATGTGGAAAAGCTGCCTTTTCATGCTTGCACCGCAATGTGTGTCATGTGCTTTTGGAGTCGGCATAATGCGTTTTTGGGACGATACAAGCAACAGTTTGCAATGCTTGGTTTCATTTCCAATCTGGTTTATCTGATTTATCCGGCCGGTTTGATGTGGTATCAGGTGCATCCGTTTTCTTATCGGGTGATTCAGACATTGCTGTTTCATGGATTGATGACAGTGTACGGATTAGTGGTGCTGGTATTTGATGATGTAAAATTTGACAGGAAACTATGCTGCAGGAATTTGGGAGCAATCGTTTGCATGACGATATGGGCGCTACTGGGAAATGCTTTGTACAATGGGCAGGCATGGGGACATACATATAATTTCAACTGGTTTTTTGTAACACAGGATCCGTTTTACATACTTCCGAAAAACATTGCGCCGTATATTATGCCGTTTTTGAATATCGTTGTATTTTTTGCGGTAGAGATGATGGTGTATGCTATTTGTTTTGGGGTTAAGAGAATAAAAAAACTATAAAAGTATTGATTAATACGAATATATTTGTTAAAATCTACATAGAAATAAACTGTAATGTCATTACAGTTTTGGTCTGGGTGAAAACTCTTTGGACCACCGTAGGCGGGAGAATTTCCCGCCATTTTTTTTACTTGAAGTGTTTTGAATATTGGGGGAAATGTATGAGGAAATTGAGTATATTTATTGATGAATCAGGGGATTTTGGCGAGGTGAAAGAAAGACCTGCATATTACTTGGTAACGATGGTTTTTCATGATCAAGCAGTAGATATCTCAAAAGAAATAGAAAAACTAGAAGAAAGTATACGTACATCAGGATTTGACTTGGAGTACATCCATACAGGTCCTGTAATACGTCGAGAACAGGTATTTGCAAATTATTCAATGGAAGAACGTAGAAAACTATTATATAAAATGTTGTATTTCTATAACAAATGCGATATTCATCATGATACTGTTATTGTAAATCGCAAAGAGGCATCGGATAAAATTACTTTATCCGGTCGTTTGTCAAAAGAGATTGCGAAAGTGATAGCAAGACATTCTACATATTTTGAGCAGTTTGATAAGGTTATTGTATATTACGATAATGGACAAATTGAATTGAGTACAATTTTAAATGCGGTTTTATCTTTACTGTTTAATGATGTAGAATTCAGAAAGGCAGAACCGCAAAAATATAGATTGTTACAAGTTGCTGATTTTGTGTGTTCAATGGAACTTTTAAAAATAAAAAGAGAAGAAAAACGGCTTAGTAAATCGGAAACCAAATTTTTCTACAAGCCGCAGGAATTACAGAAGCCGTTTTTAAGAAGTTTGGAAGAGAAAAGGTTGAAATAGAAGAAACCAAAAAGTTATAAAAAGCACTTGACAATTTTGAAATAATATGGTATCTTAATTAAGTGTGTGACGAGAAATCGTCCGTAGGAAGCAGAGTATCCGCTCTCACCCCCAGCACTTAGGGTCGCGAAAGGGTTTTGATTTTTAATTAAAAAGCGTATTCCCACAATAGGTGCGCATTGATTAGAATGTAAAGGATAATCTGACTTCCGGATTATCCTTTTTATTATGTGATAAGCACAGTTTTTCGAAGTTGCTTATCGCAGGCTCATTCTTATCAAATGGAGGTGCAGAACTATTAGCGATTTAATGATCAATGAACAAATCAGAGACAAAGAGGTCCGAGTCATCGGCGAAGATGGCGAACAGTTAGGTATTATGTCCGCAAAGGATGCTTTAAAGTTAGCAAAGGAAGCAGAACTTGATTTAGTGAAGATTGCTCCGACAGCAAAGCCACCGGTATGTAAGATTGTTGACTACGGCAAGTACCGTTATGAGATGGCCCGTAGGGAAAAAGAAGCTAAGAAAAAGCAAAAGGTCACTGAAGTAAAAGAGATTCGTTTATCGCCAAACATTGATGAGAATGACTTAAATACCAAAGCGAATCAGGCGAAGAAGTTCCTTTCTAAGGGCGACAAGGTAAAAGTTGCACTTCGTTTCCGCGGTAGAGAGATGGCTCATATGGCGACAAGCAAGCAGATTCTTGACAGCTTTTTTGAAAAGGTATCTGATGTGGCTGTGATTGAAAAGCCGGCGAAGATGGAAGGCAGAAGCATGATTATGTTTCTTGGTGAAAAACGTTAGTTAATTGCGAAAGCATTAAGTAAAATCGAAGAAAACGGTAAAACCGGAAGATTTAAGGAGGAAGAAACAATGCCTAAGGTAAAAACAAGTAAAGCAGCAGCAAAGCGTTTTACAATGACTGGTACAGGAAAGTTAAAGAGAATGAAAGCTGGTAAGCAGCACATCCTCACAAAGAAGTCCAGAAAAACTAAGAGAGATCTTAGAAAGCCTGAAATGATGGACAAGACAAACGAAAAGAATATGAAGAAGATTTTACCATATCTGTAGGATTTGGTGTAAGGAGGGAAAAAGACAATGGCAAGAGTTAAAGGCGGAATGAACGCTAAGAAGAAGCACAATAGAGTATTAAAGCTGGCTAAGGGCTACAGAGGCTCCAGAAGCAAGCAGTATAGAGTTGCAAAGCAGTCCGTAATGAGAGCATTAACATCCTCTTATGCAGGCAGAAAAGAAAAGAAGAGACAGTTCAGACAGTTATGGATTGCAAGAATCAATGCAGCAGCTAGATTAAATGGTCTTTCCTACAGCAAGTTCATGTATGGTTTAAAGTTAGCAGATGTTCAGGTTAACAGAAAGATGTTAGCAGAGCTCGCAGTAAACGATGCTGAAGGCTTTGCAGCACTTGCAGAAGTAGCTAAGAGCAAACTCGCTTAAGAAAAGACATTTCAATGCATCAGGGAATTTCCCCTGGTGCATTTTTTTGTACAAACAGGCTTCTCAGAATTTTCTAATTATCTTCTAATTTGCAAATTTCCTATGTGTGAGATAAGATATAGGTAAAGAAAAGGAGTAAGAAAACCGGTCAATGGAGACGGATGCGTTTAGAGAGGAGAGGAAGGTTATGAGAAAGCGGATCAGTAATATTTTGTGGGGACTCATTTTTATTGCGGTGGGTCTTGGCGTAGTAGGAAACATGGCGGGGATTTGGGAGTTTCATGTGTTCTTTGATGGCTGGTGGACGTTGTTTTTGATTGTACCGGCGGTTATCAGTCTGATTGAAAAGGGATTCCAGATTGGAAATTCGGTGTGTCTGGTGATTGGAGCGGCTTTGCTTGCTGCATGCAGGGGAGTGGTCGGATGGGATGTGCTTTCTGCACTGTTTCTGCCGGCGATTTTTATTGTCATCGGACTTGTCCTGGTAATGAGGAATCTGTTTCATCTGGGGGGCAGAAAGGTATATGTTGATAAAGAAAAAAGAAGAAACGACAGTATTATATTTTCGGGAAAGAAAATCATTGTAGAGGATGAGTTTTTCGGAATGGATTGTGATGCGGTATTTGGCGGTGTAGTGCTTGACTTAAGAAAGGCAAAGATTACGGAGAATATTTCCATTGATACCATGGCAGTATTTGGTGGTGTGGACATCCTTCTGCCGGCGGGGCTTAAAGTAGTGGTGAGTGATACCTCCCTGTTTGGTGGTTGCAATAATCAATATCATTCCTACAGTGGTGATGGAATTCCGACGGTTTATATCAATGCAACGGCGTTGTTTGGCGGAGTGGAGGTAAGATAAATGAAAAACATCATAAAATATTGCGCCGTTTTATTTGCTCTGTTGCTTGCGGGAACAATTATAACAAGCTGTGTCAATACAGGCGTACTGATTGTCCGTGCAATCGCAGAACGGGACGTTGGGCAGATAAAGATAGACGGAGAAGTAGTGTTTGATATCGGTGATTTGATAGAAGAGGGAGCGTTTGAAGAAGTGGAAGGTGGAATTCGTTTGTTTGGCGTTCAGTTTGGCGGTTCAAGAGAAACAAAGAGCGGTACTTTTGAGGTGACAGAGCCGGTGCAGGAAATTCAGATTGACGGTGTGGATGGTGAGCTTGAGATTGTACGCGGTGAGAGCTTTTGCGTGATATACGAGAATATTCCGGTTGATTATACGATGGAAGTGAAGGATGGAAAACTGATCTTAAAGGATGAGTCAAAGAATGTATTTTTGGTAAATTTTGGACAGAACAATTCCTATATGCGTCTGGAAATTCCGGAGAGTGTAAAACTTACAAAGCTTACCGTGGATAATGGCTCAGGCAAGCTGACGGTCTCGGATGTGGAAGCGGAGACTCTGGTATTGGACGGTGGTTCGGGCAGTATGTCCGCAGGGGATGTAATTGTCAGGAAAATTGTCGTGGACGGTGGTTCGGGCAGTGTAAAACTGAATCGTATCACGGCAGAGGAAAGCAACTTTGATATGGGCTCCGGGTCGCTTGCGGTTTCGGATTCCGTGCTTGGTAAAACAAGAGTGGACGGAGGCTCGGGCAGCTGCAACTTTGAAACCGTGAAGGCCAATGATATGACAGTAAGCAGTGGTTCCGGAAGAGTCGTATACAAAGGAGAACTGACCGGAAACTGCATCTTTGACAGTGGAAGCGGTTCTGTTCGGCTGGATATCTACGGAAGCAAAGCAGATTACAGTATCCGTGCCAATCTGGGGAGTGGCGGTCTGTATGTGGACGGAAAGAAAGAGGCATCGGGAGTTTATGTCAGCAACAGGGATGCCGAACATGTACTTTCCTTTGACACCGGTTCCGGAAGAGTATCTGTTAATTTTTCCGAGTAAAGAATTTGTGAATCTTTGGCAGGGCTGATTGAAACAGAATGTAAAATATGATAAACTAAAAGGCGGAGTTTTAAGAGTAATCTTGGGACTCCGCCTCATGTTTTGAAATGTTTTCGAAATACATACACCTTCACAAAAGAGGGTGCACTGCAAAAAAAGGAGAGAAATCACACATGGACAAGAACAAGAGAGCAATTTATCCTCCGATGGGATGGAACAGCTGGGACTGCTACGGTGCATCTGTAAATGAAGAGCAGCTCCGCGGCAATGCCGACTACATGGCAAAGCATTTAAAACAGTATGGTTGGGAGTATGTGGTTTGTGACATCCAGTGGTACGAGCCAACAGCAGAATCCTGTGATTACCACAAGTTCACAGAGCTTTGCATGGACGAATATTCCAGACTTATGCCGGCAGAAAACCGTTTCCCGTCTGCAGCAGGCGGAAAGGGATTTCAGCCGATTGCTGATTATGTACATTCGCTTGGTCTTAAGTTTGGTATTCACATTATGCGTGGTATTCCAAGACAGGCTGCACACCGGAACACAAAGATTATGGGTGCAGACACAACGGCAAGAGCAATTGCGCATCCGTTTTCTATTTGCAGCTGGAATACGGACATGTATGGTGTTGACCCGCATGCCTACGGTGCACAGGAGTACTACAATTCCATTTTCGAACTGTATGCGTCCTGGGGCGTTGACTATGTCAAGGTGGATGATATCTGCGTGACCGAATTCCGTAAGGATTGCTTATATTCTGCAAAGGAAGAAATTGAACTGATTCATAACGCAATCAACAACTGCGGCAGAGATATGGTCCTTAGCCTTTCGCCGGGACCGGCACTGATTGAGCAGGCGGAGCACCTTTCTGCCTATGCCAATATGTGGCGCATGACCGGTGACCTTTGGGACAACTGGCCATCCTTAAAGAACATGTTCGACCGTTGCCGCATGTGGGCGCCATATGTCAAGGAAGGCTGCTGGCCGGATTGCGATATGCTTCCGCTCGGACACCTTCTCGTATGTAAGGACCACCAGCAGCATATGACAAACTTTACAAAGGAGGAGCAGATTACACTGATGACCCTTTGGTGTATTTTCCGTTCTCCACTGATGATGGGCGGAGAGATGAGAGACAACGATGAGTTTACGTTAGCTCTGCTTACCAATGAAGAAGTGCTTTCGCTGGAAAAGACAACGTCCGGTGCAACGGAAGTCATGAATGAGGACGGAAAGATTGCATGGAAGACAACGGATGCAGAGGGCAATGTTTTCGTTGGCCTGTTTAATACAACGGACGAGGAAACGGAAGTGTCCTGTGATTTTGCAAGGCTTGGACTTGCAGGAGAAAAGAAGGTCCGTGACCTTTGGAAGAAGAAGGAGATTGGTACTGTAAAGGACAGCATTGCGGCAGTGATTCCGGCGCATGGTGCAAAGTTATATAAACTGAACTAGGCTATACAGCGCAGATTCTTTCTGCGGATTGTATAATATTATATGAATTAGCAAAAACTACCTCTAAGCGTGTAAAGACACAGGACGGAGGTAGTTTTTTTATGGGACAGTCGAAGGAATTTCAGGCAATGTTGACGGAATACAGGGATGCTCTTAGGGTAGAGGAAAGCTTTGATTTGGTGGCGCGTGTATTTATGGTGTCGGATAAGCAGGCAGCGCTGTTTTTTGTGGACGGCATGATAAAGGATGAAACCATGCAGAAAATCATGACGGGATTTGAAGCAATTAAGCCGGAGGATATGCCGGAGAGTGCCGCTATGTTTGCAAAGTACAAAGTACCATACGTTGAGGTGGATGTGCTGAAGGAACTGCAACAGGCGGTGAATGCTGTACTTTCCGGGACACCGTGCCTGATTATTGACGGCTACACCGAGGCGATTGCCATCGACATCCGTACCTATCCGGCAAGAAGTGTGGCAGAGCCGGAAAAGGATAAGGTCATGCGCGGTTCCAGAGATGGTTTTGTGGAGACACTGGTGTTTAATACGGCACTCATTCGGAGGAGAATCCGCGACCCGAAGCTGACGATGGAGTATTGGTGTATCGGAACGGTGTCACACACGGATGTGGTGCTTTGCTATATGGAGGACCGGGTAGACCCAAAATACCTGGAGGAAATCAAGAAACGTGTAAAGGGAATCCAGGTGGAATCGCTGACGATGAACCAGGAAAGTTTGGCGGAATGCCTGTATGAGCATTCGTGGTGGAATCCGTTCCCAAAGTTTAAGTTCTCGGAGCGTCCGGATACAGCATCGGCGGCAGTATTGGAGGGGAATATTGTAATTCTTGTGGATGGTTCTCCGGCCGCAATGATTCTTCCAACCACGATTTTTGACATTATTGAGGAGGCAGATGATTACTATTTTCCACCGGTGACCGGAACGTATTTAAGGCTGACCCGGGTGGCTGCAAATGTCATTGCATTTATTTTGACCCCGTTGTTTTTGTTGTTGATGCAGCAACCGGAGCGGCTACCGGAAAACTGGCAGTTTATTGCCTTGAAGGAACCGGTAAATATTCCGCTTGTCTGGCAGTTCCTGCTTCTTGAGTTTGCCATTGACGGACTCAGACTCGCAGCCCTGAATACGCCAAGTATGCTGAGCCTTCCGCTGAGTGTAATTTCAGCGTTGGTTATCGGGGAATTTGCGGTATCCTCCGGCTGGTTTAATGCAGAGCCGCTTCTTTATATGTCCTTTGTGATTCTTGCCAATTATACGCAGGCAAGCTACGAATTGGGCTATGCAATTAAGTTTTTGCGTATGATAACGTTGGTGGCAACGCATTTTTTGGGTGTCTGGGGATTTGGAGCCGGGATGCTGCTTGCAGTTGTCGCCATTGGTTCGAACCGCGCCATTGGAGGGAAAAGCTATGTGTACCCGCTGTTTCCGTTTCATTTAAAAAAGCTTATGAAGCGGTTTTTCCGTGTCAGTCTGCCAGTGGATGCAAAAATGAAGGAAGGAAAGCAGTAGTGGGAAATGTTGTGTTTTTTAATGAACTGTGATACAATTAAGAGTACTAGAAAAATAACTGAAAGGGGTTTATATTATGGCAACACCACATAACGCTGCACAGAAAGGCGACATTGCAAAGACCGTATTGATGCCGGGCGATCCGCTCCGTGCAAAATATATCGCAGATCATTATCTGGAGAACGTAAAATGTTTTAATACCGTAAGAAATATGTTCGGTTATACCGGTACCTACAAGGGAAAAGAGATTTCCGTTATGGGTGGTGGTATGGGTATGCCGTCCATCGGTATTTACTCTTATGAATTGTTCCATTTCTATGATGTAGATGCAGTTATCCGTATTGGCTCCGCCGGCGGTATTTCTGATGATGTAAAGTTAAGAGATCTGGTTATCGGAATGGGAGCATCCACAAACTCCAATTATGCGAGCCAGTATAACTTACCGGGCACCATTGCTCCGATTGCAGATTACGGTTTACTTAGAAAGGCAGTAGAAATTGCAGAAGGAAAGGGAATTCATGTGGCAGTGGGTAACGTACTTTCTTCTGATATCTTCTATAACGACGACAAGACGGTCAATGACAGATGGAAGAGAATGGGCATCCTTTGCGTAGAGATGGAAGCAGCCGCACTCTATCTGAATGCGGTAAGAGCAGGCAAGAAGGCACTTTGTATGCTGACCATTTCCGACCACTTATATACCGGTGAAGAGCTCTCGGCAGAAGACAGACAGAACTCCTTCCACGAGATGATGGAAGTGGCTCTGGAACTGGCATAAGCAGCAGACGGGACGCAAAACAAAGATAAAATAAATAGATGGAGATGAATTACTATGGATAGAAAAGATATTTTTAAGACAGTAGACCATACGTTATTAACACAGACAGCTACCTGGGAGGAAATCCGTCAGATTTGTGATGACGGTATGGCATACGGCACAGCGTCCGTTTGTATTCCGCCTTCTTATGTGGAGCAGGCAAAGCAGTATGTGGGCGATAAGCTTGCAATCTGTACCGTGATCGGATTCCCAAATGGTTACATGACCACGGCGACAAAGGAATTTGAGACAAAGGATGCCATCGCAAAGGGTGCAGACGAAATTGATATGGTAATCAATATCGGATGGGTAAAGGATGGAAAGTATGACCTCGTGGAAGAAGAAATCCGTACCTTAAAGAAGGCCTGTGGCGAAAAGATTTTAAAGGTCATTATTGAGACCTGTCTTTTGACCGAAGAGGAAAAAATCAAGATGTGCGAAGTAGTGACAAACTCCGGCGCAGATTTTATCAAGACTTCCACAGGTTTTTCCAAGGCGGGGGCTACCTTCGAAGACATTGCTCTGTTTGCTGCACACGTTGGACCAAATGTGAGAATGAAGGCAGCCGGTGGCATTGCTTCCTTTGATGATGCAGAGAAGTTTATTTCTCTCGGAGCATCCAGACTTGGCACCAGCCGTATCGTAAAGCTGGCAAAGAACGAGCAGGCAAGCGGATATTAAGAGGTGGTTTTATGTTAACGAAAGAAATGGAGCGAAAACTCATGGCAACGGCAATCGAATACAGAAAGCGTTCGTACTCTCCGTATTCCGGTTACTGCGTCGGGGCGGCATTGCTTGCTAAGGATGGAATGATTTTTGGTGGCTGCAACATAGAGAACGCGTCCTTTTCTCCCACAAACTGTGCAGAACGCACGGCGCTGTTTAAAGCAGTGAGTGAGGGTGTAACAGAGTTTGACGCAATCGCGATTGTGGGTGGAAAAGCAGAAGGTGAATTGGAATTTTGTTCCCCGTGCGGTGTGTGCCGCCAGGCATTGGTAGAGTTCTGTAATCCGAAGGAGTTCATTGTGCTGCTTGGCACAAGCACGGAGGATTATGAAAGCTACACGCTGGAAGAATTATTGCCGTACAGCTTCACACCAAAGAATGTTTTGTAAGCGGATGATGGGATAACGCCTCGAATATTGTTTTAGAAGTTGTGCAAACTTTTTTAACATTATGCAAAATTTAAGAAAAAAGTTGTTGACAAAGGTGGTAAACCTTGCTATAATACAACACGTACCTCAAGCGCGAGGTACGTAAAATGGGATCTTAGCTCAGCTGGGAGAGCATCTGCCTTACAAGCAGAGGGTCATAGG
>CAZIQL010000027.1:0-11943 GCA_964541485.1 uncultured Lachnospiraceae bacterium
TGAAGTGAAGGAACTGTATGCAGGTGATATCGGTGCGATTGCAAAGCTCGATGCCACACTCACAGGTGACTCCCTTACAGTTAAGGATACTCCGGTTACATACGACCCACCAAAGACATCTGTTCCTTATGAATATCGTGCATACTCTGCAAAGAATAAGGGCGATGAAGATAAGTTATCTCAGGCTCTGAACCGTATGATGGAAGAAGACCAGACCTTAAAGGCAGTGAGTGATCCTGAAAATCATCAGACACTTCTTTATGGTGTTGGCGAACAGCACTTAGAGATTACCGCAAGCAAGATGGCAGCTCGTTATAAAGTTGAGATGGAACTTTCTAAGCCACGTGTAGCTTACCGTGAGACCATCCGTAAGAAAGTAACGGCTGAGCACAAGTATAAAAAGCAGTCCGGCGGACATGGTCAGTACGGACACGTTATCATCGACTTCGAGCCATCCGGCAATCAGGATGAAGCATTTGAATTCCATGAAAACGTATTCGGCGGAGCAGTTCCAAAGAACTTCTTCCCGGCAGTGGAAAAGGGTATTGCAGACAGCGTAGAAGCAGGACCTTTAGCAGGATATCCTGTAGTTGGCATTAAGGCTACCTTAACCGGCGGTTCCTACCACGATGTAGACTCCTCCGAAATGGCGTTCAAGACCGCTACCTGTCAGGCGTTTAAGGAGGGTATCTTAAATGCAAGCCCAATCTTACTTGAGCCTATCGCTACGATGAAGGTTGTGGTTCCGGATAAGTTTACCGGCGATATCATGGGTGACTTAAACCGTCGTCGTGGTCGTGTATACGGCATGAACCCATTGCCAAACAGCAAGCAGGAAATCGTAGCTGAGATTCCTATGTCTGAGCTTTATGGTTACTCCACAGACCTTCGTTCCATGACGACAGGTATGGGCGTATACTCCTATGAGTTCGACCGCTACGAAGCAGCTCCTTCCGATGTTCAGGCAAAGGTTGTAGAAGAGAATAAGCAGTAATATTCGAAACTACTCTATTATTAGTGCGCATATGTTTTAAGACAGTTGACAGCCCCGGAGAAATCCGGGGCTGTTGGTTTTTGTGGAGTAAGGTAAGATTCCTCTGAAATTTGCGACTATATTAATAGAATTTGTAGGTGGAAAAAAAGAATATGGTCTGCGATAATAAAAACAGAGGGGGTGCAGTATGGTGATATTTTTCATTGATTTGTTAAACAGAAGCATTGCGGTGGCATGGCTTGTAATCCTTGTGATTGCAGTCAGGGCGCTGGTTAAGAATATGCCGCAGTGGTGCCGGTTTGTGCTATGGGGAACGGTAGCACTTCTATTGTTCCTGCCATTTACACCAAGAAGATTTATCATGATGCCGGCAGAGGAGAATGTTGTCTGGAGAAAGGTGTGCGTAGTTGCCGTTATTCTGTGGATTGTCGGTATGCTCGGACTTTTGGGGCATGAAATTATAAAATATGTGCGCCTCAAATACCATTACCGTATGGCGATTAGCTATGATGAAAAAGTTTACTATGATGACAATGTAGAGATTCCGTTTGTGCTTGGCGCGCTGGAACCGCATCTGTATCTTCCAAAGAATTTGTCTGAGGAAGAAGAACAGGAAATTATAGAGAAAGAAAAGTATCGCATTTCCCACGGTGTTTACCTTTGGAAGGCGTTGGGCGGCATTTTGCGTTCTGTTTACTGGTTTCAACCTACGGTTTGGATTGGCTACTACATATTCCTGAGAGACTTAGAACAGATAGGCGTGAGAAAGGAAAGGATATCGGTATTGCGCCATGTTTTAGCCATGCTTTTATGTATAGCAGCTGTTGCTTTGGGCACATGGATACTTACGGCTTCGGAAGAGGGATGGAAGAACTCTGGTGGTTCAGAACAGGTAAATGGTGAAACATCATCCGATAATGAGGAACCGGAGAGTTGGACCTATATGCATCCGAGGACAGGACTTACTATTACATTGAATGAGAATGGTTCTGCCGGAATCAGTGATATGGCATCTTCGATTTTGCCTAACGGGGTGTCCGGTACGTACAGTAGAAAGAAAAACATTCTCACGATTACTTCGTCTGACGGGGAAAATGAATATCATTTCCTGATGGATGGTTATAATCTGATTTTTTATAAATATATTTCCTCGGATATCAGTACGGTGTCAAGACGTGTCAAGGATATTGAGGACGAGGCGTACTTTGAACCGATGTTTGATGCGGTGCAGGGGGTGTATTATCCGGGGCTTGAGAACCCGGAGGGGTATAATGGTTCAGAATTGATATCAGGAGGCGACGATTACCGCTATTACCGCGATTATGGCGGACTGTATTTTCAGGACAAGGTCTATGCAAGCACAGAAGTGTATGAGTCTGAGTATAAGTCAGATTTGCCGCTGGATGAGGTGCTTGGTGAAGAGCTTGGAACGGTATACGGAAATAGATTTGGTGGTTGGTCGTACCGGAGTGATATTGTGGGAACATGGCTGACCGGAACTGTCTATAAGGTAAAAGGGTATGATGAAAACTACCGTGTGGCAATCTACTATGAGAAAAAGGAGATTCTGTACGAACAGGTGCAGGTGGAAGAGCACATATATACGGGAAAGCCGATAGGCACAGGGAGAACATTGTCTTATTGCCTGAAAATTTATGACTGCCTCAATGACATCTGGCTCTATCACGGAGAAGAATTGTTTCAAGACCGGATGCATTTGGAAAACAGTGTGGGAGTGTTATGGTTTGCGGATGCGAAGGATGACCTTCTCACAGAGTTTTACGAGGCATTGAACAACGCAACCTTTGTGGATGAAGACGAGGAGAGTCTCCCGGATTTTGCAGAAGAAACAGGAAAAGAGATTATATTTGAAGACAAGTTGGGTTTACTTGTCAGGCTTATGATATACGAAAGCGGTTATGTGGTACACGAGGCGGATGGGAATACTTTTATTGCAAGGGTGAACCCGGAAATTTGCAAACGAGTGATAGATAAGTTGTAAGATACTTTTTTGTTGACAAAATAGTACTAAATACGATACTATAAGGAGGAAGGAAAGAAAGAAAATGCCGAGTGTAGAGAAAATAATTGAAAAGATGCAGAGCCAGCCTCATGGGATTCGGATGGAGGAGGCTGATAAAGTATTAAGAAGGTCTATGTAATGGATATTTTAAACAGGATTGGGAGGTAAGAACATATGGAAGTAAAGGATTATATGAAATTGCCGTATACAAGGCTGGTACAGGAGATTCGGGATGAAAGCGGGCATTACTTTTTTGGAAGAATTTTGGAATTGGACGGGTGCCAAAGTACCGGAGAAACGCTTGAGGAATTATATGAAAGCCTAAATGAGGCAATGGAAGGATATCTGGAAACTAGATTGGAATACGGTCTTCTGATTCCGGTGCCGGAACATGTGGAAGACTATAGCGGAAAATTTGTGGTACGTTTGCCAAAATCGTTGCATCAACGGTTGGCAATAGAGGCAAAAAATGAGGGAGTTAGTTTGAATCAGTTGGCACTTTACAAATTGGCGTTGTGAAAAGGTACAAGAGAAAAAGTAAGAAAAAATCCCCCTTGCCAAAATCTGTACTTTGGGCTATACTAAAGCATATATTTTTGATGTTAAGGGAAACTTCGATATCAGAGGAATCTTCAGAGAGCCGGTGGTTGGTGAAAACCGGTGGTTATATGATATCTTTCCACTTCCCGGCTGGATGTTCATCGGAAACATTTGCGCATCAGGGTGAAAGCCCAAGGTTCGTACCCTTTATCGTACGCTAACGAGGTGGCAATTTATTGCAATTAGGGTGGCAACGCGGAGCATTCCGTCCCTTAGTAAAAGGGACAGGTGTCCCGCGTTCTTTTTGTTAATAAAGGAACATTAACATTATATTGATTGTCTAAGAGATTTGGAAATTAAGCTTTTAGACTGCTATTGTAAATTGAATATTTGTCATATAAAAGATACTGCGACATGTGACTACGGAGAATGTATAGATTTTCAAGTATTTTGCTTGTTTGTCAGCAATCCGGCGACAGGAGGTCGACGGAAGGATTGACCGACATGGATGTCGGATTCAATCCGGTTGCGTAAGAAAAAGAGAGTATAGAGGCAAAATGCTATGAAAATCATATATTCGGAGTCGGAGCAGGGAACAGTATTTTTTATATGACAAATCTCAATACAAAGAAGCCAAAAGCTTGAATCCAAAGGAAAAAAGGAGGAAAATCAGATGTTAGATTTAAAGTTTTTAAGAGAAAATCCGGAAATCGTAAAGCAGAACATCAGAAACAAGTTCCAGGACAGTAAGCTTCCATTGGTAGATGAGGTAATTGCACTGGATGCAGAAAGCAGAAAGACACAGCAGGAGGCAGATAATCTCCGTGCAGAGAGAAAGAAGATTTCCAAGGAAATCGGCGGACTTATGGCAAAGGGCTTGAAGGAAGAAGCAGAGGCAGCAAAGCAGAAGGTAAACGAATCCGCAGTGCGTCTTGCTGAGCTTGAGGCAAAGGAAGCAGAGCTTTCCGAGAAGGTTAAGAAGATTATGATGATTATTCCGAACATCATCGACCCAAGCGTTCCGATTGGTAAGGATGACAGCGAGAACGTAGAAGTACAGAAGTACGGTGAGCCGGTGGTTCCGGATTTTGAAATTCCATATCATACAGAAATTATGGAAAAGTTCAACGGCATTGACCTTGACAGTGCAAGAAAGGTAGCAGGCAACGGTTTCTATTACCTGATGGGTGACATTGCAAGACTTCACTCCGCAGTGATTTCCTATGCAAGAGATTTCATGATTAACCGTGGATTCACATACTGCATTCCGCCATTCATGATCCGCAGCGACGTGGTTACCGGTGTTATGAGCTTTGCAGAAATGGAAGCCATGATGTACAAGATTGAGGGCGAAGATTTATTCTTAATCGGTACCAGTGAGCACTCCATGATCGGTAAGTTTATCGATACGATTTTACAGGAAGAGCAGCTTCCTCAGACACTCACCAGCTATTCCCCATGTTTCCGTAAGGAGAAGGGTGCACACGGCATTGAGGAGCGTGGTGTTTACCGTATCCATCAGTTTGAAAAGCAGGAAATGATCGTAGTATGTAAGCCGGAAGAGAGCCCTGTGTGGTTTGATAAGTTATGGCAGAATACCGTAGATTTATTCCGTTCCTTAGATATTCCGGTTCGTACCCTTGAGTGTTGTTCCGGTGACTTAGCTGACCTTAAGGTAAAGTCCATTGACGTTGAGGCATGGTCCCCAAGACAGAAGAAGTACTTTGAAGTAGGCAGCTGTTCGAATCTTGGCGATGCACAGGCAAGACGCTTAAAGATTCGTGTCAACGGTGCAGACGGTGGCAAGTACTTTGCACATACCTTAAACAACACCGTAGTTGCTCCGCCTAGAATGTTAATCGCATTCCTTGAGAACAACTTAAATGCAGACGGCAGTGTAAATATTCCGGAAGCATTACAGCCATACATGGGCGGCATGAAGAAAATTGAAGTAAAATAAGAGGTATCTGGGATCCGGAACGAGCGTTGTTTCGGGTCCTGTTTTTTGTTATCAGTCAATCGTTCTGACCGGCTTTGCGATGGATGATTTGACAATAGGTCTACAGTCCTAAAGTTTCTCTTGCGATATGACGATAAATATAGTAAAATTGGGGCATAGAAACGGAAGTTTATGCTATAGACACTCATTGACATAGAATGATTTTGCGGAAAGGAGTCCGATTATGAGTAATTCTATTGACAGCAGTATTTTAAATCAGTATTCAACCACAGATTACAGTACATTATTTAATTCCCTGCCAAAGACGAGTGATTCGTTTGATAGCGGTCTCGTTGGTCTTGCGACCGAGTTTAATTCGATTCGTAGCGGTTCTTACGGAAAGCTTCTTGGGGCTTATTATAAAAAGATGGAGCAGGAGGGTGCGACGGAGGCGATTCAGAAAGAAACAGAGAATCGTCAGTTGGTTGGCGGCAATGCGAGTAGTTTAAAGAGTGCGGCTAAGACACTTTCTAAGATGGATTTTTCCAAGGCAAGTGATGAAGAGAGCTTAGCTGCAATTAAGGAATTTGTTTCTTCGTATAATTCCGTGATTGATACAGCAGATGATGTAAATTCCAAGAGCATTTTAAGAAATGCAGTCTGGATGACCAATATTATGAAAGAGAGTGCCGGACTGCTGAATGAACTTGGCATTTCAGTTGGATCAGACAATAAGTTGACGCTGGATGAAACCAAGTGGACAGATGCAAGCAAGACAACAAAGGCTTCTTTGTTTAACGGCAGACAGGGTTTGGCCGAGAAGATGATTTATAAGGCAAGTCAGATGACAAATGCATCTTCCGAACAGGCTTCCTATACAGCATCTGCGTATAAGGACAATGGCGATTATACCGAAGTGAATGCGCAGTCCATTTACGAGGATTTGTTTTAGGGATGGAATGATGAAACAATAATTTACACCGGAGTGATAATCGCTCCGGTGTTATTATATGAAAAAAAATAAAAAAGTTGTTGACAAAAGAATCAGAATCGTGTATGATACCAAATGTGTCAAGAAAAACACGATATGCGCGAGTGGCTCAGTTGGTGGAGCGCGACCTTGCCAAGGTCGAGGCCGCGGGTTCGAGTCCCGTCTCGCGCTCTTGAGAAAGCGAAGGACCGATACGAAAGTATCGGTCTTTTTGCTTTCTCAAGAACGTGAGACGGATGGGGATAAAGCCGCTTTGCAACTGCCTCGCAGAATATGGCGAAACATAGAATAAAGCGGCAGTCGAACAAAGTGTGTGTTGTATACAATTGTATACAGGATGTATTTGTCGTCAAAAAGTTGACGACAGAACTGTTGTCAAAGGGTTGAGATTACTATTTTACCGGTACAGCGTACACACCATATACGGTCATTTCTTTGGAGCTTGCACTGACAAAATAGTTGTACATATCATCAAGCTTCACATTCTCGTTGGTCAGAGTTTTGTTGACATCGTCAAAGGTAAAACGAATCATGTATGGATTTGAGCTTGTTTCGCTTGAAAAGACCTTATGCCAGCCGCCCTGTAACACCATGTATGGTTCTGCCTCTGAGTCATAAATCAGGACGATGTCATACTTTTCAGAAACATAAGGTTTCCAGTCAGAGAGAGTCATATTTCCCCATATACCAATGTAGGTTCCGCTATCAGAGCGGAATAGCTCTACCCAGTCGCTTTCCATCGGAATGCTGCTCCAGTCAAACGCAGGTTTTACGTAAGGAACGTAAGATGGGAGAATACTTTTCTGACCATAGACAGTCATCATTGCCTGCACCATCGGAATAGCATTGGTAAACCAGGTCTGTGTAGCACGGCAGATGAGACCATAGGCTTCTCCTGTGCCGTTGTAGGTTGCTTGATTGTCCCAGAATACGCAAGGAATGCCGGCATCCTTTGCCTTGGTAAGGAAATAGGTTGCCCAGCGCACGCGGGAATCCGTGTTGTTAAAATCCGAAGCACCGCATTCGCCGATGATAATAGGTACATTTTTGGAGGAAGAGATACTTTTCAAATCGCGAAACAGATTGTTGATTGCAGTCTCGTAATCCTCGCCCCAGCCACTTTTGCCCGGGAAGCTGTGGTTTGCTTTGTCAGACGTATCCATGGCAAAGAAGTATGGATAATATGCATGTACAGAAAGGGCAATGTTTCCACCGTTTTCCGGAACTTCAATTGCTTTAATGGCTGCGGAAGAAGATGAGGCACAATAGCCAGGGAGCATCAGCAGACGCTCGGTATTTGCCTCGGTACCCTGGGTCCGGATCGTGGTTACAAATGCATGGTTCAGGTCATTGATGTACTTCTGGGAGGCGGCATCGCCGGTGCCCCATTCGATGGAACTGCCAAGACCGGTCTGTCTTGGTTCGTTCATTGCTTCAAAAATCAAATGCTGGTCATAGTCAGCGAAGGTTTCTGCTATCTGTGACCAGATGTCTGTCAGGATTGCCTCTGCCGTGGCGTACGTGGAATCGGTAAACTGTGCCACATTGACCCAGTCTTCATGGTGAACGTTTAAAATAACGAACATACCCAAATCATAAGCATAATCTACGGTCTCTTTCACATAAGCGAGCCAGTCTTGGTTTATGATGTATTTCCCTTCGGAAGAGTCGTATTTGATATGTTGGTACCAGGTGGTTGGGATACGTACAGTATTAAATCCACCGGCTTTTATAGCTTCGAACAATTCTTTGGTTGGTTCTTCATTGCCCCAGTATTTTGCTGCTTTTCCGGGAGCGGTATCGTAGCTGATGCCGGAGCCGTGGCTGTCTAAAGTGTTGCCAAGGTTCCAGCCGATAATCATACGCTCTGTAATTTCAAAGGCAGTGAGCCCGGTCAGTGTGTCGCCTGTGACAGCAGGTGTCGGCACAGGGGTGTTAGTTGCGGTCGGCACCGGAGTGCTAGTCGCGGTTGGCACAGGGGTGTTAGTTGCGGTTGGCATAGGGGTACTGGTCACGGTCGGCACCGGAGTGCTAGTCGCGGTTGGCATAGGGGTACTGGTCGCGGTTGGCACCGGAGTGCTAGTCGCGGTTGGCACAGGAGTATTTGTTGCAGTCGGCATAGGCGTGCTTGTCTCTGACGGTGCAGGTGTATTTGTAGGAGTTGGGTCTGCTGACGGAGGTGTCGGCTGGCAAGCAATCATGCTGAGTGAAAGCAACACAAGAGCACATGCGGTTATTGTCTTTGATTTCTTTGGCGTACTTATAGATGGCTTTTTCATGGGTAAATCCTCCTTGTTTGTTATAAGTATTATAAGAGGTTCCTATGGTTTCTGCAAGGAATATTGCTGGACGGAGAGAAGGCGGTTTTGTATTTTCTCTTCCCTCGGGCTTTAGAATGTGTTATAATATGAACCAAACAGGGTTTGCAGGGGAGAAAAGAAATGTCGTATGTTGCACCGGCAGTGGCCGAAAGCTTTAAAGAAAGAGAACAAAAGGTATTGGATCTGATTAAGGAATCCGGGATTTCTTATCAGATGGCAGGCGTGTTCGGCAGCTATGCCAGAGGTGAGTTTAAGAGCGGCAGCGACATTGATTTTTGTATCGTAACCAACGAAAGACCGCCACGGGAATTGAGCGGGGGGCTTAGGGAGGATGCAGACCTGCTCGGTGCAGATGTGGTTTTTGTGACGGAAGAGTATTTTAAAGAAGATACCTCGGAGTTTGCAAAGAATTTACGCAGGGATTTTATACGCCTGGATTAGCAGGGAGTGGAGGAAAGATGAAACAGAACAATGACTATTATATAATTGCATGCAATGACTTGTATTATTTGCAGGCAACGCTTCATCTGCCGTATTATAACCAGATTGCTGTGGGAGCACAACAGGTGGCAGAAAAGATGATTAAATCAGTTGCAGAGCGCACCTGTGTCGGGATTGAAAAACTGATGGGCTCGCACAATTTAAGGGCGTTGTATACGGAAATTAGAAAAAATGAAGAGGATTTTGAATTAGACAGGGACAAGCTTTCGACATTAAAGGATTTTTATTTTGATGCACGTTATCCGGGAGATAATTACGTAGATGTGGATGAAGATGACTGTGAACGCTGTCTTGCCACGATGTATGATGTGGTGGAAGCAGTGAATGCGTTCCGACAGAAACATGAGCTTCCATTCCATGAGTTTGAGAGAAAGATGTTAGAGAAACGGTAAGTATGACGAAAAAGATTAGGATGTCACGAAAAACGTCCGTAGGACGTGATTTAAGAAAAGGCGATGGTCGCTCTTGGGAAATAGATTTTCAGAGGCGGCTACCGCCTTTTCTTAAAGTGTTTCGCCCCTTTTTGTGACAACCTGTATATATAATATCCTGCATACCTCTTACCTTATTGGATAAAATTATGAAATTTTAATGATTTTAATGGTTCTTTCATTGAATTATGAAAATAAACAAGATATAGTAGTAACGATAAAATAGAAAATGAATAAGAAAGAGAGTGAAGGAGAATGAAATTTAGAGAAAGAATGCAGCGCTTTATGTACGGAAGGTATGGAATAGATGCCTTTGGAAAGTTCTTGTCCTGGTTTTCTATTATTTTATTAATAATGTCGATGTTATTTGATGTAAATATCCTGTATTATGTTGCGCTTATCCTGTTGATTTATTGTTATTTCCGTATGTTCTCAAGAAATGTGCAGAAAAGATATCAGGAGAACTGCACATACTATCGTTATACACAAAGGATCAGGAATTTTTGGAATCGGCAGAAGTCTTATGCTCAGCAAAGAAAGACACATCACATCTATAAATGTCCGCAGTGCAAGCAGAAAATTCGTGTACCAAGAGGAAAAGGACGTATTGCAATCCGTTGCAGAACCTGTGGAACGGAGTTTATTAAGAAGAGCTGATAAGAAGGAATGCTATGTTTGGTTACGTTACAGTAAATAAAAAGGAATTAAAAATCAAGGATTGGGAACGATATCATGCATATTATTGCGGTTTGTGTCATTCGTTAAAAGAGGTGGCCGGAACGAAGGCACGGATGACGGTTTCCTATGATATGACATTTCTTGCGATACTTCTGGATGATCTTTATGATTTTGAAAAGCAGGAGGGAATGAGGCGTTGCATCACTCATCCGGCAAGAAAGCATGAATTCGTTATGAGTGAGGCCTCGCTCTATGCAGCCAAGATGAATCTGCTGCTGTGCTATGACAATCTTCTGGATGACTGGAAGGATGATAAGAACCCTGCGGCATTGGCAAGTGCCATGCTGGTTCGCAAGGCACGGGAAAGGATTGCCACGGAGTATCCCAGACAGACAAGAGCAGTGGAGCAGTATATTGAGAAGCTGCATATTTGCGAGAAACAGAATAATCCAAACCTAGATGTGGCGGCAGGACTGACCGGCGAGATGCTGGGTGAGTTGTTTTGTATGAAAGAAGATGAGTGGCGGGAAGAATTATATCAGACCGGCTTTTATCTGGGAAAGTTTATTTATCTGATGGATGCATTTGAAGACATGGAAAAGGATGAAAAGAGAGGAAGCTATAATCCGTTTCTGTTGTGCCGGGGAGAAATTCGAAACTGTGATCTGGCAGAAGAAAGCCTAAACATGATGGCGGCAAAAGCCGCAGAAAGCTTTGAACGTCTTCCGCTGGTGGAAAATGTGGAAACATTACGCAACATCTTATATGCCGGGATATGGGGAAAGTATGAGATGATAAAAGCAAAGAGAGAAAAGGGAGAAAAAGAATGAAGAATCCTTATCAGGTTTTGGGAGTGCCGGAATCTGCAGACATGGACGAAATAAAAAAAGCATATCGAAAGCTGAGCCGGATGTATCATCCGGATGCGAATGTCAATAACCCGAACAAGGATGAGGCGGAAGCAAAGTTTAAGGAAATTCAGGCGGCGTATAAGCAGATTGTGGATGAACGGGAGCATGGTGGAAAACGCAGCTCTTATGATGGTTACGGACAGGGTGGCTATGGTCAGGGCAGTTACCGTGATCCGTTTGAAGAATTCTTCGGAGGCGGTTTTGGCGGATATACCGGGCAGCGGCAGGAGAGCAATGAGTCCCCACGGATGCAGGCGGCAGGTAATTACATCCGCAACCGTCATTACAGGGAAGCGTTGAATGTGCTTGACAGTATGCCGTCAGAGGAGCGTAATGCCAAATGGTATTATTACAGTGCGATGGCAAATTCTGCTACCGGAAATAATGTAACGGCACAGGAACATGCAAAGAAAGCAGTAGAACTGGAACCGGGGAATTACCAGTATCAGTCACTTTTGCAGCAGCTGCAGTCGGGTACCGGATGGTATAGCGGACAGGGACAGCAATATGGCAGATCATATACAAGTGTGAACCATTGTTGCTGGGAGTGTCTGGCAATTAACTGTTTGTGCAACAGTTTGCAGCTTTGCTTCTATTGCTAATAAATAACAATA
>CAZIQL010000027.1:12043-28319 GCA_964541485.1 uncultured Lachnospiraceae bacterium
TAACTGTTTGTGCAACAGTTTGCAGCTTTGCTTCTATTGCTAATAAATAACAATACCGCAGAGTGAAACTCTCTGCGGTATTGTTTGTTTTAGGATGTAACGATGATATAGGAAGCTGAGTGATTCAGCTGTTTGTCATGATAGGTTAGCCGGCACGACGGATGGAACCGGAGCGTGTAAGATGTCTGCGGCTGTACAGAACAGGACGACTGCGCTTTTTGCTGCGGATGACATAAATTTTCAGCCAGAGCTTAACGCGGTGGAGTCTTGGTAATGCAAACCAGACAAGGATTACTGCGGCAAAGAATAACGTGCACATCAGAACAGTGACCTTATTCGGAGAACTCCAGAGTGCTATCAGATTGAAGCCGCCAAGGGTAGTAATCACAGAAGCAGAAGCTGTGACAGCGGTAAATTCCGGGTGCATGGCTGCATAGGCAAGCGCAGATGCTACGGTAAGAGAAGTGCTGTCCTTTGCAATCACGGCCTCCTGATAGTCGGAGAGCTGTATACCATACCGGTTTTTTGGAGAAATGTCCATCAGTCCCAAGGAACGGTAAGAACCGTAGTGGAACAGGGAAAAAATTTCTTCTGTCGCAATGATATGGTATAAAGTGGAGTTATCAGAAACCGGCTCCGTGCCGTCAGCCAGAGTGAGCTCTGTTACGCGGTCAAACGGAAGACGGTTTTCGTGGTAGGTGAAGCTGAGCCCATCCAGGTAAAGCACCTGTGTTTCGCTGCGGATAGCGACGGTGTTTTCTGCAAGATAGGAAAGCTCTTTGCCGGACAGATAAAAACTGTAAAGTGTTTTTCCTTCCATATAAGAAAGAAGCTCGTTTTCTGTAAGGTTTTCAAAGCCATCAGGAAGGAAGACTGCTACAACATCTGCCGCATGTTCCAAAGTGGAATATTCAGCAACGGTGGTGCGGATGTCTCCGGCAACCATAGAGCCATGGAAAACTTCTGAGGAATTCACGTTGGTCTTTTCTGTGGTAGGCATTTTGCATGCTGTTACAAATAAGGCAACGAAAGCGATTCCTGCAAATACAGGCCAGAGCTTTGAAAAATGAAATGCGTTCAGTGCAAGTAAAAAGTTATAGGTGCACTTTCTTACGCGTCTTTTTATCTTTTTCCATCTTCTTTTCATAAAGAGTGAGCCTCCTTGTTTTTTTCACTATGATAAAATTCGATAAATTTACTGACGGCACCGGATTGGAGAGAGGTTTTGCTGTAAGCAAAGCCGACTTTTCTTTTGTCAATCCGTGTAGGCAGAGGGAGTTCAACGAGTGAGTGGTCATCCAGTTCTCTTTGTACGAATTCCTTGATGACGCATCCGATGCCAAGACCGATTTTTGAAAAGTCAATCAGTAGATCCATATTGCTGACTTCTAATATTTGACCGGTTTCAATATTGTGTTTATCAAAATACTCTTCGATGTGAACGCGGGAGATATTTTTTTCATCAAGTAACATCAGGTTCCCGTTTTTAAATGCGGCAAGAGAAGTATCGGTAATCTTTTTTGCGGTGGAACGGCGGTTTTTGTGTACCGCAGTCTCAGAAAAAGCAGATTCTTTCTCGCGCACGGTCAAATTTTTCAGATAGGTTTCTGTGGCAACAAAGATATCTTCAATCTCTGTGACCGGAAGAAACTCTAAGGCGTGGGTGGAGTTGGGTTCTCCGACCAGGCCGATGTCTATTTTTTCTTCCTCTAACAGGGCCAGTGTCTCATAGGTGGAGTGGCATTGGATGGTAACCTGGATGTGAGGATATTGTTCGATAAAATGCTGTAAGTACGGCATCAAAATATATTTGCATAGAGTAGTGCTGACTCCGATACGGAGCTGGCCGATGCCAAGGGCATTAATGCGGCGGAGATTTTCTTCGCCTTTTTTTAATGCATCAAAGGCACTGCGGGTATGTTCATACAGAAGCTTGCCCTCTTCTGTCAGATGAACACCGCGCGAACCACGGATAAAAAGCTTTACAGATAAGTTCTGCTCTAATTTGCTGACAGCACGGGAAATGGCGGGCTGGCTGATGTATAAATTTTTAGCTGCCTTTGAAATATTTCCGGCTTCTGCTACCGCGTTAAAAATATGATAGGAAGATAACGTGGATTCGGTCTCCATGGGTTCACCTCAATGTGTCTTTTATGTAACCTGAAGTGACCGGGGAAAGGACTTCTTGGTATAACTTCAAGTTATGGTACGTATTACTTTTATGCATTTCAATTATATCAAAGAGTGTGGTATAATGCAAGCATAAAATAAGAAAAAAACGAGAAAATATGCGGTTTTTTAAAGGATTTATAACAGAAAACGGAGGTATAACAAAATGACATATCATATCGCAGTGATACCGGGCGATGGAATTGGTCCGGAAATCGTAAGAGAGGCAAAAAAGGTGTTGGATTGTATCGGAAAAAAGTACGGACATGAGTTTTTGTATACAGAGGTATTGATGGGAGGTGTATCCATTGATGCAACAGGAGAACCATTGACAGAAGAGGCACTTGCTACGGCAAAAGCTTCGGATGCGGTACTTCTTGGTGCGGTTGGTGGAGATACGAATACCTCTCCTTGGTATAAATTACCTCCGAATAAGCGTCCTGAAGCAGGACTTTTAGCAATCAGAAAGGGGCTTGGCCTGTTTGCCAATATCCGTCCAGCGGTTTTGTTTCCTCAGTTAAAGGAGGCTTGTCCGTTAAGACCGGACATCGTAGGAGACGGCTTTGATTTTGTGGTAATGAGAGAACTGACCGGTGGTCTTTATTTTGGTGAGAGATGTACTACGGTGGAGAATGGTCTGCGCACCGCGGTAGACACCTTAACTTACAACGAGGAAGAAATCAGGAGAATTGCAAAGTGGGGCTTTGAGATTGCTCGTAAGAGAAATAAGAAGGTGTGTAGCGTTGATAAAGCAAATGTGTTGGATTCTTCAAGACTCTGGAGAGCAGTGGTAAAGGAGGTTGCCGCAGATTATCCGGAGGTAGAGCTCTCGGATATGCTGGTGGATAACTGCGCTATGCAGTTAGTGAAGGACCCGACGCAGTTTGATGTTGTATTGACGGAGAATATGTTTGGTGATATCCTTTCGGATGAGGCCAGTATGGTGACAGGCTCTATTGGTATGTTGGCTTCTGCAAGCCTTGGGGAAGGGAAGCTAGGCTTATATGAGCCAAGCCACGGTTCGGCACCTGACATTGCCGGAAAGAATCTGGCAAATCCGATAGCAACCATTCTTTCCGCGGCAATGATGCTTCGTTATTCTTTTGACTTAGATAAAGAAGCAGATGCAATCGAGGCGGCAATTCATGCAGCACTGGATGCAGGGTACCGTACAGGCGACATCATGTCGGAGGGTTGCACAAAGGTTGGAACAATAGAGATGGGTGACATCATCTGCAAGTTTATAGAACAGTAAAATGACAGAGAGAAGAGAGGAGAAAAAAACTATGGGAATGACAATGACGCAGAAAATTCTGGCTGCACATGCAGGACTCGAAAGTGTGGTGTCAGGACAGCTGATTGAAGCAGACCTGGATATGGTACTCGCAAATGACATTACAGGACCGGTAGCCATTCATGAAGTGGAAAAGTTGAATAAAAAGACGGTGTTTGATAAGGATAAGATTGCTCTGGTGCCGGATCACTTTGCACCGAATAAGGATATCAAGTCTGCAGAGCACTGTAAGTGTGTAAGAGAATATGCAAGGAAGCATGATATTACAAATTACTTTGAAGTAGGCGAGATGGGAATTGAGCATGCCTTGCTTCCGGAAAAAGGGCTGATTGTGGCAGGTGAGACATGTATTGGTGCCGATTCCCACACTTGTACGTATGGTGCGCTCGGAGCTTTCTCCACAGGTGTCGGAAGTACCGATATGGGTGCCGGTATGATTACCGGTAAAGCATGGTTTAAGGTGCCGTCTGCGATTAAGTTTGTGCTGACCGGAAAGCCTAAGAAATGGGTGTCCGGTAAGGATGTCATTCTTCACATCATCGGTATGATTGGCGTGGATGGTGCACTTTATAAGTCGATGGAATTTGTCGGTGATGGTATTGCAAATCTTTCGATGGATGACCGTTTTACCATTGCAAATATGGCGATTGAAGCAGGGGCAAAGAACGGAATCTTCCCGGTGGATGAAAAGACGATTGCATACATGGAAGAGCACAGTACAAAGCCTTATAAGGTTTATGAGGCAGATGAGGATGCAGAATACGACGAAACATATACAATCGATTTAAGTACACTTGAGCCAACCGTGGCATTCCCACATCTTCCGGAAAATACAAAGACGGTGAAGGAATCCGGTGAGGTAAAGATTGACCAGGTAGTCATCGGTTCCTGCACGAACGGACGGATTGAGGATATGCGTGTGGCAGCAAAGGTATTAGAGGGCAGAAAGGTGGCAAAAGGCATTCGTGTCATCGTGATTCCGGCAACACAGAAGATTTATCTGCAGGCAATGGAAGAGGGACTCTTAAAGATTTTCATCGAAGCAGGAGCGATTGTCAGCACACCGACCTGTGGCCCTTGCCTTGGTGGACATATGGGTATTTTGGCAGCCGGTGAGCGAGCGGTTTCTACCACAAACCGTAACTTTGTCGGACGTATGGGACACGTGGAATCGGAAGTGTACCTTGCAAGCCCGGCAGTAGCAGCAGCGAGTGCCGTGACCGGTAAGATTTCTGAACCGGCTGAGCTTGGATTATAGGAGGTTGATGAAATGAGAGCAAGAGGAATCGTTCATAAATACGGGGATAATGTCGATACCGACGTTATCATCCCGGCAAGGTATTTAAACAGCTCGGATGCCAAGGATTTGGCATCTCATTGCATGGAGGATATTGATAAAGAGTTTGTAAATAAAGTAAAACCGGGTGATATTATGGTGGCAAACAAGAATTTCGGTTGTGGTTCATCCAGAGAGCATGCACCGCTTGCCATTAAGACAGCCGGCATCAGCTGTGTTATCGCAGAAACCTTTGCGAGAATTTTTTACCGCAATGCTATTAACATCGGACTTCCGATTTTAGAGTGCCCGGCGGCCGCAAAGGCGATTGAAGCAGGGCAGGAGGTTGAAGTGGATTTTGACAGCGGTATTATTACCAATGTGACCACAGGAGAATCCTACCAGGGGCAGGCGTTCCCGGAATTTATGCAGAGAATTATGAAGGCAGACGGATTGATGAATTATATTAATGAAAAAAATGCGTAAAAAGTGAAAAGAAGCTGGCAAAGAAAATTTTCTTTGCCAGCTTCTTTAGGTTGGAAAGTGTTACGCTCTATAAAATTCTTTCACCTTCTCCATCTGCGCGCCCATATTCACAAGAAGTGCATCGGCAATGGTGAGCGCGGTCATGGCTTCGACTACGACAACGGCACGCGGCACGATTACCGGGTCGTGGCGACCGGTCACGGAAACGGAGATTTCTTCACTACTTTTATTTACGGTACTCTGCTCTGCTGCAATCGAAGGTGTCGGTTTGATGGCAATGCGGAAGACAATGTCGCTGCCGTCTGACATGCCGCCAAGGATACCTCCGGCATGGTTTGTTGCCTTGCGGATGGTGCCATCGTCTAAAACAAAAGCGTCATTATTATCAGAGCCTCTCATTCCGGCGACAGAAAATCCGGCACCGAGCTCAAAACCTTTGACTGCTCCGATGGAGAGCATGGCTTTTGCCAAAGAAGCGTCCAGTTTATCAAAAACAGGTTCGCCGATGCCGGTTGGCATACCGCTTACGACGCATTCAATGATACCGCCCAAAGAATCCTTATCATTCATGGCCGCAGATAAAGCATCCTCTGCTAAAAGAGAAGAATCGCCATCCGGCATATAAAGAGGACTCAACAGCTTGTCTGCACGAAGCTTCTGTAAACCATCCTTGGATATCCGGTCAAACATAGTATGTTCGGTTTCTCTGTTATCTTCCGTCAGATTTGAAATATAATCATTTTTTTCACATGTTATTTCTCCAATAGATTTGGTATAAGCACAGAGTTCAATGCCGATGGATTTTAAAAACTCAAGGGCAATGGCGCCGGCGGCCACGCGTCCCAGGGTTTCACGCCCCGAGGAACGTCCGCCACCACGGTAATCGCGGAAACCATATTTTTCATCAAACGTAAAATCGGCATGTCCCGGACGGTAGTAGGACGCAATTTCAGAATAATCTTTTGAACGCTGGGTTTCGTTTTCTGCTAAAAGCAGAATCGGAGTACCGGTTGTCTTTCCTTCAAATACACCGGAGAGAATGCGTATTTTATCCTGCTCCTTCCGCGGGGTGGAATATTTCGTCTGCCCCGGTTTTCTAAGGTCTAAATAGCTCTGTATAAGTTCTTCACTGATCGGAATCCCCGCCGGACAGCCGTCAAGCACTGCACCCAGCCCGATGCCGTGGGATTCGCCAAAGGTAGTTACTTTAAATAATGTTCCAAAGGATGAACCTGCCATGTCATAACCTCGCTTTCACGCAATAACGCAACAATGTATTTTCTACAGTATAACGGATTTGAGGGAAATATGCAATAACGCGAAGCGGAAGAAACAGAAAATTTTCCAAAGAAAAAAGGAGCGCCCGAAGGCAACTCCTTTTTTGATGTTGCTTGCTGATTAGCAGCAGGTGCCGCAGGTGTTACCGCAGCTGTTGTTACCACATGTGCTGATGCATCCGTTGTTACCACCACAGAAGAAGAGAAGAAGGATGATAATCCAGATGCAGCTGCAGCTGTCGTTTCCACCGAAGAAACCGCCACAGTTGTTGTCGCAACTATTGTTGTTGCCACAGAATAAGAGAAGAAGAATAATCCACCAGCAGCTATTGCCGCCACAATTTAAACAGCCCATTTGGAGACCTCCAAAATGTTATTTACACTTTATACTATGTAGACCTGGTTGTCTGGTTTCCATGATTTTAAAAAAAATTTTTTCACAGCATTTACACAGTTTCTTCACAGTTCAAACAAGGTTCGTTCGCAAATGGGAGGTAAGATGTTTTTTGAAGTGTAAAAATAAGAGGAGGTTTGACCATGATTGAAGTAAAAAACCTTGTCAAAAGGTATGACAATCATTTGGCGGTGAATGATTTGACATTTACCGTACCAAAGGGGCAGATTCTGGGTTTTTTGGGACCAAACGGTGCCGGAAAGTCCACGACGATGAACATCATTACGGGGTACATATCTGCAACGGCCGGTTCCGTTACCATTAACGGACATGATATTTATGAGGAGCCGGAAGAAGCAAAGAAATGCATCGGTTACTTGCCGGAGCAGCCACCGGTTTATCCGGATATGACAGTGAAAGAATATCTGTCTTTTGTGACAGAATTGAAGCGGGTTCCTAAAAAAGAGCGTGCATCGCAAATTGAGGCGGTACTTGAGAAGACAAAAACATCAGACGTGGCAGGCAGACTGATTAAGCACTTGTCCAAGGGTTATAAGCAGCGTGTCGGCATTGCCCAGGCATTGATTGGCAATCCGGAATTGATTATTCTGGATGAGCCGACGGTAGGTCTTGATCCGATGCAGATTATTGAAATCCGTGATTTGATGAAGGAGCTTGCCAAGGAGCATACCGTTATCTTAAGCTCCCATATTCTTTCAGAAATCAGTGCAGTTTGTGATACGGTTATGATTATCAACAAGGGAAAGCTTGTTGTCAGCGATACGGTTGAAAATCTGCCGAAGCATCTGAATGCGAAAAACAGCCTGCGGGTACAGATAAAGGGAACGGAAGAGAGCGTGCGGGAAGCATTTGAAAAGCTGGAGTCTGTGGATGAACTGAGGACAGAAGAGGAAGACGGTATGACAATCGCAGTTCTTGATACGGCTATGGATTGTGATATCAGGGAAGCAGTGTTCTATGCCTGCGCAGAGGCAAAGCTTCCGATTTATGAGATGAGCAATGTGACGAGAAACTTAGAGGATATCTTCCTTGAACTGACACAGAGTGACGTACAGACAGAAGATGCCGCAATAGAGAACGCAGAAGCTACGGAGGAAGTTGTGGAAACAGTAGAAGAAGGGGAGGTGACAGAGGATGCTGGCAGTTTATAAAAAAGAGATGCGTGCGTATTTTAACAGCATTATCGGATGGCTGTTTGGTGCCTTTTTTCTGGTATTCACAGGAATTTATTTTTACCTTTATAACTTATATTACGGATATACCAATTTTGGGTACAGTTTAGCCTCCATTTCCCTGATTTTTATTTTGCTTGTGCCGATGGTGACAATGCGTATTGTGGCAGAGGAAAATAAGCAGAAAACGGATCAGCTTTTATTTACCTCTCCGGTATCAGTGGAAAAAATCATCATTGGAAAGTACCTGGCTGTGATTTCATTGTTTGGTATGGTGATGCTGATTCTGTGCACCTATCCGTTGATTCTTTCGGCATTTGGTGAAGTGAATTTTGCTATGTCATATGCTTCCATTTTTGGATTTTTCCTGCTTGGATGTGCTTACATGGCAATTGGAATGTTTATTTCGTCTGTAACAGAAAGTCAGGCGTTTGCTGCGGTACTGACGTTTGTCGTAGTATTATTTACTTACTTGATGGATGGTATTGCAAGTCTCTTTTCTACCAGTGCAAAAACGGCATGGGGAATGTTTGCGTTCCTGCTTCTTCTGGTAGCTGTAGTTATCTGGATTACCATGAAGAACCAGATTGTGACCGGTTTGTTCGTGCTGCTTTCCCAGGGTGCACTTGCTTATGTTTATTTCTTTGCGCAGGAGCTTTTGGACGGAGCCATTGTGAGCGTGTTCAGCTGGTTTTCCATTGCAAGCCGATTTGATGATTTTGTCTATGGAATTTTTGATGTATCGGCAGCTGTTTATTATATCAGTGTTGTGGTTCTCTTTAATTTCCTGACGGTTCAGGTAATTAAGAAGAGACGCTGGAATTAAGGAGGAACCTCATGAAGAAGATGAAAACAAATTTTAGTACAAGAAAATTTAAGGGTGGTGCCTATGCAACAGCGACTTCTGCCGTAGTGATTGCCATTCTGCTGGTGGTAAACCTGATGTTTACCAGACTGAATATTACATTGGATTTGACGGCAGACGGAAAATACAGTCTGACGCCGGAAACCATTTCCATGCTTGGGGAGCTGGAGGATGAAATCGTATTTTATTATCTTGCACCAAGTGGTGAGAGCATTGATATGTTTGATAAGATTTTAAGCCAGTATACCAAATACGGGGATACAGTAAAGCTTGTGACAAAGGACCCTGTGATGAATCCGAAGTTTGCAACCCAGTATACGGAAGCAGAGGTTGAGGAATTCAGTATTATCGTTGTAAATGAGACAAACGGACGCTCCCGTTATGTGGCATACAGTGATATGCTGATTGAGGAATACGGAATTGATTATACCACCTACCAATATTACAGCGAAGTAACCGGACTGGATATGGAGGGACAGCTGAATTCTGCGATTGGTTATGTGACAATGGAACATCTGCCGACGCTGTATGAAATGTCCGGTCACGGTATGCAGAGTCTTGGAACAGAGACTATTGCGATGCTTGAAAAAGCAAATCTTCAGGTGTATGCAGGAGATGATGCACTTGACTTGCTGACAACAGAAGCAATTCCGGAGGACTGTGATGTGCTTCTGATTCATACGCCGGAAACAGATTTCACAGAGGATGAGGTCACACTTCTTTCCGATTATCTGAGCGAGGGAGGCAATATTATCTTTGTTCTCAGCTACTTAAACAGTGACGACCCGAATCTGCTTGGACTTGTGGAGTCCTACGGTATCGGTATGCAGGAAGGTATCTTAATGGAGTCAAGCTCCAGATACTATATGCAGGCACCATACATTCTTGTTCCGACTATGGTATCGCATGAGATTACAGAGGATGCGTATAACAATAAATACATTATTGCACAGGCAGCAAGCGGTCTTACCATAACGGAGGATGCCACAGATACCCTGACCCTGACCGGCTTTTTAAAGACCTCTGCCAATGCATACGTAAAGGAATTGGATTTTAGCACATATTACAAGGAAGACGGAGATCCATCCGGTACATTTTATCTTGGTATCCATGCGGAGGATTCTGCAACCGGTGGTGAGATGGCAGTATTCTCCGGTTACTATATTTTTAATGACGCATATGCAACCAGCGATACCTTTGGTAATATCAATCTTTTGGTAAACAGTGTGAATACACTTGCTGATGTTGAGGTGACCACAACAGCAGTAAGAACGATTGATTTGACCGCAGAGGAGTATATTACATTGACAGATGCGCAGATAAACAGTATTGCATTGGTGGTTGTTATTTTACTTCCGCTGGCTGTTCTGGTAACCGGTATTGTCTGGGTGGTTTACAGAAGGAAGCATGCATAAGTAAGAAGGTGTAGAATGAAGAAAAAAACAAGAAATTTGATCGTATTGTGTTTGTGCCTTGTGATTTTACTTGTTGGATATAATTTTCTGGATACATGGAAGGAAAAGCAGGAGACGAAGGTGTCACAGACGGAAGAGGAAGAGCTGATAGAAGTGACGGAATTTGAGGTTGCAGATATTGCTTCTTATTCCTATCGGAATTCCGAATACGAAATTGGATTTGCCTTGACAGAAGAAGGTTATGTCAATACAGAGGATGCAAAATTTCCGGCAGAAGAAAGTACGGTGGAAAGTCAGATTCTTGCGATTGCAGAATTAGAGGCACTTTTGCAGGTAACAGGAACAGACAAAGCAGAGTATGGCCTGGCAGAGCCGCAGATTGCCATAGAGGTAGTGCTGGAAAGTGGAACGAACCGGAATTTTTACATTGGCGATATTGCGCTGTTTGAAGATGCCTATTATGTGCTTGATGTGGAGAACGATGCAATATTCCTGTGTGAAGCTTCCATTTATGACACATTTTCTGTAGCGTGGACAAAGCTCGTGGCAAAGGAAGAGATGAGTAAGCCTGCTTCGGATACAATTATTTCGGTGGCATTGGAAACAGAGGATGAAGCGGTTTTTGTTCTTAGCTATGATGAGACATTGGAGCATCCATGGCAGCTGACGACGGCAGATGGTACGTTTGATTGTGATACCGATGCGGTGACGGATCGTTTAGGTAACTTTTCCACCTACTCGGTCAGTAAGACAATCGAATATTCCTGTGACGATTTTTCCGAATACGGGCTGGAACCGGCGGCAACGAAAGTAACGGTAACGTATCTTGTGACGGATGATGCTGGAGTAGAGACGGAAGAAACACTGGTGTTTGAGTTTGCGGCAGAGGAAACAGAGGACGGTGTTTATTACACAAGAATCAACCATTCTGATTTTGTCTATGGTGTAACCAGCTTTTACATGGGTGAACTGAGTGAGTTCGAGTTAGAAGAGTTATTGTATGTAGAAGAAGAGACAGAAGAGGAAGCAGACATCACACTGACAGAAGAATAAAAAAGTAAATAGGTATAGATGCAGGCAGGAGTACAGCAGAAAATACGGCTGTACTCTTGCTTTTTGTGTGGGATACAGATAAAATGAGAAAAGAAAATGCGAATCGGGAGTGTGGATATGGCAGACAAAATCATCAATACATTAAAATACGGAGATAAGAGAACCAAAGGCAAGCTTTATCTGTTGTTTGGGATTTTGGCAGCAGGAGTCGCAGCACTGATTCTGGCACTGGTGCTTTCTAAGGTTGCGCTTGGCGTATTTGCCTTTCTTGCGCTTCTGGCAGATGGGCTGGTGCTTATGAATACGGCATTCGGAACAAAGGAAATATCCATGAAAGAAGAAAAGACAAAGAAAACCGGAAAGGAAGAGATAGAAGCGACAGAAAATCCACTTGTTTCCTATGATCCGAAGAAGCTAAAAAGGGTCATGGTGGCATACAAAGTAAAGCGTGAGCATGTGCCTGTGATGATTGAATATTGCCAGGCGGAGCATATTTCCCAGTGTCCGGCGTATGCATGGAAGGATACGAAATATATCTATTTTCTTTTGCTTGAGCAGGAGCCTCGAATGATAAAAGCGGAGCTGAAGGAGATTGATGGCATTCATGTGCGCCGCGGTATGACAGCGCGACCGTCTGCGGAGTATCCGAATATGAAGGAAAAATCAATGGTGAGCAAGCTGTTTCGGGAATATCTGCCGAATTATTATCAGACCAGTGACGGTTATCGGGTTGAGTTTAAGAAAAATATGTATTCGGCGGCACCGGGAGTATGGTGTACGGCAACTTCAGTAAAAAACATCCGAAAGCTCATACAGGGCAGGTTTCTTCTGGATAACAATACTCTGGCAGAAGAGAGTGACTACTATAAAGATATTTATATTGCAAGGGTGCTGTTCTGGGACGGTGTATATTCCCCGACAGAATATAAGGATAAGGTGATTGCAATATTGGCACAGCTTGCAGAGGCGGATATTTCAATGAATACATTTCATGAATATCTGGCAAAAATGTTGTTAAAAGGTCTGATTCCGCAGGAATATGCGGACTTTGCGTTGAACAGAAGGGCGGTAAAATAAAAATACCGCTCTTTTTTTATAATTTAATTGACAATACAAGTATAATTGTATACAATTGAACAAAAGTCGAAAGGGAGAATACAAATATGCAGAATCGTAAAGTTTATATCAATCCACACAACAATCTGCTCTCTTTGGAAGAACGTATCTATGAATTGGTTGATGTGAAGCAGCCGAACGTATTCCGAAATCTGTTTCCGTATGACGAAATTCCAAAGATTGCGTTTAATGACCGTATTGTACCGCATTGTTTTCCGGAGGAAATCTGGATTACCGATACGACCTTCCGTGACGGACAGCAGTCCCGCGCACCGTATACACCGGAACAGATTGTAACAATCTATGATTATCTGCATAAGCTTGGCGGACCAAACGGTCTGATTCGTCAGAGTGAGTTTTTTGTATACAGCAAAAAAGACCGCGAAGCACTTTATAAATGTATGGAACGTGGGTATGAGTTTCCGGAATGTACGACGTGGATTCGTGCCAGCAAGAAGGATTTTGAACTGGTAAAGGAAATTGGTATCCGTGAAACGGGGATTTTGGTCAGCTGCTCTGACTACCACATTTTCCACAAGATGAAGATGACCCGTGCCCAGGCAATGGAACACTATTTGAATATTGTAAGGGAATGTCTGGAGACCGGCATTGCGCCACGTTGTCATTTGGAAGACATCACACGCTCGGATATCCACGGCTTTGTGATTCCGTTCTGTTTTGAGCTGATGAAGCTTGGTGCAGAGTATGGTATTCCGGTAAAGATTCGTGCCTGTGATACGATGGGCTATGGTGTAAACTTCCCGGGTGCCGTGATTCCTCGTTCGGTACAGGGTATTATTTATGGTCTTATGGTACACGCGGGGGTTCCGTCTGAGCTTCTTGAGTGGCATGGGCACAACGATTTCTATAAGGCTGTTACCAATTCGACTACCGCATGGTTATATGGTGCCTCCGGTGTCAACTGCTCCTTGTTTGGTATCGGTGAGCGTACCGGTAATACACCGCTTGAGGCAATGGTGTTTGAGTATGCTCAGTTAAAGGGTACTCTGGATGGTATGGAGACTACCGTAATTACAGAATTGGCAGAGTATTATAAAAAGGAAATCGGATATAAGATTCCTTCCCGTACTCCGTTTGTCGGTGCAAACTTTAACGTAACCAGAGCCGGTATCCATGCAGACGGACTGTTAAAGAATGAGGAGATTTACAATATTTTTGATACAGAGAAATTTTTAAATCGTCCGGTTCTTGTGTCGGTATCCAATACCTCCGGTCTGGCAGGTATTGCCCACTGGATTAACTCGGTATTTAAGTTAAAGGGCGACTTTGCAGTAGATAAGAACAATCCTTTGGTACAGAGTTTAAAGGAATGGGTGGATGAGCAGTATGACGGTGGACGTGTTACGGTTATTACAGATCGCGAGCTTTCCGAACAGATTCAGCTTCGTCAGGGCGCGTTTGGCATGAACCTGCCACCAATTACAGAGTAACAGAAAAAGCATGTTGCGTGACCTTAGGGCACCGGATTACATAATTACAGCAGAGAGGATGGACGTTTGAAATGGATTATACAAGTCAGATTACAGCAGCAAAAGAGGCATTTGGCAGGCTCCTGGAAGAGCAGTTAAAGCGTGTAGAGGACATGAAAGCACAGGGTGGGTTCCTTGATTATGCTTCCCTTGACACGATTAAAATCGGTGTGTGCGGCGGCGATGGTATCGGCCCGGCTATTACAGCGCAGGCACAGAGAATTTTAGAGTACTTGCTTGCGGATGAAGTAAAGTCCGGAAAGGTAGAGTTTAAGGTAATTGATGGTCTGACCATTGAGCGCAGAGTAGAAGAAAATGCAGCGATTCCTGCAGATGTTCTGGAAGAATTAAAGGAATGTCATGTTATTTTAAAGGGACCTACTACGACACCGAGAAAGGGAGATCCATGGCCAAATGTAGAGAGCGCAAATGTTGCCATGAGAAAGGCACTCGATTTGTTTGCCAATGTGCGTCCGGTACGCATTCCGGAGCAGGGGATTGACTGGACCTTCTATCGAGAAAATACGGAGGGTGCTTATGCTGTAGGAAGTAAGGGTGTGAATGTGACAGAGGATTTGGGCGTTGACTTTACTGTGGTTACTTCCCAGGGTTGTGAGAGAATCATCCGTGCGGCATTTGAGTATGCAAAAGCAAACAAGAAGACCAGAGTAACGGCTGTTACGAAGGCAAATATCATCAAGACAACCGATGGTAAGTTCCTGGATACGTTCCGCGAAATTGCAAAGGAATATCCGGATATTACCGCAGATGACTGGTACATTGATATTATGACAGCAAAGCTGATTGATGAGAAGAGAAGACGTGATTTCCAGGTAATGGTGCTTCCAAACCTGTACGGCGACATCATTACAGATGAAGCTGCGGAATTCCAGGGCGGTGTAGGAACAGCAGGCAGTGCAAACATCGGTAAGAGATATGCGATGTTTGAGGCAATTCATGGTTCCGCTCCTCGAATGGTAACCGAAGGCAGAGATAAGTATGCTGACCCATGCAGTGTTATCCGCGCGGGAGCAATGCTTCTGAATCACATCGGCTATATAGAGCAGGCAGATAAGTTATACCGTGCCCTTGATATTTGTACCGTAACCGAAAAGAAGTATGTGATTACCGGCAGAGATACGGGTGTGACCGGCGCAGAGTTTGCGGATTATATCATGGAAACCATAGAAAAGATGTAGTCTTAGAAGAGGCAAGGGAAGAAAAATGGAAGAGAGCAAAGAGCGTTACGATGTTCAAAAAGAAGTGACGGACAAATATTCCTTACGCGGCAGGGTATTTCACAAGGTAAGGGAGGATATTTTATCCGGAAAATATGCAGACAATGAAGAACTGAAGGAAGCTACCATCGGTGCAGAGCTTGGTGTCAGCCGTACACCGGTCAGAGAGGCATTAAGACAGCTGGAATTAGAGGGGCTGGTAAATATTATCCCAAACAAGGGAGCCTATGTTACCGGCATTTCCATAAAGGACATTCATGATATTTATGTCATTCGTTCTTATCTGGAGGGGCTGGCTGCCAGATGGGCGTGTGAGCGGATTACGGAGCAGGAAATCGATGAGATAGAGGAAATTGTGTATCTGTCCGAATTCCATGCAAAGAAAAAGCATTTTGACCAGATTGTGGAATTGGACAACAAGTTCCACGAGAGCATGTACCGTGCTTCCGGCAGCAAGATTTTAGAGCATGAGCTGACTACGTTCCATCATTATGTAGAGCGTATCCGTAAGAAATCGCTCCATGATGAGGAGCGTGCTTTAAAGTCCAATGAAGAACATACGGCAATTCTGGAGGCTATCCGGAACCGCGATGGGGAATTGGCCGAAAAGCTTGCGCATGAGCATATTATTCAGACGATTTTAAACATGAACAAACAAGGATTGTAATGATTCAAGAGGATGCCAAACGGCATCCTCTTTTTCTCTGCATAGTTCTGCTGTAAGACTCAGCTGCCTGACAGGAATACTTGTGCATCACTTTCAGACATTTTTCAAGCACCTATTCTTCGTTTTTCCGTAACTCGCAGTCGGTGGGATAAAATTTATATCAAACAGAATTGACCGTAAAAAGCGTTCCAACCAAGTAGTATTACAGTCCGCAAAAAAACACTACAAAAATCTGGTAAAGATGTCGTAATTAGAAAAATTTTCGTAAAACGTCACAGATGTTTTTTGAAAACTGTTTTAGAATAGAAATGGAGTCTGTTTACAGAAACAAGGAGGGGTTTCA
>CAZIQL010000028.1:0-27685 GCA_964541485.1 uncultured Lachnospiraceae bacterium
GGTTTTGGAGACCCTTGTCATACCATTTGACCAATCCCCTTTGCAACACTGCCTTACTATATTACACTATACAGTTGCAAACTGTCAAGTCTTTTTTTAATTTTTATAACAATGCCGCAAGTTCTCTGATATTGCCCACTTCAATCAACTTAATCTTCAACGGTTTCTCTTCCATTTTCCTTGCAGAACGCGCCTTCGGCACGATACAGGTCTCATAGCCAAGCTTTTCTGCCTCACGGACGCGCTGCATCAGCATACTGACACTACGAACTTCTCCTGTCAAACCGATTTCGCCAAAGGCAATGGTTTTATTATCCACCGCTTTATTTTTATAGCTGGATAAAAGAGCCAGCACAATCGCAAGGTCAATGCCCGGTTCCAAGATACGCATGCCGCCTGCCACATTAACATAGGCATCGCAGCCCGACAAAGAAATACCAAGGCGTTTTTCCATCACCGCCATCAAAAGATTCACGCGGTTATAATCAACACCTGCCGCCGTACGGCGAGGCATATTAAAGTTGGTCTGGCAGACCAGTGCCTGCACCTCTACCAGAAGCGGTCTGGTACCTTCCATGACCGTTGTAATGACCGAGCCCGGTTCCTCCTCCGGTCTGCCCTCAAGCATATATTCCGAAGGATTTGCAACCTCAGAAAGTCCCGTGCCGGACATCTCAAAAATACCGATTTCATTGGTCGAACCAAAACGGTTTTTCACTGCACGAAGCAGACGGTACGCCGCGGAGTTATCTCCTTCAAAATAAAGTACCGTATCTACCATGTGCTCTAACATTCTCGGACCTGCCACCGTTCCTTCCTTGGTCACATGTCCGACAATAAATACCGAAACCTCTTTATCCTTCGCCAGACGCATGAGGCTCGCCGTCGCTTCTCTTACCTGACTGACACTGCCCGGTGCCGCACCGACTTCCTCGCGGTACATCGTCTGAATCGAGTCAATGACCACAATCTCCGGCTTTTCCTTTTCCACTGTGGCAATAATCAAATCCAGGTTTGTCTCTGCCAGTAAAAGCACCTCGCCCGGAAATGTTCCCAGGCGGTCTGCACGCATCTTAATCTGCTGTGCCGATTCCTCACCGGAAATGTAAAGCACCTTCTGACGTTCGCTAAGCTCCTTACACATCTGAAGCAGCAGTGTGGATTTTCCGATTCCCGGATCTCCACCCACCAAAACCAACGAACCCTTGACGATACCTCCGCCCAGCACCCGGTCAAATTCCCGGATTCCAATCAGGGTACGTTCCTCATGGTCCGAAGAAATCTCGTTAAGGGGCAGGGGCTTTGATGCCCCCGCTCCCACACTCTGACTGTATTTTATTTTTGTCTGTACCACCGGTTCTTCCGCAAAGGAATTCCACGCGCGGCATCCGGGACACTGTCCCAGCCACTTTGCCGATTCAAACCCACATTCCTTACAGAAAAACACCGTTTTTGCTTTTGCCATAGATTCCTTTTCTCTCCTTGTTCCCCCTAAAACACAGACTGCAACACTTCTGTCTTATACGCGTTCTACCACCACTGCCTGCGGCGCACCCTCTGCCAAATCAAGGCTGATGCTTAACTTTCCACCGACATTGGTTGCTACCACTCCAAGCTCTGTACCGTCTACGTTGACCTTATACTGCTTTTCTTCTTCCAGACCAAGCGTAATCTGTGTATTTGCCATTCCTTCCACCGTAAACGTAACTCCTAAAGCCTCTTCCTTAAAGTTCTCTACCGTTGTTCCCGGTACGGATTCATAAAGAAAAGCCCCATTCTTTTCAAGCTTTGTGATTTCCGCGAAAGTCTTTACCTTATATAAATCCCCCTGATAGGAAACATCGGAAAGCTTTGACTTTTCCTTCAGCGTACAGTCACCAAAACTAAAACTACCTTCTGCAATACGAATCAGTTCCATAGTATTTTCTCCTTCTTCCTATGTTATTTTGCTGCTCTGACACGAAGCACCGGGGTTCCGTTCTTTACAGAAACCGTTACGGTATCTCCGCTCTTGATATTCTTTAAAATCAGTTCTTCTGCCAGTCTGTCCTCCAGATGCGTCTGCACTGCACGGCGGATTGGTCTGGCACCATATTTATCGTCAAATCCCTTTTCCAAAATGAAATCCACCATAGATTCCTGTACATTCAGTTTGATACTTAACTGTTCCTTGCAGCGCTTCACCACAATATCCAGCTGGATTCCGGCAATCTGCCGAAGCGTTTCTTTGTCCAGAGGGCGAAATACAATCGTTTCATCAATACGGTTTAAAAATTCCGGTTTAAAGGATTTTTTCAGCTCCTCCATCACATTTGACTTCATCTTTTCATAATCGGCCTGCTCATCCTTTTTATGGATAAAACCAAGCTGCTTTGGAGACATAATCGTTCCGGCACCCGTATTGGAAGTCATGATAATAATCGTATTTTTAAAGCTCACCTTGCGTCCCTGGGAATCAGTAATATGACCATCCTCCAGCACCTGAAGCAGAATATTGAACACATCCGGATGTGCCTTTTCCAGTTCATCAAACAGAAGCACCGAGTACGGTTTTCTGCGGATTTGCTCGGATAACTGACCGCCTTCCTCATGACCCACGTATCCCGGTGGTGAACCGATAATCTTGGATACGCTGTGCTTTTCCATATACTCAGACATATCAATGCGGATCATTGCATTTTCATCGCCAAACATTGCCTCAGCAAGCGCCCTACTGAGTTCTGTCTTGCCGACACCGGTCGGTCCTAAGAAAAGGAACGATCCAATCGGACGATTCGGGTCTTTCAGTCCAACCCTTGCCCTGCGGATTGCCTTTGCAATCGAAGTCACAGCATCATCCTGACCGACGACACGTTTTTTCATCACTTCCGGAAGCTTACGCAGTCGCTCGCTTTCTGCCTCCTGAAGCCTTGAGAGCGGAATACCGGTCCATGCCGATACCACGTCTGCGATATGCTCTTCCGTCAGCACATACTGCACGGATTTTTTCTTTTCCTCCTGTGTCTTCTTCATACGTAGGAGTTTTTTCTCTAATTTCTTTTGTTCCGTGGAAAAATCCCGCGCATCCTCAAGTCTGCCTTGCGTCAGCGCCAGCTCTTTCTCTCCGTCCATCTGTCTGATTTCTTCTTCCAGCTTCTTCTGCTTTTCAGAAATACCAAAGGAAGTTAAATGCAGTCTTGCGGCAGCTTCATCCATTGCATCAATTGCTTTATCCGGAAGGAACCGGTCATTGACATAACGTCCGGTCAGCTTTACAGCTGCCTTGATTGCCTCTTCCGAAATTTCAACACCATGATGCTTTTCATAGCTGCTTTTTAATCCGTTCAGAATCGCCTCTGCTTCCTCCGGTGTCGGTTCTTCCACCACAACCGGCTGGAAACGGCGCTCCAGTGCAGCATCCTTCTCGATATGCTTACGGTACTCTTCTCTCGTGGTTGCGCCAATCACCTGAAGCTCTCCTCTTGCCAGTGCCGGCTTTAAAATATTGGAGGCATCCATTGCACCTTCTGCACCACCGGCTCCGATAATGGTATGGAGTTCATCAATAAACAAAATAATATTTCCTGCGCGGATAACCTCTTCCATCACGCGCTTGATTCTCTCTTCAAATTCACCACGGTATTTGGAGCCTGCCACCATTGCCGACAAATCCAGGTTTAAAATCCTTTTCCCCTGAATCAGTTCCGGCACATCGCCACCGGCAAGCAGGGTCGCAAGACCCTCCACAACCGCTGTTTTTCCGACGCCCGGTTCACCAATCAGACACGGATTGTTTTTCGTCCTCCTGCACAGAATCTGCATCAGACGCTCCATCTCTTTCTGTCTGCCGACTACCGGATCCAGCTTTTTTTCTTCTGCACTCAGGGTTAAATCCCTGCTGTACTGGTCTACGGTCGGTGTGAGAGAACGTCGGGTTCCTTTCCCCCTGCTCAATGCAAACTCTGCTTTTGCATTTGCAAGATCTCCTCCAAGCAAAAGCACCGTATCCGTAAACAACTTCTGTACACTGATTTCTGCCGTGTTTAACAGACGAACCGCAAGACAGGCAGCTTCTTTTAATAATGCAAGCAGAAGATGCTCTGTTCCAACCAGCTTTTCTCCATATGCATGCGCTTCCTCTTCACTCTTTATGAGCACCTTACGGGCAAGCGGCGAAAAGCTGTCCTTTCCATCCGGCTCCTCTGCCCCGCCTAGTACAATCAGCTGTTTTGCCAGCTCGATCAATTTTTCAGCTTTTACACCATTCTGGGCTAAAATATCTTTTGCAACGCCGTCACATTCCGTCAGTGCAATCAACAGATGCTCTGTTCCGATATAGCTCTGACCCATCTGCTCTGATAACTCATATGCCACTGCCAGGACATGGCGCACATTTGGTGTATACTTATCATCCATTTTTCTGTCTCCTGTTACGTATACTCAGCCATACAATCAACATCAGAAGAAACACACAGCTTCCGGCAAGAAATGCCACTGCAATGTTCAATCCCATCTGATGAAGCTTATACTCTTCTACGACTTCTTTCCATGCCTCATCATTACTGATAATCTGCTGCGTAATCACAAATTCCTCATCGCTGACTCTCTGCAGCGTTTCCTCCGCACGGTCATAGCGGTACCATTGCACCTGTCCGTGCTCATTTGCAAGTACAAGCAGAACAAACTCCTCCGATGCTCCCTGCTTTGCATACGCTGTTACCTGAATTTCATTAATAAACAACGTCGTTTCCACATACCCTTCCGGAACAAGAAACGTATCCGGTTTTTCACAAACACGGTATGTGTGATATTCTGTTATCAGTATATCCGTTTTCGTCTCTTCTAAAACAATGCCCGGTGTTAAAACAGCCGACGCATTTTCTCCTTCTGTCGGTGTGGGAGTTTCCTGTGGTGCCTGTGTCGGAACCGGCTCCTCTGCGCGATACAAATATACCATGTAATCCGTCCCGGAACCGTCCTCTGCCGTCACCCTGATGCGGATTTCATTATTTCCACAGGCAATTTCTCCGTCTCCAATTACCTGTACCGTGGCTAATCTATCTGTCGTAATTGCGCTGACAATGATCCCGGTGGCCTCATACGGCACGGATGCATAATATGTCGTAACATCCGCTGAAAACGCCGGTGTCAGGGCAACCGTTTTGATTCTGCTGTCCACCAGATGAAGTGCCGACAACGTGCTGTCCGAAGAAGCAAGCGAAGAAGGGTACACCATGATACTCTTGCTAAATCCCGTGACTGACATCTCTGTGCCGTCGGAGAAACTGTACACCACCGGACGTCCATAGATTTCAATCTTGCATTCGCCTTTTTCTATTGCATTGAAAATAATGTGGTAACTTCTTTCCTGTGCCGATTTAGACGCCCCGATATCGGAGATTTTTAAAACACCAGCGCCTCCGGTAATACAGGAGGCGGCAGAATAAAATTCCAATATGGAGTCATCATAGCTTAAATAACCTTCAAAATCACCGATGGCTGTATCGGCTTTTATGGTTAAAACCACTTCTACCGTATCCCCGACATGTATTTCCTCTGCTGTCGTAGATACGGTAAGCGTAGCACTGGCCGCCAGCACCGGAAAAACCGGTGCGGCGACAGTTATCATTATTATCGTCAACAGTATCACAATCCATTTGTTACTGTTTCTTTTTTTCATTTTATTTCCTTTCTAACAAAGCCCTTACTTAAGGCCTGATTACCATAATCTGATAATCACGTTTGTCACCGTTTTCTGCTGTAACCGTAATAGTGACAATTTTGCTGCTGCCAGAGTCCAATGCATAGAAACCGGTACCGGTTACCGTAGCAAGCTCACTGACCGCCTCCGCTTCTACCTGAATCATGAAATCGTCTTCATCTACGACCAGGTAATACATCTGGTCAACCTTTAAATTGAAGGTTGGTGTCAGCTGCACTTCTTTGCCCTGTGCATTATAAACTTCAAGTTCCTCTAACCAGTTGTTCGGATTATATGCCTTTGTCGGAGCATCCACGCTCTCTGCCGGCATATTTAAGAACACCGGAATAGAGAAAACAATCGGCAGATCCGTCATACCGGAATACGCACTTGCCGTTTTCTTTGACTCAGAATACGGAGCTTCTACATTCGCCATATACTGATGATAAAATGCTGATACATCCGTTACATTAAACTTCTGCAGATAAATGGTATCCTGTCCCCGGTTGATATAGTTTGCACCGAGAATATAGGAACCTCCGACAATCGCACGGTACGGATCTGTCCAAGGAATCAAGGATGCAAGATTCAGCTCATCGTTATTGGCAGAACCGTTCTTTGCGTACTTCAGACCGTTTATAATCGCTCCGCCGGATACGGTAGAATGATAAGCACCGATATTGTAGAAATTATACAGGCCTTCATACCCCTTTACTGTACCGGTAACACTGTTGCTTGCTGTCGAGGAGCTGGTCACTACCTCCTGCTTTACTCTGGTCGCCAGATGATACGGACTGACACCGGAGTACTGTGCAGCGGCAATGAACGCCTCCGCATATGTCATAGTAACCGTTTTCCCGCTCGAATTCTTATAAGAGAATGTCGTGTTATAAAATGGTGAACCCTTTAAGATGTTTTCTACACCCTGCTCATTCTGGTAATCCTCTGCATAACGCAACACCTCAAACATAAAGATATTGGTTTCATTCAGGAAATTACGCGGGTCCATATAGTACTCGATTGCCTCACGGGATGCTGTTACCCAGGTGGAACCGTCGTATAAAATAAACTGATCCTTTGTCCAGTCGTAGGCTCCGGTCTCTAAGGATTTCCACTCTATACTTTTACTGTTGGAAATCAGATTTCTTCCCGCAATACTTTCCTCTTCAATTACGACATTCCAATCCAGATTCGTGTGATACGCCTCAAATACCCAGTTTGGATACTTCGCGTGCAGTTCACGAAGGAACGGCTTATAGCTTTCCGGAAAGCCCTGCTGGTCTAAGTAGTACTCAAAATCCGTATTACTTCCTGTGTACCCACCTCCGGAAATCACCGTGTCCTCGCCCAGGAAATCAATCCAGTCTTCCGGAGCATAACCATAATATTTTGTTCCCTTGTAATAGAAAGCAAGGTGCCAATAAACCTTTTTATCTGTTCCCTTATACTTGTCATATAAGTACAAGGTTGTCGAATCAGAAAGTGTAATCAGTGTCTTGTCCGCCTCACAAACAAGCCAATATGGCGATCCCGGTGTCTGGTATACAAAGAACATCCGGTTCGATGCGTTAAATTTACCATATCCTGTAAACGTTCCCGCGGTATTCACCGGATAATTTTCACCAGCAACCTGAATTACCTTCGGCGTTGGCAATGCAGTCGGAGTCGGTGTCGCTGTCGGAGTCGGCGTTGCCGTCGGCTTTGGCGTAGAGGTCGGCTTTGGTGTTGCCGTTGGTGTGGCCGTCGGCTTTGGCGTTGCCGTAGGTGTTGGTGTGTTGGTCGGTGTTGGTGTATTGGTCGGTGTCGGAGTCGGTGTTGCCGTCGGCTCCGGTGCCTCTGTCAGTCGGACATTAATTGCCGGAATAAACCCGGTATAATAAGACCCGCTCTTTTCCACCATAACCTCATACCAGCGTCCCTCATCCGCATTGACCTCTGCTATGATTGTCACCAGATCGCCTTCTCGGAGCGATAAGATGGAATTCTCTTTTGTCTTTACATAGCCGCCGCTTGTGGAGGCTTCATCTCTCATTCGGATACGTTCATCCGAATCAATTTTGCCGGCTATCGTTTCCTTAAAGAGCAGACTCACATATCCGCTGGACATATATCCGTAGAAAACGACTCCGTCCACCTTGACCGCAACACGATACCAGAGATATTCTCCATTCACATGTTCATTGATAATCATGACCTGTGTATTTTCTGCTATCTGTGCAATCTTTTCCGACGAAGAGGTCGGTTCTTTTCTTAAGTTCAGCTGATAGGTATTTACTCTTGCAGGATAATAATATTCCGCATTATTAAGCTCTACATCCTCTTTGGTAACCGGTTCGCCAACCAGTATCACATTCGGTGTCGGAGTAGGTGTCGGAGTCAACGTCTCCTGCGGAGCCGTGGTCGGAGTCGGCACTGCTGTCGGAGTAGGGGTGTTCGTCGGCTTCGGTGTATTGGTCGGAGCCACAGTCGCAGTAGGTGTCGGTGTGGCTACCAGCTTCTCCACCGCAACATAATCGCTGTGTACGTAACCCGTTCTGAGAACGCCGCTCTGCGTAAAGGAAATCTGATACCAGTACTCACCCTCATCATCCTTCTTTGCAGAAAGGATGGATACAATCGTTCCGTTTGTAACAGAAGTAACCGCTGTCTTTGAAATACCTGCATCTCTTCTGACATTCAGCGCACTCGCTGTAACACGTCCCGTTCTAGGGAAGGTACCTGCCACAACATTTTCTACCGTATCCGGAACCGGTGTAGCCGTTGGCTCCGGTGTAGGAGACGGGCTCGGTGTAGCCGTTGGTGCTGCCACTTCAATGTAAGCACTGCTGACATAACCGGTCCTCATTGTGCCTTCTGTAGTAAAAGAAATCTGATACCAGTACTCACCCGCATCATTTTTCTTTACCCCCTGTATGGTAACTACCGTTCCGTTATCTAATCCTGTAATCTTTGTTGCTCCTGCATATGCATCTTCTCTTACGTTTAACTTGCTTGCCGTAACCGTACCCGGACGTGGGAAACCACTCAGTAAAACATTTGTAGGGTCCTGTGTCGGAGCTACGGTTATTTTGGGTGTTGGCGTTGGTGTGTTCGTCGGCCGAGGGGTCGGGCTCGGTGTAGGGGTGTTCGTCGGTGCTGCTGTCGGGACAGCTCCCGTAGTCAATACAAAATTCGCACTGACATAACCGGTCACTCTGGTGCCGTTAAAGCTTGCCGTAATATAATACCACCCGTTCGTACTGTGGGAAATGTAAACACTGTCACCACGGGACAAATATACCGCTGTGCCATTCGATACCACCTTTGGATATTCCTCTGAAGGACCTGTCCTCACAAACAAGGAGCTGGCCGTAATCGTTCCTGTCACTGCCGCTCCTGCATAAACCTTACATCCGTATACAACCGCAAATGTAAGAAGCAGCATCCCCACTATCGTTCCTATCCATCTTTTCCGTCTGTTTCCTTCTCTTCTCATCTTTCCTCTATTCTACCGCCGTAGAGTGCGGTCTTTTCTGCTGTTTCTCTTAGGGCAAACTTCACCCTCTTATCAACATACCACAATCATAGAATACACTTATGGCAGATATATGGCAGATTATCTTGGAAATTTTATGAAAACAACAAAATGTGGGGTTATTTTGCTTGAAGCATCGTGCATCTTGGATAGGGAGGGGGCGGTTTCTTTGATGTTTTATTTCATAATATAGAAACTCCCGGGGATTTCAATTTGTCCCCGGGAGTCCATATGTAAACTATAAAACATCAAAGAACCCTTAATCACTCCTACGCCTCATCAATTGCCTTGCCGATGTCATTACGCTTATACTTGTTGGTAAAGGAAATCCACTCGGTGGCTGCATACGCATTCTTTCTGGCATCCTTAAGGTCTGTACCAAGCGCTGTGATACCAAGCACACGGCCGCCGTTTGTTACGATAGCGTCACCATCAAGCTTTGTACCGGCATGGAAGCAGTAGTAGCCTTCGTCATCATGGAAGCTTTCAAAGCCCGTGATTGGGAAGCCTTTGTCATACTTCTCCGGATAGCCGTCGGAAGCAAGCACGACACAAACCGCTGCGTTATCGGCAAAGTCAAGCTCTACCTGATCCAGTGTACCATCCACACATGCCTCAAACACTTCTACGATGTCATTATTCATGCGAGGAAGCACCACCTGTGTTTCCGGATCACCGAAACGTGCATTGTACTCAAGTACCTTTGGACCGTCCGGTGTCAGCATAAGGCCAAAGAAAATGATTCCTTTAAACTCTCTTCCTTCTGCTGCCATGGCGTCCACGGTTGCCTGATAAATATATTTCTTACAAAATTCATCCACTTCTTTTGTGTAGAACGGACTCGGGGAGAAGGTCCCCATGCCGCCGGTATTTAAGCCTTCGTCATTGTCCTTTGCTCTCTTGTGGTCCTGTGCACTGGTCATAATGCGGATGGTCTTTCCGTCCACGAAAGACAGCACGGAAACTTCACGTCCGGTCATAAATTCTTCAATGACAATACGGTCACCCGCAGAACCAAACTGCTTATCGGTCATTAGGGAACGCACGCCTTCCTGTGCCTCCGAAAGGGTATTGCAAATCAAAACACCTTTACCGAGTGCCAGACCGTCTGCCTTTAAGACAATCGGCATCTTTGCAGTCTCCAGATAACGCAGCGCATCCTCTGCGGAATGGAACACTTCATATGCCGCCGTCGGAATGTTATATTTCTTCATCAGGTCCTTGGAAAACGCCTTGGAACCCTCCAAAATTGCCGCATTCCTTCTTGGTCCGAACACCTTAAGACCGCGTGCTTCAAACACATCCACTACGCCTGCAACAAGTGGATCATCCATGCCGATGACTGTTAAGTCAATCTGCTTTTCCTCTGCAAAATCTGCCAGTTTCTCTAATTCCATTGCACCAATCGGCACACACTCTGCCAAAGAGGCAATTCCTGCATTGCCCGGTGCACAGTAAATCTTATCTACCTTTTTGCTCTGTGCAATTTTCCATACGATGGCGTGCTCTCTGCCGCCGCTTCCTACTACCAGTACCTTCATCTTTTCTCTCTCCTTTCGGATCTTCCTCTTCTCTGACCACGGTCTGTTCTCATGACCGATGGCCATGCCATTTCACTACCTATTGCAGGGATATTGGAACATAATCTAATATTTCGTAGCTTTATGCACAATTGTCCTGACTCTCAGCGGGCAGATGTACGTATCCCGGCGAACATACCACAGGTATGTTTCGCAGGGGACGAACAGATGCCCGAGGAGCGGAACGGACAAGTGCATAAAACTACGAAATATTTATGTTCCAATATCCTTTTATTATATTACTGAATCCAAGCCTTGCCATCGGTCATGACAACGCGTCCGTTTGCGATGGCATCGATTGCCGCCGGGAGGATTTCCCACTCGGCCTCCACCATGACACGCTTCTGCAACGTCTCCGGCGTATCCTCCGGCTGTACCATCACCGGCTTCTGAAGAAGAATCGGACCGGTATCCGTACCTTCATCCACAAAATGCACCGTTGCACCCGTCACTTTCACACCGCGCGCAAGCACAGCTTCATGCACCTTAAGTCCGTAGTAGCCCGTACCGCAAAACGACGGAATTAAAGATGGGTGGATGTTAATCAGACGGTTTTGGTATTCCGCAATCAGCATCGGAGGAATAATTACCAGAAAGCCTGCCAAAACCACCAGGTCCGGATTGTATTTCTTTACCCCGGCAAGCAGGGCTTCGTTAAATAATTCCCTTGTTTCAAACTGCTTCGGAGAGATGCATTCTGCCGGGATTCCGGCATTTTTTGCACGCTCCAGGGCATATGCATTTGCATTGTTGCTGATGACAGCTGCAATCTTTGCATTTGTTACGGCACCGGAATCCATCTTGTCCATAATTGCCTGTAGGTTGGTTCCGCCGCCGCTTACCAATACGACAATATTTAACATACGGTTACTCCCTTTTCACCTTCCTTGATTTCACCTACCACGTAAGCAGTTTCGCCCGCCAGAGTAAGTAAATTCAGTGCCTTGTCAACGTCATTCTTATCTACCGCAATCATCATACCGATACCCATGTTGTAGGTATTGTACATCATCTGCTCTTCAATGTTTCCGTCCTTTTGAAGCATCTTAAAAAGGGCCGGAACTTCATAACTGCTCTTATTCACTACCGCATGAACGCCATCCTTTAACATTCTCGGAATATTTTCATAGAAACCGCCACCGGTAATATGGCTGCACGCCTTTACCTTTACGGAGCCTGTCTTTAATGCAGACAGTGCCTTTACATAAATCTTGGTTGGTGTTAAAAGAGCTTCTCCAAGGCTCTTTCCAAGACACTCATGATAAACCTCCAAAGACTTTCTTTCCATCGGGAATACCTTACGGACAAGCGAATAACCATTGCTGTGGATACCGCTGGATGCAATGCCGATTAACACATCCCCTGCTGTAAGATCAGCACCGGTAATCATCTCATCCTGGTCAACGATACCTACGGAAAAACCTGCAAGGTCATACTCATCCTCCGGATAAAAGCCCGGCATTTCTGCAGTCTCACCACCGATGAGCGCGGAATTTGCCTGCTTACAGCCTTCTGCCACACCACTGACAATTGTCGCAATCTTTTCCGGAACGTTCTTTCCGCATGCAATATAATCAAGGAAAAACAGCGGTTCACCGCCGGCACATGCCACGTCGTTTACACACATCGCAACACAGTCAATACCGATGGTATCGTGCTTGTCCATAATAAATGCCAATTTTAACTTTGTACCAACACCGTCCGTACCGGATAAAAGTGTCGGCTTTTTCATATTCATAAACGGAGTGAGGGAAAACGCACCGGAGAATCCTCCAAGACCATTCAAAACTTCACTTCGCATGGTACCCTGTACATGCTTCTTCATTAACTCCACTGCCTTATACCCAGCTTCAATATCTACTCCGGCCTTCTTGTAATCCATAATGATCCTCCTTAGAATTTTATGTTGCAATCAAGATAAGCACTTCGAAGCTCCTTCGGATTTGCTTATCCCACACAAAGAATGAGACGAAAGCTCTCCACTTTCGTCTCCATGATATCATAATTCTCTTTATTTTCCCACCGAAATTTTTTAATTCAGTTTATAAGCCGTTCTTATTACCTTATTAGAAAAATTTCTGCAACCTGCTTCTTTCCTACCTCTTATTCCTCCGCAGGACATTCGAGCTTGCTTACGCTGACCTCGTATGCCACGCGACGCTCGAACTCTGTTTCCGAGATTTTTTTCTGATATTCCCTGCTCTGGATACGGCCCCAGATCTGGATATGCTCTCCTACCCGGAAGCCTTCGGCAAACCGTGCGTTTCTGCCCCAGCAAATGCACGGAATATAATCCGACTTTCCGTACGGCCGGTTCACTGCCAGAAGCACATCTGCAATCTCCCTTCCAAGCGGCGTCTTTCTATAAATAGGAGGCTTGCATACGTACCCGTCCAAGAAAATATAGTTCGGGCGGACATCATCTGCCGGCTCCTCCAGAATTTCAATTTCCCTTGCAAACACAGAAAGCACCAAACGGTTTTTCGTCTCCTCATGGCGGTTATAGGAACGGAATTGTCCTGTCACCACCGCATACATTCCGGTGTAATCCTGTTTTACATCCATCAGACGCTCCGACACCATAATCGGAATCACATCATTGGACTCACTCAAACGTCCCACTGAAATTTCCATCAGGTAAAACCCTTCTCCAAACACATCATGGCTGAAGGAGAAACTACTCAATATTTCTCCTGCTATTGTCACCTGGTTGTTATCAAATACCTTATCTGTCATATCGTAACTACTCCCTTCGTTTTATCCGGTATTTCTTTTGCTTCTACATTCTACAATATTTTCCAAATGTTTAGAATATCCTTTGTAATTTTTTCCCTGTTTTCATCAGTCAAAGTTTTCGCATTTTCTACATTTTTCTCCCCTCGTGCATAAAAAACCTTGAAAATGGTGAAAAATGTGCTATGATTACTTAGTTAAACATTGTTTCAACCAGAAAGGTTACAGGTGTAAATATGAAAACAAAACGCGAAGACATCCGTAACATCGCGATTATTGCCCACGTTGACCACGGCAAAACCACGTTGGTGGATGAATTATTAAAGCAAAGCGGCACCTTCCGTCAAAACCAGGAAGTAGCAGAACGTGTCATGGATTCCAATGACATTGAGCGCGAACGCGGCATCACCATTCTTGCCAAAAACACCGCCGTACATTATAACGGAACCAAAATCAATATTATTGACACTCCGGGACATGCCGACTTCGGTGGTGAAGTAGAACGTGTCCTTAAAATGGTAAACGGAGTGATTCTTGTGGTAGACGCCTTTGAAGGTGCTATGCCACAGACTAAATTCGTATTAAAGAAGGCATTGGAATTGAGCCTTCCGGTAATTGTCTGCATCAATAAAATTGACCGCCCGGAAGCACGTCCGGCCGAAGTCATTGATGAAGTACTGGAGCTTTTCATCGATTTGGATGCATCAGATGAGCAGCTTGACTGTCCGTTTGTCTTTGCTTCTGCAAAAACCGGTGTTGCCATCCTGGAGCTCTCCGATACTCCAAAGAACATGCAGCCGTTATTTGAAACCATCCTGGATTACATTCCTGCTCCGGAAGGTGACCCGGATGCCGGCACTCAGGTATTAATCAGCACCATCGACTACAACGAATATGTAGGACGTATCGGTGTAGGAAAGGTAGATAACGGAACCATCCGTACCAACCAGGAGGTTGTTATGGTAAATGCCCACGAGCCGGAAAAGCGCCGCAGGGTAAAGGTAAGCAAGCTCTACGAATTTGAAGGGCTCAAAAAGGTAGAAGTAGAAGAGGCCGGCATTGGCTCGATTGTAGCCATTTCCGGTATTACCGATATTCACATCGGCGATACCCTCTGCTCTCCGGAACAACCGGAACCGATTCCTTTCCAGAAGATTTCAGAACCGACCATTGCCATGCATTTTGTGGTAAATGATTCCCCGCTTGCCGGCAAGGAAGGTAAGTTTGTAACTTCCAGACATTTAAGAGACCGTCTGTTCCGCGAATTAAATACCGACGTCAGTCTCCGTGTAGAAGAAACCGAGACCACAGAGGCCTTTAAGGTTTCCGGACGAGGCGAGCTCCATCTGTCCGTCCTGATTGAGAATATGCGCCGCGAAGGCTACGAATTTGCGGTAAGTAAGGCCGAGGTTTTATATAAGCAGGACGAAAACGGCAAAAGGTTAGAGCCGATGGAACGCGCTTATATTGATGTGCCGGAAGAATTCTCCGGTACGGTCATTGAAAAGCTCAGCACAAGAAAGGGCGAGCTCCTCAGTATGTCCAGCGCAAACGGTGGTTACACCCGTCTGGAATTTTCCATCCCGGCACGTGGTCTGATCGGATACCGCGGCGAGTTTATGACAGATACCAAAGGTAACGGTATTTTGAATACTATTTTTGACGGATACGGTCCATACAAGGGTGACATTGCCTACCGTAAGCAGGGTAGCTTAATTGCCTTTGAAAGCGGCGAAGCAATCACCTATGGTCTGTTCAATGCCCAGGAGCGCGGTACTTTATTTATCGGCCCGGGCGAAAAAGTATATTCCGGCATGGTAGTCGGACAGAACGGCAAAGCCGAGGACGTAGAAATCAATGTCTGCAAGAAAAAGCAGTTAACCAATACCCGCTCCTCCAGTGCCGATGAAGCTCTCCGTCTGACGCCACCGAGAATCCTCAGCCTGGAACAGGCGCTCGATTTCATCGAAACAGACGAACTCCTTGAGGTTACTCCTCAGAGTCTCAGAATCCGTAAAAAGATTTTAGACCCACTGCTCAGAAAGAGAGCCAACCGAAACAACTAAAAAAGGCAAAAGGCGAGAACCAAAAAACGGTCCCTCGCCCTTTTTTTATTATTTTTTATGTATTATTTTGATTGCACCCGGATGTATGACAAGATTCACCTTTTCATGGAAACCGCCATCCTCTCCGTCAAGTGTCCATTCCATCGGTTCGCTTTCCATCTGAAGCTCATGGAACTGACCGTAATTCATATACCGCTCGTCAATCCTTTGATTTAACAGCAGTGTAATTACATTCTGCAAATCCAAAAGGTTCTTCGGCCGCTTGATAAACAGATATTCCATCACTCCATCATCCAGCTGCACCTGTTTACTCTTAAAGTTCTTAATTCCCCCGACGGAAAATGTATTGGTGACCATACCAATCAGTACGTCGCTCTCCTGCCATTCGCCATCCACACAGAACCGGATTTCTTTTGACTTGATATCCGTCAGTTGCTTGACTCCCTCCAGAAGATATGCAAAATAACCCAGCGTGTTTTTCATTTCCTGTGGTGTATGAATCGAAACATTGGTAAACAAACCAAATGCCGCAACATAATTAAAATATTCTCCGTTCATACAGCCGACATCAATCCTGCTCATTGCACCTTCTTCAATGCAATGCAGAGCCGTCTGCGTCGTGATGCCGAGATTCTTTGCATAATCATTGGTAGACCCCATCGGGATATAACCAAGCGGAACATCCCATCCACTCTTTAGTACACCATTTATCACTTCATGCAATGTGCCGTCCCCACCGCAACAGATAACGCGGTCAAACGGCTCTTTTGCATGCCTTAAAATGCACTCCTGTGCAGCTCCTTTTCCCCCCGTCTGATAAACGGTAACTTCTTCCCCCGATGCAGTCAGATTTGCTATCATCCGACCAAGACGCTCATTTTTTCCTTCTTTTCTTCCCGATACCGGATTAAAAACAAGTAAGCTATGCATAACATTCCTCTCGATTCCTCTGTTCTGGTATATGCATTATATCGCATACAGGGAAAATAATCCATTAACAATCCATTAAACTTTTATTAATCAGTCTTCTCTTTTGCTGCCCCAGAAAAAGAGCGCAACCGTTCCCGGACCGGTATGACTTCCGATGGTCGTACCAATATCGTAAATCTCAACCCGGTCTTTTAACTTCGGAAAACGTTCCCCAACTAAGTCTGCTACCGCTTTTGCATCCTCATAGCACGCAGACTGGCTGATATAACACTTTTCCGCATATTCCGCACCATCGTCTGCATAAAGCTCCATCTGCTTTACAATTGTGTCAATGACTTTATTCTTTGTTCTGATTTTCTGGCGCGGAATCAGGCGTCCCTCCATATCCACATTCAGAAGCGGACAAATATTTAATACTGTTCCGAAAAAGCCGGCTGTCTTTGATACTCTGCCGCCCTTGATAAAGAAAGTCAGATCCGAAGAAAAGAACCAGTGGTGCAGTCGCAGTTTGTTTTCCTCTGCCCAGTCATGCAGCTCATCAATTCCCATTCCCGCATCACGTAAATCTGCCAATTTATCCATTAAAAGACCATAACCGGAAGACGCCGCAAGAGAATCCACCACATAAAGCTTTCTGTCCGGATAACGCTCTGCCAAAGTATCCCTTGCAATCTGCGCTGAGTTTGCAGAACCGGAAATACCGGAAGACAGACAAAGATGCAATACGTCCTTTCCTTCTTTTAGAAAGCCTTCAAAATATTCTTCATATTCCGATGCATTAATTTGTGAAGTCTTTGTATCTGCTCCTTTGGTCATCGCCTCATAAAAAGCCTCACTCGACATGGTTTCTCCCAAATCGTCCTTATATGCCACTCCGTCCAATTCATAGTGAAAACAAATATAGCTTATACTTCTTTCTAAAAAGTGTTCCTTTGTCAGGTCTGCTGTCGAACAGCAACTAATAATATAGTCTCCCATTTCGTTCCTCCTAATCTGATTCAATAACCGCATAATGCGGTTTTCATTACTAGATTATAAAACTTCCTCCCGTAATTGTAAAGAGAATCTTCTCTCTTTCCTCTGTTTTTTTCTTTTCCGTTTAATAAAAAGAAGAGGGGGCGGCTTTCCCCCTCTTCTGGTATCCTTATCTTACATCTTCCACTTTCTTTTCCAACGGTTTCTCAAGCACAGATGGATTCTGCATAAATTTACGCAGCTGTCGGAGCGACAGGGCAAAATAAAGTCCGTCGCAAAAACGCTCATCCGAAACCATACCAAAGCCCATGCGCTTTTCGTGAAGCATTTCACCTTTATTGTTTACTGTAGGCACAACCTTTTCTTTACCCATGGCAAGGAACAACCCTGTGGTTCCAAACTCATAAACATGATGAAAGATATGGCTGATTCCCAGAGACTTCAGATTTGTCAAGAAAAATGAAGTGTGGAATGGGCTCAAATCCAGCACTGCTTTTGGAAGCAGATTATGTCTGTCCAGAAACATCAGAAAATTCACAGCAAGCCGGATGACTGGTCCGGGAACAAAGGTCAGCACTCTTGCAAGCTTATCGGTGCCATTCTCTCCTTTTCGTTCTGCGGTTTCCTTGCGGATTACTTCATTGATTTTTTCTGCTACCTCAAGAATCGTTTCCGTACCCTCAAAGCAAAGCTTTACCGTAGTTCCGACACTACCGTCTGTCAAAGTCGGATGCACCACAAAGCTGACCCAGATTTTCGGTCTCGTATAAATCCTGCCATTCATGATAAAACGGTTTAGCTGCGGGCGGAGCGCAATCAGACGCACCATGGCAGCAATCAGGATGTGCATATAGCTCATCTTGATTCCCTGCTCTTCTTTTTCTTTAATATAAGCGTCCATTGCTTCACACGGGAAGGAATCCTCAAACATATTCATGGAATCCGTACGCGTTTTCATAATATATGGCATAATTTTCTGGAGTGGCTCCAGCGATTTTAGTGCTCTTCCGTCCGGTCTTTTATACAACATCTCAATCTCCTGCCTTAATTTATATTCAATAAATTTATAATTTTTTAATAAATTTAAGCCTATTGTACACGATTCGACCCAAAAAGACAAGTTTTCTTTTTATTGCACAGTTTTCCGCAACGGATGCGTATTGTGATGCTTTTTTATCTGTGCTATACTTAAAAAAAGTCTTCCATAACATCGACAGGAAGGAAAGGTGGGTTCCTATGAGAAAATTATATTCTGTCATCACACTGTTGTTTTGTTGTCTTCTCTTATCCGGCTGTAGCAATACCACATCCCCGGGGAACGACACTCCGGATGGCTCTGCCACTGTTACACCGGCTCCGACCAAGGCTCCGGACGGTCCCTATATCGCCTTCAGCGCAGCAAGCGGGTTTTACGACGAGAAATTTGAACTCACACTGACCTGCAGCGAAGAGGGAGCTTCCATTTACTACACCACGGACGGCAGCATCCCGGACCGGACTTCCACTTCTTATACCGGTCCTATTTCCATTAAAAACAAAACGAACTCAGCCAACGTACTGAGTGCAATCTCAGGCATCAGTGCCGGAAACAATTACGTTCCGGGTTTTTCCGTTACAAAGGGAACCGTCATCCGTGCCATTGCCTATCTTGCAGACGGGACCACAACCTCTGTGGCAAACGCCTCCTACTTTGTCGGCATTGACAGAGAAGCCGAATACGGTGATGTTCCGGTCATCTCCCTGATTACAGATGCCAATAACCTTTTTGATTACGAAACCGGTATCTATGTGCTCGGAAAAACCCATGACGAGTGGCTGAAGGAGGACCCGTCCCGCGCCTACTTAGAAAGCTGGCAGATGCAGGCCAACTACACCAACAGCGGCAGGGACTGGGAACGTGAGGTTTCCGTAGAGTATATCTCCGCTGACGGTTCTGCAGGATTTCTTCAGGACATGGGCATACGCATCATGGGTGGTGCTTCCAGAAACCAGGCCCAAAAAAGCTTAAAACTGATTGCCAGGGAAGAATACGGCAAAAAATCCTTAAATTTTGAACTGCTCCCGGACAATATGCGTTCTGATGGTACCGGTCTCCTGACAAAATACAAATCCTTTGTCTTAAGAGTCGGTGGCAATGATGCCGACTTTGGCAGACTCCGCGACCCGTTTTTACAGACACTGGTTGCCGACTGCCGTTTTGAAACCCAGTCCTCCACCCCATGCGTTGTTTTCCTAAACGGTGAATATTGGGGCATGTATACCATTACCGAGGATTACAGCGACAATTACTTCGAAAACAATTACGGAATTGACAATAAAAACGTCGTTCTTTTAAAGTGCAATACCATTGAAGACGGTGAAGAAGAGGACATCGAACTCTACCGCGAAATGTATTTTTGTATTACCTACCAGGATATGTCAAATCCTGTTGCCTATGCGGAGGCATGCGAGCTGCTTGATATGGATTCTTTTATTGATTACTGCGCTTTTGAGCTTTATATCGGCAATCAGGACAGCATGTTTGAAAACAACAACTGGAGAATGTGGCGCGTCCGCGAAGCAGATTATGCTACCGAATGGTCCGATGGCAAATGGCGTATGGCAGCCTACGACTCCGACTTTTCCACCGGTATTTATGACGGCGGTACCAGCTTCAAAAACGACAATATTACAAGCCGCCTCACCGCCTCCCAGGAGGAGCGTGAAGAAAACAGAAAAAACTATGCTCCGATTGAATTGTTCCGTTCCCTGATGGAAAACGAAGAGTTCCGTCTCAAAATGATTCTGGCCCTCTGTGACATGAGAAACATCTACTTTAAGACCGGCAGAACCAACGCTGTATTGGATGAAATGTCAGAAGCTTATATCAAACTGATGCCGGACACCTTCGCACGATTCGGTCCGGACTGGATTGCATGGCAGAATACCGAAGAATACATAAAAGGCCGTATCGAAGAACTCCGTACCTACATGAACGGACGGTACACCAACTTCCCAAGCCTGCTGCGCAAGGTCTTTGACCTTGGCACCATCAAGCGTCTGACCATCAAATCCTCCGACGCTTCCCTTGGCACTGTAAAGTTAAACAACGGCACTCTTGATTTATCCACCGATTTTACCAGTATGTACTTCCCGGAACTGACGGTAACCCTCACTGCCCTCCCGGCAGAAGGCGCCCGCTTTACCGGTTGGGAAACCGACAGCCCATATGTAACCGATAAATCCGCCGTAACAATCTCAATTCCTATGACGGAGGCTGTAACAGTGAAAGCTCTGTTTGAGCCAAAATAAAAGAGGCTGCAAAAAAGACATAAAGAAAAACGCTGTAGGCGTAGTGCTTACAGCGCTTTTTCGTTTTTAGTGTGCATTGCTTGCCGCAATTTTCACTTTGCTCCACAGGTTTCCGATGAGTTTTTTGGTGTCTGCATTAAAGAAGAACACCTCATCCATCTCATAATCGGTTCTCGGAAGATATGCATTAATACCTTCATAATCCCCTCCCTCTGCGGACAAATCAAGCATTACCTGATCATTCGGTGACGTATAACCAACATACGAGGAATTTTCATAAGCCGCATCATAGGAACAAAGGAAGTTCATAAACACATGTGCCAATTCCACGTTCTCTGCCGTCTTAGGAATGACCATAGAGTCAAACCACAGATTGGTTCCCTCCATCGGCTGATAATAACCCATGTTCTCATTTTCGCTCATAATGTAGGCCGCATCACCGGAGTAGCAAAGGCCAAGGGCCTTTCTTCCCTGTGCCATATTGTCAATGATTTCATCTGTTACAATTTCCGGCTCCATCGTGGTTACACACTGTATCAGCCACTGATATGCCGCCTGAAGTTCTTCTTCGCTTTCGGTATTCATCGAATATCCCAAATCCTTCAATGCCATCATGAAGGAATCTCTCTCAGAATCGTACAGATAAATATCACCTTTGTATTTTTCATTTAGGAAAATGCCATATCCCTGTTCCTCTAAGTCCTCCATGGAAACTACGGTTTTGTCATACACAATACCAACCGTTCCCCAGAAGTAGGATACCGAATATTCATTTTCCGGATCATAAACAGGGCTCTTGACATTCTCGTTAAGCTCACTGAAATTCGTCAGCAGGGACGAATCCAGCTTCTGCAAATAATCCTCTTCTATCAGACGCTGAATCATGTAGTCACTCGGAATGATGATATCATACGGTTCCCCGTTGCTAACCTTGATATACATTGCCTCATTGGAATCAAAGTTTTCTACCACAACCACTGCTCCGGTCTCCGCTTCAAATGCTGCAAGCATATCGTCACTGATATATTCTCCCGGCAGATAAAGGTAAAGCTCCTCTCCCGCATACGGCAGGGAAGAATCTCCCTTGTTCATGCCAAACACAAGCGCAACCACTGCAACCGCAACCACAGCGCAGACACTCGGAATCACAAAGGTTCTCTTCTTGATTTCCGTTTTCTTCGGACGGTTTGCGGTAATCATCGGAACGACATTCACAATCACCAGCGCAATCGTAATAATTACAACCACAAGGGTTGATACCGCATTGATACTCGGGTTGATACGCTTACTCATGGTATAGACCATGATACTTAAGTTTTTAACACCGCCACCGGTAACAAAATACGAAATGATAAAATCATCAATTGACATCGTAAACGCAATCAGCGCACCGGAAATGATGCCCGGTGTAATCTGCGGTACAATAACCTTTGTGAGTGCCACCCATGGTGTTGCACCAAGGTCCATGGCAGCATCTGCAAGGTTCGGGTCGAGAGAGCGGACCTTTGGCATAACCGAAAGCATCACATACGGAATACAGAATGCAATGTGTGCAAGCAGCATGGTAATGTAACCGCGCTCCACCTTAAACGTGATGAACAAAAGCATAAACCCGATGGCCGTTACAATTTCCGGATTCATGATAGGGAAATTGTTCACCTGTTCAATCACATCGCGAACCACTTTTTTGGACTTACTCAGACCAATCGCCGAGATGGTGCCGACTACGGTCGAAATGATCGTTGCTAAAATTGCCACAGAGAATGTAGTATAAAGCGCACTCATCATATCCCTGGACTCCAACATGTGCTGATACCATTTTAACGAAAAGCCCGTAAAGGAAGTCAGCGATTTTCCTTCATTGAAGGAGAAAATAATCATGTAAACAATCGGCAGGTAGAAGAACACAATCGAAAGTATCATGAGAACCTTTCCAAAGGTACGTTTTCCTTTTTTCATGATTAGTCCTCCTCCTTTCCGCCCTGATTTTTACGCTCCAGATTACGTACCAGCATCATAAGCAGCATCATCACCGCTGCCATAATCATGGAAATGGCACTACCGAAGTTCCATTCTCCTACCGTAATGAACTGGTTTTCAATCAGGTTACCGATTAAGAAGTACTGTCCGCCGCCAAGGAGCTTCGGGATAAAGAACGAGCTGATGGCAGGCAGGAATACCAGCGTAATTCCGTTGATAACGCCCGGCAGGGAAAGCGGCAAGGTGACCTTTAAAAAGGTCTGCACCGGATTTGCCCCAAGGTCTGCACTGGCATTGAGTAACGACTGGTCCATCTTACAAAGAGACGTATTTATCTGCAAAATCATAAACGGCAGGAAGTTATACACCATACCAATTAATACGGCGGCTTCCGTATACAGAATCTCTACCTCTTCCATGCCAAAGAGTCCGAGAATCTGTGAAAACAGTCCGCCTTCGCTCAAAAGACCAATCCATGCATAGGTCCGAACCAGCATGTTAATCCAGGTAGGAACCGTAATGACAAGTACTAAAATATTCTGCACACGCTCCGTGCTGCGTGCGATAAAATAAGCAATCGGATAACCGAGCAGCAGGCAGATTACCGTTGTTTTAACAGCAATTCCAAAGGAACGCCAGAGAATCAGCAAAAAGTCCGGGTCGGAAAAGAACTTAATGTAATGGTCAAACGTAAAGGAAAACGAGATAATACTGTTGCCCGGCTCTGTGAAAGAATACATCGTAATCAAAAGCATCGGGACAATAATCATCAGCGCCGCCCAGATAATATAAGGAATTGCAAGCTGCGAAAATTTCTTCATTTAAAATACCATCCTTGACATAACATGAATATCCTCAGGGAAGAATGTCAGGCCGACCTCCTGACCCACCTCTGAGTAATCGGTGGTATGAATCTTAAACTCGCGTCCCGGTGTCCAGAAGGTAATCTTATATACCCCTTCCTTTATCTCTGCCGGGTCAAAATCGTAATCCACACTGATGTCCACACTCTGATTTTCATCACTTAACTTCCAGCCCTGTGCACTTGCCCAGGTCTTAATATCAACATCCAGTGTCTGGGACTCACGGATTTCATCTACGGTCGTAAAGAAGTTAAACGCCATCACAGCTTCGTTTGCCTTCTCATTCTTAATAACAGGCTGGTTCACAACAAACACCCTACGCTCTACGGTTGTTCCGCTTGCTGTGGAAAACACAACCGGATAGCTTCCAAGCTCCGGCTTGATATCATATTCAATGCTTGCAATGGAGATGTACTCATCACTTTCCGTACTCCATGCCATGGCATTGGAACGCGCAATGATTTCCTTATCATCTAACTTTTCTACGTCCTCTAAGTCTACATAGAAATTACTTGCGTTAATCTTTTCCTTGCCGTTTTCACTGGTTACCTCGTGGTTATGGATGACACGCATATCCACAGTCACACTGGTACCCGGCACAGTCTCTACGATAATCTCGTAATGCACGCCCTTAAACAGTGTGCTCAGTACTTCACCTGTCATCTTTCCTGCATCAACCGGCACGATGTCAATGTCCTCCGGACGAAGTACCACATCGACGTTCTCATTTTTCTTAAAGCCAAAATCCACACAGTCAAAATCAATATCGTCAAATCTAACCTTGTAATCATCTAACATGATGCCCGGCAGGATATTGCTTTCCCCGATGAAGTTTGCAACGAAGCGGTTCGCCGGCTCGTTGTAAATCTCCTCCGGAGTGCCTACCTGCTGGATTTCACCACCATTCATAACGACAATCTTATCCGACATCGTCAGTGCTTCTTCCTGGTCATGAGTAACGAAAATAAAGGTAATTCCTACCTCCTGCTGGATGCGCTTTAACTCGTACTGCATCTCCTTACGAAGCTTTAAGTCAAGGGCTGCCAGCGGCTCGTCAAGCAGAAGCACCTTTGGCTCATTAACCAGCGCTCTTGCAATCGCAACTCGCTGCTGCTGACCGCCGGAAAGCAGAGTTGTATTTTTATTTTCATATCCTTCCAGACCGATGAGTTTTAACATCTTCATTACCTTCTGGTCGATAACGTCCTTACTCATCTTCTTAATCTTTAATCCGAATGCAATATTTTCATAAACGCTTAAATGCGGGAAAAGCGCATACTTCTGAAACACGGTGTTCAGTTCTCTCTCGTACGGCGGCTTTCCGGTAATGTCTTCTCCGTTAAAAATCACCGTTCCCTCATCTGCCTCAAGGAAACCGCCTAAGATTCGAAGCAATGTAGTCTTACCGCAGCCGGACGGCCCGAGCAGGGTCACAAACTCATTCTCATAAATGTCTAAGTTGATACCCTTTAACGTAATCTGCCTGTCAAAGCTCTTTGCAATATTACGAAATTCAATCAGTTTTTTTCGTTCCATTTTATTTCCCTCCTGATTTTTTTGTTCTGCGTACAGAACCTTGTCGTTTACGCGTAAAAAAGGCAAGTTATGTATTTACACAACCTGCCCAGAAATAACCCAATATAAAAACAACGAAATCATCGCCGATATTATTGACCGTTTCACAAGTTTACGCAAATACGCATATTTCGGTTATAAAGTAACCAACTTATAAAATTTGAGCTTTTAACTCAATCAATAAGGCGGCGAGCCGCCAATCGGCAGTGGACCCGGCTGTCCGTATGGCCTCAACTCTGAAAAAGAGTGGTCCGTAATAATCGTTTAGGAAAGCTTCAATTACCTTGATTCATTCCGTTAAATTATATATAACATTTTTTGCCTTTTGTCAATGAAAAATTATTCTGCCAAAGTTACCTTCATTTCTCCACCCGGATATTCCAGTACATAGTCTCCCTGAAAGCCTTCCAGACATACCATACCGTTTTCATCGGTACAGACCTCTTCGTCCGTCCACCATTCACCACGAATCAGTTCTTTCAATCTGTGGTATACCGGCTTTGGCGTGTTGTCTCTGTATATCACACCGCTCGGTGCATTTAACCACATGCCGTCTGCAAAATCCCAGCCGGTCACCGCTTCTACTAACGGATGTTCAAACAAAATGCGGTACATCTCTTCCCATTCGCACATCTGGCGTTCTTCGCCTTCCGGTGTAGACGGCCACTCTTTACTCTGAAAATCATTCAAATCCACAATTTCCGGCGGCATCAAATTACCGGAAATCAGCGTATTTTCCGTAAAATGAATCGGAAGCCCAAACTTTTCAAAACGCTCCAGTACACGGTGTAACTTTTCTGCGCCCCAATACCCCTGATGCTGGTGGGACTGGATACCGATGACATCAATCGGCGTTCCTGCCATCAACGCTTCGTCAATTAAATCTGCATATGCCTGGGATGTGTTAAAATCATTTAACAACAAGGTCGCTTCCGGATTTGCCGCCTTTGCCTCATCAAACACCTTTTTCATCAGCGGCACTCTTCCATATTCCTTACAAATCCGGGTAACTGCATTGTCATATTTATCAAACACCGGCATAATCACGACTTCGTTAATGACATCCCATTTGTCAATCGTACCTTTGAACCGTGTAACCTCTCGTTCGATTCTCTCCAGTTGTTTCTTTAAAATCGTTGCGTTATCATACTGCATCAGCCAGTTTGCACAAGCAGTATGCCAGCAGAGCGGATGCCCCTTAACTTCTATGCCGCGCTCCTTCATATATTTTGCTGCGAGCATACGAGGTTCCCACTGCGGCTGACCTTCCTTGAATTCGTAACCTCCCCAGTAAAACGGCAGGGTTCCATAGTTAAACAATTCTGCCCAAAGTCCAACTCGTTCCTCCAGCATTTTCTTTCTGTCCGGATCCTTGGTCCAAAAGTATTCATTAATATCAAATGCACCACTGCCAAACAAAAACTTGTGCTTTGTCTGTCGCAATCTCATTTTAGTATTTGCAATCGGATTTCCTGCCGCATCTGTTACGCGAACGGTCTTTGTGGCTCTACGGTGCGCTAACTTTTCATACTGACCCATAAGTTTCCTCTCTTTTCTATCAAAAGCTATTCTTCAAATCCTGCAAGTTCTTTTACCTGCAGAACACCATAATAAGCATATTTCTCTTTATAATACTTGTTAAACATCAGCGGACTCTTCTCACTTCTCCAGGACTGCGCATCCGAGAATCCCCAGAACGTCAGCGCGTCCATCCGAACCATCCCGGCATCCACTCTCTGTAAAATGCCCTGAATCAGGTTGTAATAATATTGACCCTGCTCGCGCAGATTATCATCCGTTGCCGTCTTTGTCTTCTGCCAGCTGCCAAGACATACATCCAGCTCCGTCAGATTAATCTTTAATCCAAGCGTCGCCAGCCTATCCAGCGTTGCAAAGTAGTCTTCCAGGCTGTCATCTGTATACAGATGCGCCTGGAAACCGATGCCGTCAATCAGATAGTTTCCGTGCTCATCCACCAGTGTCTGCGCAAATTCATACAGCGCATCTGTCTTGTACTGCTCATTATAATCATTATAATATAAATCAATATACTCCGGCGCATACTTATCCGCAAAGTAAAAGGCATACCACAGATAATCCTCACCGATTGTGGTCAGCCACAGGCTGTCTCGCTTTGTGCCGTCTTCCATCCACGCCTCATTTACTACATCATAGGCATAAAAAAGTTCCAGGCATCCGGTTTCAGAAAGCCGCTCAAATACCTGCTTAATATAACTTTCCATGCGTGCAAGCATCACCTCCCTGCCAACCAGCGCCTTATTTGTATCAAAATCCTCATAGAAAATCCAATTCGGTGTCTGGCTGTGCCAGATAATCGTATGACCACGAAGCGCCATGTTGTTTTCCTTGCACCAGTTTAGCATCGACAATGTCGTGTCGTTAAATTTTACAACCAGATCCCCCGCTGCCTTGCTGGCACTCTGATCCAATATGTAGTCCGGCTTCATCTCGTTTTCAAACGTAATGCTGTTGAAATT
>CAZIQL010000029.1:0-27492 GCA_964541485.1 uncultured Lachnospiraceae bacterium
AGAACTTATGAATCGCATAAGCTGCCAGGGAACGTACACGGAACACTGCCTGGAACGTATTTGTTCTCGGACGCAGATGTGTCATGGTACGTAAAAATTCCATCGTATGTCTCTTCTTCTGAAGAGGATAATCCGGCGTAGAAGCACCTTCAATAAATACCTCCTCCGCCTGAATCTCAAACGGCTGCTTTGCCTCCGGAGTAGCCACCAGCTTACCTGTAACAATAATGGCAGAACCTACATTTAACTTACAAACCTCTGCAAAATTATTTAAACCGTCATGATAAACAATCTGTAATGTTTCAAAAAATGTTCCGTCGTTGAGCACAATAAACCCGAATGTCTTGGAGTCTCTGACACTGCGGACCCAGCCACCTACGGTAATGGTCTTGTCTAAGTAGTTTTCTTTGTTGCGGTAAACTTCCCGAACTGTAATCAAATCCATCTTAAACTCCCGTCCTTTCCTTAATCATCCTATATCCTATGAGTATATCTAGTTTTCCCCGAAAAGTCAAAACATTTGTCATGAATTTTCACTTTTCTCTTCCTCGCAAAAATATTTCGCTGCAAACTGCTCTGCAGGCATCGGTTTTGCAAAATAATACCCCTGTCCGATGTCACAGCCTGCTTTTGCAAGGAATGCCACCTGCTCTTCCGTTTCTATTCCTTCACAGACAATCGTCATATTATTATCCTTGATTAAGCGGATTACATTCGAAAGCATAGTTCTGGTTACCTCGGTATCCCGCTCACGCAAAAATCCCTTATCCAGCTTTACATAGTCCGCCGGAAGCTCTGTCAACATGGAAAGTGACGAATAGCCCGTGCCGAAATCGTCAATGGAAACCTGAAAGCCCTTTTCCTTCATCAACCGGATCATGCGCACCAGCTTTTCCTGGTCAGCAAAGAACGCTCCCTCCGTAATCTCAATCTCTATCATCTCTGCATCAACCTGATATCGTTCCTTGATTTCCATCAGCTTTTCTATCAGATTCTCATTCTTAAAATGATGCCTGGATAAATTTACGGAAATCGGAACCACCGGATAGTCCTTATTAAGCCAGCTTCTCATCTGCTTTAACAGCACCTCATACATAAAGAAATCCAGCTCAACAATTTTTCCGCTCTTTTCAAGTGCCGGAATAAATTCTCCCGGCATAATCATGGTGCCATCTGCCTTTTCCCAACGGGCAAGTGCCTCTGCACCCACCAGCTTTCCGGTTTCCATAGAAACCTTTGGCTGCAGATACATACGAAACTCTCCGGCACCGATTGCCTCCTCCACCATATGCTGAAGAGCAATTTCACGAATACGGTTGATTTTCATGGAAGGCTCAAAGAACAGAACACCTGCTTCCTTCTTTTCCTTCAACTCTTTTCGCGCCATATTGGCATTATCAATTGCCTGGACAATACCGCCTTCCGGATCGCTAATAACATACGCACCACAGCAAAGCTCCAGTCTGCTGTCCGGAAATTTCTGATTCTGATTTGCCACAAACGCCTGATTATACGTCTCAATATTGTGCCGGAATACCGCCGGACTCTGCACCATAACCATGATAATAAAGTTATCCGCATAATCTCGGCACGCAGCCACTGCTCGCGGATTGTGCTTTGCCACAGCCTCCGCAAAATCCCTTAAGACCTCATCGCCACTACGGAAACCATAAATTTCATTAAAATATTTGAAGTGGGAAAAGTCCACCGAAACAAGACCGTACTGTACATTTTTCGTCTTCTGGTCCAGTACCGTCTGCGCCACTTCTTTAAATTTATCAAACTTTAACAGTCCCGTCACTTCATCAAAGCTCTTCATCAGCTCGATTTTCTGCTGAATACGCTGATATGCCTTTTCCCTTGCAAGGTAATTCCCAATCAGACGCGACAACATAATCAGCGGATGCTTTTCCTCTTCCGTCCATTCACGGGGTACGGTATCCACATAAGATATGTATCCGAAATTCTTTCCTTCACTAATCAGCGGGCACTGCAATAAAGCTGCAATTTCATTTGCCCGATACACTCTGTACTGAGCACTTTCCTTTGACAGCTTGTTCACATCCGAAAACTCAATAATCTGATTGCTTCTGTAGTTTTCGGACAGTTCCTTCCACTCTTCTTTTGACAAATAAACATTCTGCGGTCTGTTAATTTTAAAGCGTCCCTCATCCTTCCAAAGATAAGAAACCTTTGGCCGTTCCCTGTCATATTCACGAATGGAAACGCAGGACAGATTAAAACGCTTTCCTGTCTTTAACAGCAGCACATTGACCGCAGACTTAAGCTCCGAAGTTCCCTCCAGCAATTCAAGCGCATACTCTGTAATTTCCTCTGCCACACGTTTGTTGTCCGGAATCGGCTGATCCTTGTGCTTAATCCGGTATTCGTCCGTAAAGCGGAGCTTCATATTTTCATCGCAGAATGCGTAATTGTTTCTGCCGTTTTCCTTTACATAATACAAGGCATTATCCGCATTCCGCACCAGTTCTTCGATATCCGTTCCATCTTGTCCGAAAACAGAAACACCGATACTGCAGTGTGTTTCCAAGGCACTTTCCGTCTTCTCTGCCTCACTTGTAAACCGTTCTCTTACAACGGCAATCTGCATCTCCAATTCCCGTTTATCAAACTTTGGAAGGAACACGGTAAACTCATCGCCACCAAACCGGCCGATAATGCCTCTTTCGCCAAAAACAGCATTTAAAATTTCTGTCAGACTCATAATAACCGTATCCCCAAAAAGATGTCCGAAACGGTCATTAATCTGCTTAAAATGGTCGATATCAATAATCAGCATAACCGGATTTCCGGTTCCGCTCTGTACCACTTCATCCACCATTTCCTCTGCCATCTCCTGAAACGCATTGCGGTTCAAAAGCCCTGTCAGGGAATCCCTCATCGCCTTTTCCTTCAGCTCAAGTTCTTCCTTTTTCTTATCATCGATATCAGAAAACCGTCCAATAACCGAATATGGTTTTCCACGCTTGTCCGAAAGCAATTTGGTCGTAAGCGCCACCCACCGGTATTCGCCATTGACCCTGATTCTGGCTTCTGCATACCCCGGTTCCGTGCTGTTTGTCGCCAGGCGGCAAAACTGCGCAAATGCCTCTTTGTCCTCCGGATGCAAATCATCACTGGACAAAACCTCCGGTGCATTTAAGCCTTCTCCGCCCATGTTATACTGCTTACCGTCTCCGCGGATTGTAAAAATCCGGTTCTGCTCAATATTATATTCATAAATCCAATCGTCAAATAAAGAGGACACAATTTCTGTCTTTTCTTTTTCCATCTCCAGAGCGTCCTGTAAAAAGGTTGCCTCACCCGGATCCGTCACACGGATGGATATCACATTGTTCTCTCCGTATTTATGACACTCTGCATCAAACCGTCTGGTTACGGTCTCCTCTCCGCAAAACATCGTATAATAAAATACCATATTGGACTCAAACCGCGCCTGGGATACGTATTCATAGGTGCTCTTTTGCTCCTCCTCCGTCATTTCCCACGTGTTATAAAAGGTAACCTCTCGCATGGTGCTTTCCATTGGGACATAACAGTTTCCCTGCGGAGAAACTACATACTTTGTCCGGCTCTGCTGCAGATAAACCACATCCTGCTCCAGCAGTTTATTTTCCTCCGGCACCTGAAGATCAACATACTCTCTTCCGACAAACCGCTCCTTCTGTTCCTTGTCATCCAAAAACGTTGCTATGGAATCCGCAGGAAGACGCAACAAAAAGGCCACGAACGTTTCCCACATCGTTTCTCCCGGCCTTTTGTAAATTCGGAATTTCTGTCCCTGTCCTTCCAGCTCTTCAATTTTGTACATCCGCGTACACGCTCCCCATTTTTAGAGTTTCCTTCTTCTGTCAGGCTGGCACGCATTCTCTTCTTCTGCCGCACCGGACATCAGACTTTAAATCGGTATCCTTTTCCCCAAATTGTTTCAATATATTGCGGATTTGCCGCATTCTCTTCAATCTTTTCACGAATCTTTTTAATGTGCACCGTAACCGTCGCAATATCACCAAAGGATTCCATATCCCAGATTTCGCGAAACAGCTCATCCTTCGTAAATACTCTGTCGGGATGAGCAGCAAGAAAACTGAGCAGGTCAAACTCCTTTGTTGTGAGTATTTTTTCCTCACCATTAACATATACCCTCCGGGCAGTTTTGTCAATCTTCATGCCTCTGATTTCAATGATTTCGTTCCCTTTTTCGTGCATTTTTACCAGCCGCTCATATCGTGCCAGATGTGCCTTTACCCGTGCTACCAATTCGCTCGGGCTGAACGGTTTTGTCATATAGTCGTCTGCTCCAAGACCAAGCCCTCGGATTTTATCAATATCCTCTTTCTTTGCAGACACCATAAGAATCGGAATGTCCTTCTCTTCTCTCACCTGACGGCAGATTTCAAATCCATCCAGTCCCGGGAGCATCAGATCCAGAATCAAAAGCTCTACATCCTCCAGCAAAGCCGTCATCAGGCCCTTCCTTCCGTCATTTTCCAGAATCACCTCAAACCCTGAAAGCTCCAGATAATCCTTTTCCAACTCCGCAATCGCTATTTCATCTTCTACAATCAATATTTTAGACATGTTCCACTTCACCTTTCTTTTCTGTTGATTCTACTTTTTTCAGTGTAAAAATAATGCTGGTTCCTTTCCCCGGTGTGCTTTCTGCATGAATCTGTCCTCCATGCTCTTCAATAATCTTCTTTACAATGGCAAGCCCCAGTCCGGTACCTCCCTGCTTTGAATTTCTGGAGGCGTCGGCACGATAAAACCGGTCAAAAATATTCGGTAAGTCTTTCTCCCCGATTCCCTGTCCGGTATCCGTCACTTCAACCCGTACGTCTGACACATCATCCCAAAGCCGGATTGTAACACTTCCTTCTTCCCGTTCTCCACGATACTTTACTGCATTTCCGATTAAGTTGCTCATTACCCGGTGCAGCTGCTCCCGGTCTGCCATGACCTCCGTTTTTTCACTTACGTTACTGAAAAACTCCAGATGCAGATTAATCATCCCAAGCTCTTCCATGTTTTCCTCAACACAATCGGCAAAGTAATCATTCACCCGGACTCTCTCAAAATGGTACGGAATCGTATTCGTATCAATCTTTGCATAGAACGAAAGCTCATCTACCAGCACTGTCATATCATTTGCCTTTGCATAAATCGTCTTTAAATACTTCTCCTGTTTTTCCGGTGTGTCCGCCACACCGTCAATCAATCCCTCTGCATATCCCTTAATGGCTGTAAGCGGTGTCTTTATATCATGGGAAATATTGCTGATTAATTCCCGGAGTTCCTGCTCATACTGGATACGGACTTCAATTTCTTCCTTCAGGTGGATTCTCATCTCCTCAAAATCCTGACACAGCTGCCCTATTTCATCATCCGAAATATTGTCCTTCAACGAGAAATCCAGATTTCCCTCCTGCAATTGTCTGGTGGCACTCCGCAGTGCATTTAACGGACGCAGGATGCCAAGATACAGCCAGCCGACCAGAATGAACGCTGTTGCCACGATAATAGCAATGCCCCACATAATACCAAACGTTGCTGCCGACTTCAGCCTTTCCACAAAAGCATTGGCATCTGTAATAATACAAAAGCTGCCGGTTTCACCATCTGAAAAAACTAACTTCTGCTGCTTTGCCAAAAAAGGAGTTTCTCCACCGACATAAACGCCGCCGTCGTACAACACCGCACCGATCGAATCTGCCTCCGGAAGCAGACTCGCAATTCCATCATAGTGAGTCTGGTTCCCGGAATAAATCACTTCACCGTTTTTCTCTACAGCAAGATAAGAGCATTTTTCCTGCAGCTTCTCATTCATCTGCTTTAGACTGTCTTCCTGCAAAAAATACGCCGAATTCTTTTCCGCAAGCACACAAAGCTCATTAAAAATCCCTCTGGTCATCCGGTTTAAAATCTGTGTCGGTTCGGTCAGCACCTCCCAGTTGTCCGTGTCCACCATGTAGCCTTCCTCAATAAAGTTTACCTGATTGGCAAGAATCACCGAACCTATCATTCCTATCATGCCGCACGGAAACAATATAATAATCAAAAAAGCCGTAAGAAGACGGTTTCTCAGTTTCATCATTTTCTTCCTTTCACAAAAAGTACTCATTCGTTCTAAGTATACCATACTTTTCGCTACTCTTTTAACTACTTTTTATTATCATTTCCTAAATTTTTCATAAAACCCTCGACTTCAGCATTTTTTTCTTGACAAAATGTCGAAAATAGTGCATACTACCTCTGCAAAACATAGAAAAGTGTCTCTTATTTAGAGTGATGGAGAGTAAAGACTCTGGGAAGTCACGGCAACCCCCTTTCGGGAAGGTGCCAAGTTGAGCAAGCACGTTGCGCTTGAACAATAAGAGGATTTGGTAATTAGGTAACCCGGTCCGCTTATGGCGGACTTTTTTATTGTTTATTTTGAAAAACAAAAGGAGATTATTATGAGCAAAAGATTATTTACTTCCGAATCTGTAACCGAGGGACATCCGGATAAAATCTGCGATGCCATCTCTGACTCGATTTTAGACGCCCTGCTTGCACAGGACCCAATGAGCCGTGTTGCCTGCGAAACAGCATGTACTACCGGTCTGGTTCTGGTTATGGGAGAAATCACCACAAAGGCAAATGTCGATTTTCAGAAAATAGTGCGTGAAACTATTTGCGAAATCGGTTATAATAATGCTGAGTATGGCTTTGACGGGAATACCTGCGGTGTCATGATTGCACTTGATAAGCAGTCCGCAGATATTGCGCTTGGTGTTGACAAGGCACTCGAAGCAAAGGAAAACAAAATGTCCGATGCCGATATTGATGCTATTGGTGCAGGCGACCAGGGCATGATGTTCGGTTATGCTACAGACGAAACCGAAGAATATATGCCTTACCCGATTTCTCTGGCCCACAAGCTGACAAAACAGCTGACAAAAGTAAGAAAAGACGGCACCCTCCCATATCTTCGTCCGGACGGAAAGTCCCAGGTTACGGTAGAATATGATGAAGAAGGACGTCCGGTTCATATTAACGCCGTTGTATTATCCACACAGCATGCACCGGAAATCCCTCAGGAGCAGATTCATGCCGACATTCAGAAATATGTATTTGATCCGGTTCTTCCGGCCGAGTTACTCGATGCAAGAACAAAATTCTTTATCAATCCTACCGGACGTTTCGTTATCGGCGGTCCAAACGGCGACAGCGGTCTGACCGGCCGTAAGATTATCGTAGATACCTACGGTGGTTATGCAAGACATGGCGGTGGTGCTTTCTCCGGAAAGGATTGCACAAAGGTAGACCGTTCTGCCTGCTATGCTGCACGTTATGTAGCAAAGAATCTTGTTGCTGCAGGCCTTGCAAAGCGTTGTGAAATCCAGCTGTCCTATGCTATCGGTGTGGCACAGCCTACTTCCGTTATGGTGGACACCTTCGGTACCGGTGTAAAATCCGAAGAAGAATTAGAGGCAATTATCCGTGAGAATTTTGACCTCCGGCCGGCCGGCATCATCAAAATGTTAGATTTAAGAAGACCGATTTATAAGGGCACTGCCGCTTATGGTCATTTCGGACGTAACGATTTAAATCTTCCTTGGGAAGCTTTAGATAAAGTAGAAACCCTGAAAACTTATTTGTAATTGATTCTGATTCGCAATGCGAATCAATCGGATTCCGAGGTGCAAAATGAGACTTATCAAAGTAAAAACCGCTCTTGCCGAACCGGGTATGGTTGTAGGCAGAGACATTTACTCTTCTTCCGGCCATCTAATCATCAATGCCGGAACAGAACTTACCGACCACGTCATTACAAGATTACAGTTTTACTCCATCCCGGAAATAACTATTGCTCTCCCGGAAAAAAAGAAGGAAACTGTAGCTGCTGCACGTCCGGCCTCACAATACCTTACCCACGTGGAACAGGTAAAAGCAAGCAACGAATTCAAGCAGTTTTCCAAATCTTTTTACAGCACCTTTGTCTCCTTCCGCGAGCATCTGAATCAGGTAGTCCGCGGTGAAGCCTCTTTGGACACCGGTTTGTTGCTGGAAGCTGTTACAGAGATTTTTACTTCCTGTAAGAATCCAAACTCCCTGTTTGACATGATGCTCTGCATCCGCAGCCTCGATGATGTTACGTATGTCCACAATATGAATGTGGCTCTGGTATGTAAGATGTTTGCCAACTGGTTAAAGTTTTCGGAAGAAGAAACCAACAACCTCATTCTGGCAGGTCTGCTTCATGACATCGGCAAAATGCTGATTCCAAAGACCATCCTGACCAAGCCGAGCAAATTGACGGAAGAAGAGTTCCAGACCATGAAAAACCACGCCCAGCTTGGTTACAGCATCTTAAAAAATCAGAAGGTGGATTCTCATATCAGTCTTGCCGCACTACAACATCACGAACGCTGTGACGGCAGCGGTTATCCTCTGGGACTGACCTCCACACAAATGGACCCGTATGCAAAGATTGTTGCTATTGCGGACGTTTACGATGCATTAACCGCATCCAGAGTTTACCGTGGTCCGGTCTGTCCGCTGGAAGCCATCGGCATTTTCCAGACGGAAGGATTAACCAAATACGATCCAAAATATCTGATGACATTTCTGGACGGCATCATGAATGCTTACTTAAACTGCACTGTCCGTTTAAGCAACGGCGAAACCGGCAGAATCGTTATGATGCAGCGCAACTCCCTGGATCGTCCGGTTGTCTGTCTTTCAGAAAACAACTTCATTGATTTGGCAAAAAATCCAACTATCACAGTAACAGAGATTATTTAAGCGCAAAAACCTCGTGGCAATCACCACGAGGTTTTCTTATGCTTTTCAGCCTACTTTTAATTTGAATTTCTGAAGCGCTCTTTCATCCTCAGAATCTACTTTTTCCATATTTGCACCAAGTGCACAGAGCTTTCCTTCAAAATTTTCATAGCCGCGCTCTACGTACTCAATCTGCTCAACTACCGTAAAGCCTTCTGCCACAAGCCCCGCAATAACCAGCGCCGCACCTGCTCTTAAGTCCGGTGCACAAACAGTGGCTCCCGTCACTCCCTTGACTCCGTCAATGATTGCCGTATTGCCCTCCACCTTAATGGAAGCACCCATGCGGACAAGCTCATCCACATACTTAAATCGGCTCTCAAACATGCTCTCCGTCACAATGCTGGTACCTTCGGACAACGCAAGAAGTGTTGTAATCTGCGCCTGCATGTCTGTCGGGAATCCCGGATAAGGCAGTGTCTTTACATGTGTATGTCCAAGGCGCTTTGTAGCAACTACACGAACCGAGTCATCAAACTCCTCTACAAAAGCACCGATTTCTTCTAACTTTGCAGTAATCGCCTCCAGATGCTTCGGAATAACATTCCGAATAATAACATCTCCCTTTGTTGCAGCTGCTGCAAGCATAAATGTTCCTGCTTCAATCTGGTCAGGAATGATGGAATATGTGCTGCCATGAAGCTTCTTTACACCTGTGATACGAATCACATCGGTTCCGGCTCCCTTAATGCTTGCACCCATGCTGTTTAAAAAGTTTGCCACGTCTACAACGTGCGGTTCCTTCGCTGCATTTTCAAGAGTCGTCTGCCCCTCTGCAAGACACGCAGCCAGCATAATATTAATCGTTGCACCTACGCTCGCAATATCTAAGTAAATATGGCTTCCTGTTAAATTCTTTGCCTCAGCAATTACCATGCCATGCTGGATGGCAACGCTTGCACCAAGCGCCTCAAAACCCTTGATGTGCTGATCAATCGGACGATTACCGATATTACAGCCGCCTGGCAATACTACCTGTGTCTTTTTGAATCGTCCAAGTAATGCTCCAATCAGATAATAGGACGCTCTGATTTTTCTGATATATTCATCATCCACTGCCATCGGATGTACATTTGCGCTGTTCATGATTACGGTGTGGGCATCCACTCGTTCTACCCTTGCACCGATGCCCTCAATTGCCTGTAACAAAACATTGATGTCCCGGATATTTGGTAAATTCTTAATGCAGACCGGTTCCTCTGTCAGAACTGCTGCTGCCAGAATACCGAGCGCAGAATTCTTTGCTCCACTTATCACGACTTCTCCGGCAAGTGCCGTGCCGCCTTTGATAATATATTGATTCATTTCATTACACCTCTATAATTTTCAATTACGTTATTGTCATCTATGTCGTATAAAAGTACTAGTCTAACCTAATTAACTATACTCCATTCGTCCTATTTTGTAAAGCTTTTTTTAGTATTTATGCGGTTTCCGCCAGTTTTTCCATCACTTTTTCGAGCGTCTCTCCAAGCTCCAATCCGTCACAATCTATCACAATTTCTGCATATTTTTCATAAAGCGGACACCGTTCTTCATAAAGCGACTTCAAATCCTGTCCGGGACGGAGCGCAACCCCTCTTTTCCTCAAATCGCCAAGCCGCGCCTCAACGCTCTCATAGGAAAGCTTCAGATATACAACACAGGCAATCTCACAAAGATGCTTCATTGCCTCTTCCCCATAAATCACACTGCCTCCCGGTGCAATGACTGAATTTTCGGTCATCACCGATGCATTCACCTCATTCTCAATCTGCTTAAACCGCTCCAGGCCTTCTTCCTCTATAATTTCACAGAGCAGACGTTCTTCCTGCTCCTGAATAAACAAATCCGTATCTACAAACTTTTTCCGGATGCGTTTTGCAAGCAGCACCCCTACAGTACTTTTCCCGCAGCCCGGCATTCCGATTAAAACAACATTACTTTTTTCTCTCATAGTCTTTCTCCCGATTTTTCTTCTGTTCAAATGAAAAAAGATGTGCTACAATAATAAAAGAGTGTGAAAAAGGAGGTTGCATCACATGAACTTTATCAGCATCGAATCCATGCCAGATGAAATGGAAGGAAAAGTCCGCCAAAATTTAAAATTTAAGACCGGCAAATTTATATGGCGTGTAAAGTTTACTGCGCCTCTGGATCCTACCACCGTAAATAACATGAACTTATACGTAACGGATGCTTCCGATATTCCATTAAAAACAGCCATCCGTTATAACAGCCAGACAAACGAAATTGAAATTGAGCCTTTAGAATCCTATGCAAAGGACTCTTCGTATATTTTAAATATTTCAAAGAGAGTCCGTTCCGTAGGCGGTCAATACCTAAAGTCCGACATTCAGCTCCGTTTTAAGCTTTAGTTGTCTACATCCTCCGAAACGATGACAAGATAGTTCCCTTCGCGGAATCTGCCTTCCATCGCCATGCCAAGCAGCACTTCGCTATTTCGCTCGTCTGCGTGCCCGATAGCATTCGCTGCCAGGTCAAGCGTCTTTAAAAGACGTTCGTCGTCACCATAGTTTCGTACAATTTCATCGATTTTATTACTGAGGACTTCTGCCGCCATCTTGTCGATACTGTAGTCCTCTCTTTCTATGTAATCATATGCAAATCCAAGCAAATCCTTCGCACTGTACTTTCCAAGGTGAATCCGGTTATTAAACAGGCTGTTTAAATCCTCTCTGCCCCGTAAAAATTTGTTAATGCTTCTGGTGGAATCTTCTAAAATTACGCAGATACTTCCCTTGCGCCCCTTAGAAAAGCGCAAAACATCATCTACCGCTTCCTGTGTCATTCCCCCGGCATTTTCAATCACCAGATTACAGTTTTTTAACTCTTCTTTATAGTCATCCATAGAAATCTGATTTAATTGCACCGCATTGATGGTCGCTGTGCGGTCATATTTTACGATTCCAAGCCGGTACAACAGACGAATCCAGGAAAACGCAAACGTTGTCTTTCCTGTTTTCTTTTCTCCGGTCACAACAAAATACGCCTTTTCCCGGTCCGTTAAAACAAGCTCAAGGCTCTTTACCAGCTGTTTATGCACCTGAGGAGTGCGTTCAAAATTCTTCATCTCTTCAATAAGACTGACATTCTTTTCCTTTAATAATTTTGCAAGCTTCCCGTTTTCAATCCGCTCCTCTTTGTAAAAAGGCTCAAAAAGCTCGTTTTCTTCCCGTATTCCTTCTTCTCGCATTCCTTCTTCACGCGAAGCTTCTGCATCAAACCCAAGTCCGGATAAGTCAATCTCCGGCAGTTCGTTCTCTTCTGCCGGTCCGTCCCAGCATCCAAACAGCTCTGCTGCCTCTTCCGCTGTTATTCCCTCTCCCGGCTCGTCATATTCTTCGTTATCATCAAAATTTTCTTCCTGCTCCGGCTCTTCCACCTTCTGCTGCTCCATCTGGCTGGCAACATAGCGTTCTCCCGCCGCCTTGATATCCTCCAGACTAAGCTCTCCTTTATAATATGCGAGAAGGGCCTTGGCACGTTCCACTGTCGCACCGGCACCGAACCAGAGAATAATATCCCGGCACTCATTCATGCACTCCTCAGCCATACCAAGCTTATGATACAGCTTGGCAAGCTCATACGCATATTCCTCCAGATATTCTACTGCCTTTAATTCCTCTAAAATCGACAGCAAAAGACGCTTCTCCCGTCCCTTTCTCTTTTCGATTTTATAGCGGTAAGCATACAGCGTCACTTTATCCTCCGGCGACACTCTGTGGTACTCATCAAAACACTTTTCTGCCTCCTCCAAATCTCCGGTCATCAGACAACAGTCCATCAAATCCAACAGAGTAACCCTGGACGAGCGTTCCGCATAGGAACGTTCGAACATTCTCTTTGCCTGAAGGAAATCCTCGTTCTTTTTATAGGCTCTTCCCAAAATGTTAAATTCAGAAGCGGTCTTAATCTTGTTCTCCGGAATTCTGTCCGCGGTCTCTGCCGCAGCCGCATAATTCTCCTCATCCAGGTAGTCCTTCACTTCATCCAATAACTGTTTTATATTCAATCCAAACAATGCCATCTGTCTACTCCTTCTCCGGTACTGTCCTTATGTTTTCTCTCCATAGCTGTTTCAGTGTCTTGTGTCCTGCATCCAGCAGGTTCTCCTTCTCTCCAAACAGTACAAGCCGACCTTCTTTTAGCAAACAAAACTTATTGCAGAGCTCCTCCATCTGTTCCATCTGATGCCCGACATATAAAATCGTCGTTCCCTGCTCCGCTAAAAGCTTTAATGCATGTATCACCTGCTCCTCCGTCTCAAAATCCAGATTTGCCACCGGCTCATCCAGCAAAAGCACCTGTGGCTTGTGAAGCAGCGCCGCACCGATATTAATTTTTCTTTTCATTCCTCCGGAATACTGGGAAACCGGCTTGTCCAGCCAATTTACAGGAAATTCCGTGATTTCCAGAACGCTCTGGATTGCCGCCTCTGCCGCTCTCCCGGAAAGTCCGTAGGCCTTTCCGAAAAACAGAAGATTTTCCCTGCCGGAAAGTTCTTCAAACAGCGCAATTTCCTGCGGCACATATCCGATATGCGATAAATATTCTCTTTTATTCTTTACTGTCGCCTTTTCTTCGAAATATACCGTCCCGGCCGTTGGCTTCTGTATCATGCCAAGCAATGACAGGAGCGTGGATTTTCCCGCTCCGTTTTCTCCGATAATGCCAAGTACGTCCCCGGAATGCAAAGAAAAGGAGACGTCTTTCAATGCAGCATATTTTCCGTATGTTTTCCCAAGTCCCTCGATACGCAAAAGCGCCCCTTCCATGAAATCGCTCCTTTTTTATGTATTTATTTATCTTTGTAGAAACTCAGTGTTTCTACCATTGGCGGTGTCAGCTCAATTTTCTGTTTTGTCATCAGTGCGTGATATCTCAGTTCTATTTCTCTGACCTTCTTCACCTTTTCCCGCTTATATTTTGTCAACGAATCCGCAAACGCCGGCTGGGTTTCCAACGCCTTCCGGATTTCTTTATTGAACGGACAATAAACCGCAAGAATATCTCTTGCAACCTTGTTTAAGCGCACGCCACCCATAGCTTCTGCCTTAATCCAAAGCTCATAGTCCTGTACAAATATCTCTCTGGAATTGTTTTTACCCTTTGCAATCTGCAGCTTTACCTTTTCCTTTCTCTCTTCGGAAAGCTCTTTGTTCTTCCGGTAAAACTGGATATAATCAGAATACTCCGATGTCAGCGACTTCACCTGGACATTGTTCCAGGACGCACCCTGCATCGTACGGCAAAGCTCCCAGCGGAAGCGGCCGAATGTCCGCACAATCAAATCATCCAGACTGCCCTCAAGTAAAATCGGGAAGAGGAAACGGCCACCGGAATCTCTTCGCTTACAGCTCATCTCCTGCCACATGGCAGCATTCTGTCCGCAGGCAGGGAATAAAATAATATCCGGCACTATTTCCTTCATGATAAATTCTTTTTCAATCTTTTTCTCTGCATCCGCGTAGCTTAATTCACGGTAGAACACAGAGTAATCGATATCGCGGTATTTTTCTACTGCCTGTCCTATGCGATCCTTGGTAATCACCGCACGTCTTGGTGCACTCATCAGCTGTTCACTGCAAAGCACCGGCACAAAAATACTCGGCTGTCCATTTACAACACGGTGATTGCAACGGAACATGTTCTGAATCTCATAATCCAGCTTTCTTAAATTATCTGTTGCGTACTTTTTCTCTTCCTCTGCTGTAATTTCTCCGGTCCTTTTCTGCTCACGCAGCATCTCAAGATACTCTAAATCAAATTCATTCTTTGACGGCTGTCTTTTTCCGGTGTAAACCGCATACAGCCATTCCGGAATCGTAAACATATTACAGTGGTAACGGCCTGCCGCTGACACATTCAGTCTGCAAAGGTCCACCGTCTGCTCCTTTGTCAAAAGGCGCTCATCCGTAAAGCCAAAATTTAAAAAGAGCTCAATAGCTTTTGGCAGCTCCGACGTTTCCTTTAGTGTTTTTAAAAATACCGCACGGTAAACCGGATAGAAGCCGTCTGCAAGCTTTCTTCGGAGCAGTCTTCCGGTATCCTCCGTAGAGAATCGGTCCTTTGATAATGCAAACTCATTCATATTCTCCACGAACGCTTCCGATTTTTCCTTTGGCAGACCGGAAAAATCGATAATCTGCTGCAGGGTTCCTTTCAGACTGCGATATACATCATCGTCCGTTGCCTCGTCCTCACTGCTGTCAATTTCTTCATTGGTTAACATAGCCGAATACATCTTCTCCAAGCGTTCTCTGTTAAACGCAAGCGGCATGCTCATACATCTTTCCAGCATTTTTTCCATACGGTTAAACTCATCCAGCAGCTTGTCTACCATTGTCTGCACCGCTCCGACTGACCGGCCCTTTTGCCCTGCCTCACTGGCAAGACGGATACAGAACACAAGTAAATTTTGCGCACCGTCATTATATAAACAGGAAACATATTCTGTCAGATATTCACAGGTTTCCTTACTGTCTACCACAAGCGAAGCTATCAAAGCGGCTATCTCCTCAATATGTGCCAGGGCAAGTCTGCTTCCGCATGCAAAAAAATTCTTCTGGATTTCTGCCGGCACCCGTGCCAGGTCCTCAAAATAAGGGAAACGGCTCCGGTTCAACGGATTTTCCTCCTGATACGGCTGCAATCTTTCCAATGCAGACATCGCAACGGCACCCTCTCCCAATTCCCTGCAGAAATTTTTATATTTCTCATAGGACTCCGAAAGAAGCTCGTAAATCTCACCCGCCATTCTATGATATTGTTGGTTTACGTGGGATAATTCATAGAAACACTTCGTCAGGGAATTCACCATAAGCCCCCTGTAATCTTTGTTGTTTCCCTCCAAGATAGACACAAGGGAAGCACTGTCTTCTACCGGAAATGCATATACCATTGCATCTTCCTCCACCACATAATCAGAAATGTAGTGACCAACATATAAATCATAAACTCCCACAAAACTTCCCGGACCAAAGGACAGCTTTATTGCCTCACTGACAGCACAAATACGCCCCCGTACCACAACACACACGTAAGCCGCCGGTTCATTTTCCAAAAAAAGCTCAGTTCCCTTCGGAATCTGATTGACTGCATTCTCTTTCAGTTCAAACCCCATTGTGCTTTTCCTCCGTCACAAACAGTTTCGTTAAACTTTATTATAACACCAAATACCGGTTTGTTCAAACTTTTTCACAATTCTTTGCTCTTTCTGATCCTTTTACCTTCCTAAGCTCCTTAAAAAAATCACTCAGCAAAGAAGAACATTCCTCTTCCAAAACACCTTCCGTCAGCTCCACCTGATGATTAAACCGCTCTTCCTGCAAAAGATTTAACACAGAGCCCGCACATCCCGCCTTTGCGTTCCTGCTTCCGATTACCACGCGTTTCATCCTCGCCTGTACAATCGCACCGGCACACATCTGGCACGGCTCCAGTGTAACATACATCGTGCAATCCTCCAGCCGCCAGTCTCCTATGACTTTTCCTGCCTTTGCGATGGCAATTATCTCCGCATGGGCAAGCGTTGTCTTCTTTAAATTCCGCTTGTTGTACCCCCTGCCGATAATCTTATCCTCATAGACAATCACGCAGCCAATCGGAACCTCCATTATTTTTTCCGCCTTCTTGGCCTGCTTGACGGCCTCTTTCATATAATATTCATCTTTTGTCAGTTCTTTTTTACACTTTGCCATAATAACACAATTCCTCTATCACTTGAAATCCCAGCTTTTCATACAGCCGCACTGCCGGTTCATTGTAGGAACCAACCTGAAGATACAACTGTAGAAAGCGCTCTGCCAGAATGCCCATACACGCAGTTGCAATGCCGGTTCTACGCCTGTCGTATTTAACCTCAACCTCGTACACATACCAGCCGTCGCCATAAGGTGCAACCCTCGCATAAAAGCTCCGGTCCGCATTACGACAGATATAGCCTTCCTCCTCCTGCTCATACCGGAGCACTTCCTCTCTTGCACCACAATCCCTTGTGGCATCTGCCCTTTCAGGCGGCAGATACATCATGAGTTCACTGTATTCCTTTTGTACTACGCTCGTAGAACCTAGTATTTCCTCGAATTTTGTCGCTTTTTCGGCTAAAATGAGCACCGTTGGAAGACCTGCATTGTCGAGGATGCCAAACAGCTCCGTAAGGCATTTTGTAATTTTTCGAATGATTATTTCCGGGATGTTCTCACATTCCTCGATTTCACCCAGAAGTCCTATATTTTGTGCTTTTGCCTCTGCTTCACCATTCCCCATCGGATAGACCAGAAAGCGAAGTATCTCTGTCTCTTCCTCAAAAAAAGAAAGCACACCTTCTTCGTCGCTAAGGAAGGTTAATTGATGCATTATTTGGTTCTCCCGTTCCCGGTTTCGTTCTCTTTCCATTACAGTCCTTCTCTGTCCTTTTATTTTTTTGCTACGCTTTTAGTAAATTCGCAAGCTCCGCAAACTGCTCCAGTGTCAGTGCTTCTCCTCGCACTGTCTGGGAAAGCCCCATTTTCTCCAAAGCTTCCTGTACCGCTTCTTTTGACAGCTGAAGCTCTGCTGCGTTGCTCAGACCGTTCACTAAGGTTTTTCTCCTCTGGTTAAAAGAAGCACGGATGATACGGAACATAAATTCTTCATCCTCTACCTTCACCGCCGGCTCCTCGTGTAACGTCAGACGGATTACCGCAGAGCCCACGTTAGGACGCGGCATAAAGCAGTTTGGCGGCACATTTGCCACGATATACGGCGTTGCATAATACTGTACTGCCAGAGAAAGCGCACCGTAATCTTTGCTTCCCGGCCCCGCCTGCATACGGTCTGCCACTTCCTTCTGTACCATAACCGTAATGTTTTTTAACGGCACATGTGCCTCAAACAGTCCCATAATAATCGGTGTTGTAATGTAATAAGGGAGATTTGCTACTACCTTAATGCGCTCTCCGTTATTTTTTTCTTCCACAAGCGCATTCAAATCCACCTTCAGAATATCTTCATTGATAATAGTGACATTGTCATATTCTGAGAGCGTATCATTTTCAAGAATGGGAATCAGATTCTTATCAATCTCAACCGCCACAACCTCTCTTGCATTCTCACAAAGATACTGTGTCATTGTTCCGATGCCGGGACCAATCTCAAGCACCAGATCCTCCTTTGTAATTTCTGCAGATTTGATGATTTTTTCAAGCACATGCGTATCAATCAAAAAATTCTGCCCAAAACGCTTCTGAAACATAAACTGGTATTTATTCAAAATTTCAATTGTGTTTTTCGGATTTCCTAACGTTGCCATCTGTTTCCTTCCCTTTCTTATCGTTCTTCACTCTCTGCCCGGCACTTTGGATATAACGCCAGCGCATTTTCCCAGGTCTTCTTTTCCACGTCTTCCGCGCTCACTTCTTTTATCGCGGCGATTGCTGCAACCACATAGGAAAGCAGACCGGAATGGTTTCTCTTTCCCCGATACGGCTCCGGTGCAAGATAGGGACAGTCTGTCTCCAACACTATTTTTTCAAGCGGCACTGCTTCTATCACTTCCTTCAGCTTCCGTCCGTTTTTGAAGGTCGCCACTCCACCGATTCCAAGGAAAAATCCCATTTTCAGATATTCCTTTGCCTGCTCCACTCCGTACGAATAGCAGTGGATAACTCCTTTTAATTTCCCGCCGGACTGTTCATAAGTTTCTTTTATCATATCAAAAGTATCTGCCGCAGCCTCCCTGCTGTGAATCACCACCGGATACTCAAGCTCCAATGCCAGCTCCAGCTGCCGCCTAAACCAATATTTCTGTTCCTGACGTTCGGTCGAATCCCAGTAATAGTCCAATCCGATTTCCCCGATGGCAACTACTTTTTCGTTCTGAGCCAGTATCCGCAGTTTCTCAAATGCTTCTTCATTTAACTCCTTTGCGTGATCCGGATGGATTCCAACCGCCGCATAAACAAACGGGTATTTCTCTGCCAGTGCAACACTGTCTGTCGCGCCCTGCATCGTTGCTCCCATATTGGCAACAGCACCTACCCCCTGTTCCTTCAGGGACAGCAGCAGCTCCTCCCTGTCTGTATCAAATTGTTCCTCATCATAATGCGTATGTGTATCAAAAATCATAGTTTTACTCTCCGTACTAAATTAAAAAGCCGGGCGCATGTATCACCCGGCTTTATCATACCATTTTCTATTCTATTTTTCAATCCGTGCATCCGGCTTTGTGCAAGCATCATAAACGGTACCACCACAGTTAGCTCCTCCCCGGCACCCTTACGGCACACAGAAACTTTCGCTTAGTGCTGCTCCATTCCTGACCTGACACGGTTCACGAACTTCTGTTGCGCAAGACCAGAGTATCAACACCACTTATGATGGGCGGCTTTACAATAACCTGCCCGAGGCCGGATATCACCCCTGCTGGAGCGGATTGCAGGTACAGGGCACCGCTGACTCCCCGGCTGCACGGCAAGCTTTAGTATACCGATTTTTTTAGTCTGTGTCAAGAAAAAAAGCATCAGAAAGCACTTTCTCTTTGGAATATTCCTCTGCCGCTTCCGCAGTCAGCTGATACGTCCAGTCCGCACGCTCCGTTTCTACCGGTTTCTCCTCTGTCGCACCGCACGCTCCCGGACCAAAATTCTCGTACTCTGCATAATATGTCGTCTCTCTGGCATCTTCTTTATTCCAGTCATGCCAGCCTTCTTTTTTTATATGAGGTCCAAGCTCCGACCGCAAAATCACCGTTTTTGCAAATGACCGCCACGGTCTTCCAAGATATACCGTCCCAGCAGCACAGTCTGATGTAAAGCGACACCGGTCAAACACATATCCATATCTCCTGCCGTCCGGTGTAGAGGCTGCCGTCACGTATCCATTGACCTGCTGATCCCTTGTCAGGGAGTGAATCTGACAATCTTCAAAATAAGCAGTTGCACCTCCAAAAATAAAGTCCACATCGCCCTCTATATAACAATTTCTATAATAATGTACCCCATTGTCTCTCGGTGCATTCTCTCTCGGTCCCCGGAAACCGCCCCATTCCACCACCGTAGGCGGAAGCGGTGCTGTAAACAGCGTATCCTGTCTGCCAAGAAAACGGCACTTTTCAAACTTCATCCGCGCGCCGTCCGCATACAGTGCAACTGCCTGTCCGGTTTTTGCCCCAAAGCCTGCGGTATTTGCAATCGTCAGATTCCGGGCTGTAAACCGGTCTCCATGCACATACATGGTGTAAGAACGGAACGTTCCCCGTTTGATCCCGTCTTCCATGAGAAACAGCGCATAATCATCATAGGTAATGACCGTCTCCTCTGCTCCTGCTCCAATCAACGTCACGTTGTCCTTTTCCAGAGATAATTTCTCATTGTAAATGCCGGCGGCAACCATGATTTCCACCGGTTGCTCTGCTGCCAGTGTCTCTGCATAGGCAAAAGCTTCCGTAAGCGTTGAAAAATCTCCTGCACCGTCTTTTTCTACCTTAATTATTATTTTATCCATTCTGTATCCCTCTCATTGCCTTTCTATAACACCTGTTCCTACTCCGGCGCAGGCGGCTTTCCCCTTTTGATATTATACCATACACGTTTTTCTCTTTACAACGTATCCTTTTCACCTTTTTCATTGAATAAGGCATCATTTCATGCTATACTGAGAAAAGTTTAGAAAAACACGGTTTTAAAGGAGAAACTCATGCTGCTTCACGGACTTGGCAAATTGACATTACTTGACTATCCGGGCTACCTTGCCTGCACTGCTTTTACCGGTGCCTGCAATTTCCGCTGCCCGTTTTGCCACAATGCTCTGCTTGTCCTGTCCCCGGATACCTGTGAGCAAATTACAGAGGAGGAATTTTTTGATTTTCTCAAATCCCGTAAAGGACGTTTGGAGGGTGTCTGTGTCACCGGTGGCGAACCGACACTCCAGCCGGATTTACCGGAGTTTCTTGCAAAGGTGAAAGAGCTTGGCTTTCTTATTAAGCTTGACACCAACGGCTACTGCCCGGAGGTTCTTGCATCTGTTTTAACTAACCGGCTTGTGGATGCTGTGGCCATGGACATCAAAAATTCCAAGGACAGCTACGCCCTTACTGCCGGTCTTCCTGACCACTCCTTTACTATCGGGCGCATAGAAGAAAGCATCTGTCTGCTGCTTACCGGTGATATCCCACACGAATTCCGTACTACCGTGGTAAAAGAACTGCATGATGCCACGCAGATGGAAAACATCGGCAAATGGTTATCCTCTATTTCCAATTCCTGTGGCAAGGGATCGGTTTGCACTTCCCCATATTATTTGCAGAGCTTTAAGGAGTCCGACTATTTACTCTGCGGCGAGCCTTCCCATTATCATGCCCATCCGGAGGAAACCATGAACTCTTTTGTCTCCCTGTTACAGCCCTATCTTCCAAACACAAAACTCCGGGGTCAGTAAGATGCTTTGGTTAAATAAAAATACCAATAGCCAAAGCTGCCCCGGCGTTTTTTTCCTTGCTCCAGCGGTGAAAAGTCAGGAAATCCAAAGCTTTCTGCCATGTATTGCTCTCTTATTCCATACTCTCCCGGCACTCCGACCACAAACCGTTCTCCATGTCTTGCGCATAACTTTCCAAGCAGCAGATGATGATATTCATAATATCCATGCAACAGAAAATGATTCTCCCTCAAAAATCTCCATTCCTTTGGCAAATGCTCCATATCCTCAAGTGTCATACGGCAGCACTGCCTCCGGATTCCATCAAACGGCAGCTTCAGCTCCGGCAGATGTTCCATGCACTCAGACAAGCTCCACGTCTGCCGAATTTCCCGCAACGCTTCTCCCGTCAGTTCCTCCTTTTTTTCTGTCACGATCTCCGTCACCGTATCCATCCACTTTGTCACAGAATAGGTATCCTCACCGAACAATTCCAGCCCATCTGCCCTGCCGCCACAGATTCCGTATGCTGTTCCCTCCAGATAAATTGCCTCAAGATATGTAATGTCCCGGCCGGTCTGTAAAAAGTTCTCGGTTGCGGTCTCAAACCCACCCGCAGCCATTCCCTCCTGCACTGTGATTTCTTCTCCCTCTACCGCACTTCCGTCTTGAAACACATACACCGGCTGCACTCTCCCCGTTATTCCGTATTTTGCCTCTCCCCGGTAATAAATCTGCACTTCACATAATTCATTTCTGATAAAAACCGCGGCATATCCTGCTTTCCCCGTTTTTTCCCTGTTTCGATAAGTAGAAAAATAAATCATCTGACGCCGGTACTCTGCCCTTTTATCCTGTTCCATTTTGCCATCCCTCCTCTTTCTTTATAGACACACGCTCCCGCCGGTGGGTCTATCTTCTCCTAATCATATTTATGCGCTTGTCCACAAAAATATTCCGCATATCCTCAAAATTCCCTCCCAGACGATTGACAAAACAACGTCCTGCTTGGTAGGATTAAAACGAACGAAAAACGAAAGGCAGGCACTATATTTTTATGAATTTACTCACTCTGGAAAATGTCAGCAAAAGCTACACGGAGCGTATGCTTTTTGACCATATCAGTCTCGGAATTAACGACGGGGACAAAATCGGTGTTATCGGCATCAACGGCACCGGAAAGTCTACTCTGTTAAAAATCATTGCCGGCCTGGAAGAACCGGAGGAAGGCAGCGTAACAAAGGGAAACAAACTGCGTATCGCCTATCTTCCACAAACTCCGGTGTTTGATAACAGCAAGTCCATCCTCCTGAATGTCACCGAAGGCCAAACCGCAAAAGAAAGCTATCGCAATATTATCGGTGAAGCCCGTGTTATGCTGCAAAAATTCGGGATTTCTGATCCGGACGGCACCGCTTCTACACTATCCGGCGGACAAAAAAAGCGCATTGCCTTAGTGCGCACACTACTGACCGAATCCGACCTGCTTGTCCTTGATGAGCCAACAAACCACTTAGACAGCGACATGACAGAATGGTTAGAGGAGTATTTAAAAAAGTACAAAGGTGCTTTTATCATGATTACCCACGACCGGTACTTTCTCGACCGCGTGACTAATAAAATTATTGAACTCGATAAGGGCAAATTATATTCCTATCAGACGAACTACTCCGGTTTCATTGCACTGAAGGCAGAGCGTGAAGAAATGGCAATTGCTACGGAACGAAAAGCAAAAACACTGTTCAAAACAGAGCTTGCCTGGATGCAGCGCGGTGCCCGTGCCCGTTCCACAAAGCAAAAGGCTCATATCCAGCGTTTTGAGGCCCTCAGAGACCGCGACAAGCCGCAGACAGACAGCTCAGTGGAAATCAATGCTCTTTCCTCGCGTCTTGGAAAAAAAACAATCGAGCTTGCAAAAATCAGTAAATCCTTTGATGGTGCTGCATTATTCGCTCCATTCAGCTACATTCTGCTCCCTACAGACCGTATTGGCATTATCGGACGCAACGGATGCGGAAAATCCACCCTGTTAAACATTCTGACCGGAAAATTGGAACCGGACACCGGCTATGTCGACATGGGGACTACGATAAAAGTCGGCTATTTTTCTCAGGAGAACGAAGCTCTTGATTCCGACATGACCGTGCTCCAATATATCCGTAATACTGCAGAATACATCGAAACCGCAGACGGCACCATGTCTGCCTCTGCAATGTGTGAGCAGTTTTTGTTTGACGGCTCCATGCAGTACACAAAAATTGAAAAGCTCTCCGGTGGTGAAAAACGGCGTCTTTATCTGTTAAAGGTTTTGATGGATGCACCAAATGTTCTTGTTTTAGACGAACCTACGAATGACCTTGATATTCAGACACTGACCATTTTAGAAAACTATTTGCTGGAGTATCCCGGCATCGTCGTTGCCGTCTCCCATGACCGCTATTTCCTTGATAAACTCGCCACCCGTATCTTTTCCTTTGAAAACGGTGAAATCGTCCGTTATGAGGGCAATTACAGCGATTTTAAGGAAACCGCGGGCGAACGCACACAAAGCACTTTAAAAAGCGTCACCGGAAACCCGGTCGATAAAAACGATGCTGTTAAGGCTGACTCCCTGCCTTCTAAGGAAACCTGGAAGCAGAAGGATTCTCGCCTGAAATTTTCTTATAAAGAACAGCGGGAATATGAAACCATTGATGCCGACATTGCTGCATTGGAAGAAAAACTTGTTTTCCTGGATAACGAAATTGCGGCTTCTGCAAGCGAATATTCCAAATTAACCGCGTTAATGGCAGAAAAGGAACAGACCGAAGCCGCTCTGGAAGAAAAGATGGATCGCTGGGTTTATCTGAATGACCTCGCAGAGCAAATCGAAGCCGCAAAGTATAAATAACATCTTGTAAATTTATACTCTTGTCTATTCCGCTCTTCCCCCTCCTTCGACGGTTACTCTGCACAGACTCCTAATCAGCACCAGCCCGAAGGGTCCGAGGAAGAGTCCCGGAATACCGAAGAGTTCATATCCGATAGTGACTGCCATCAGACTGTAAATAGGGGAAATTCCCATTCTCCCTCCTAAAAGCTTCGGCTCCAGATACTCTCTTAAAAACTGGCAGATACCATACAATGTAAGCAGCACTGCTCCGGCAAACACTTTCCCCCGGATAAAACAGATGACTGCCCATGGCACAAGAATCATGACACTGCCAAGCAGAGGAAACGCGTCAAAAACCCCAATCAAAAGACCAATTAAGAGTGCATAAGGATTGCGAAGAATAAGCAACCCCAGGCCGCAGGTAATACTGACAAGAAAAATCAGTATTGCCTGCGTTTTTATATAGGCAATTCCCGCCCCGGACAGTTCTCCCTTCACCACATTCCATTCCTGTGTCCAAAAGCCCAACTGCCGTTGCTCTGTCTTCTCTTTTACGGACTCCCCTAAAATCAACAGCGTTGATACGAATATAACAACGAAACTGACTGCCAGCTCTGTGACAGAAACCGCAGCCTTTAAGGAATGCTTTGTCACAAAGGCCAGCATTTCTTCCCTTAAAAACACTAAAATTCCATCCAGACCGTCGCTTAACATCGAAAAGGTTCTTCCTCTCTCCATCTTAAAAAAACTATCACAATATCGACAGATTCCCTCTATATATCCTTGCCACTCCACCTGATAGCTCTCATAATTCTCTACCAAAGCTACAAACTGCTCCAGCAATAATTTAACAAGATATGTGATTCCGCCTCCTACAATACCCAAAAAAAAGATGATCAGAATGCCTCCGCTGATGACGGGCTTAATCCTTAACTTTTTCCACAAAAAACGTACCGGCCGGCGCAAGCATCGTGCAATTACTACCGCAATCAAAAACGGCAGGAAAAGAGGCAACAAATACCGGAATCCCAAGTAAACCACCGCCACAATGACAATCAGTCCTATTAGCTTTTTGTACTTTTCCGGCATTGTATTCCACATAATCGCAGTCTCCTTCCATAACAACCTCGTTCCGCCCCAAACCACACTTTCCATTAGTGTAACAAAAAAAGAAACAGCTTATTCAGCCGTTTCCCGTTTTCACTTATTTATTTAAAGTCACCACTAAAAACTCTCTGCCGTGCAATACTTCTCTGGAAATCACACCTGCTGCTTTTTCCTTTGCAAAGTCCTCCTCCGGGCGGTTCAGGGAAAGAATCAGTCTGGTGTAACCACCGTTCCCCTCCTTGTCGGCTGCCTCGTAAGCCTCTGCCTCATCCTCTAAAATCTGCGCCAGAATCGCCGGATCACAATCGGTGGAATCCAGAATCAGATTATAATTTGAATAATTAAAATACTCTATTCCATAAATTTCTTTATATCTTGCATCCTCAGTTTCCGCTCTTTTTTTCAGCTTTTGCTTTGCATCTTCCAGGGATTCGTAGTTCTCTACACTGCCTCTGGTTGCATCTGCTTTTACTCTTTGCGCTGCCACATCCAGACTGACCGACAGAAAGACCTTGAACGACTTCTCCACGAAATTCCACGCCAGACGTGAATCAAACAAAATACTTTTGTCCGGATTTTCTCTCGAAATCCGGGCTGTTGTGTCATCTATTTCATGGTCATACTTGTGGTCCTGCCCCATCAGGTTATTCATCTCAAGCACGCTCAAACCATGTTCCTTGGCAATCTCACGAATCACCTTTCCGGTAGAAAAAATCTCATAACCATATTCTGTCTCTAAAATTTTACTTAAAGTGGACTTTCCGCTCCCTAAATTACCTGTCAATGTAATATGCATACTCTCTCCAGCCTTTCTTACATTCTTTTGTGTCTTTCTTTTAATCTTACCGCTTTTTTCTGTCACATGCAAGCCTTACAAAAAATATTTTCTCCCGTTTGCAAAGCCGGGCAAATAATGCTATAGTTAACAGTATGTATATCTGTATCCTTCCGGTACATAATAAAATAGAAAGGAGCTTTCTATGAACCTGCCAGTAAAGAAATACCGTCTTAATCAAAAAGTTTTTTCCGTTGTTCCGGCATTTGTGCTGTTATGTATTATTTTCGGCTTTTCTGCACAAACGGGCGAAGAATCCGGTTCCTTAAGCTTTCAGATCAGTTTATTTCTGGTCCGCCTGTTTTCTCCTTTTCTTCCCGCCGCAAAAACCAGCGAACTCTTATGGGAGCGTGCGGAAAACATCCATCTTTACGTAAGAAAAGCTGCTCATATGACCGAATACTTTTTACTGACATTATCCGTTTATTTTCCCATCCGCATTTGGACAGGCAACCGATTTTCTCTCAGATTCCGGCTTATCCTATGTTTCCTTCTCACCCTGTCGTTTTCTGCCCTCGATGAATTTCATCAGTCCTTCATTGACGGCCGAAGCGGAAACCTCATTGATGTCTGTATCGACTCCGTTGGCATTCTTGCCGCATCTCTATTGCTTTATTTTCTGTCCGTAACAAAGAAAAAGCGTGTGAAATTGTAGGTCCTGCCTTCCCGTTCACACGCTTTTTTATTACTTTGTTATACCCTCTTTCCTTGTTACCGGCGCAATGGCATACTTCTCCTTGTATTCCTGATACAGGGCATCAAAATCTTTTCCGCTCCGATGTACCTTATGCAGATAGCTGTGTAAGTCAAGAGCCGCATGCTCTGACATTTCAATCAGACAGCTGGCCACATTGGAACAGTGATCCGATACTCTCTCTAAGTTTGTCAGGATATCCGACAACACAAATCCCGGTTCAATCGCACACTCTACCTTTTGGAGACGCATAATATGGCGCAAACGAATCTGTTCTTTTAAGTAGTCAACCACCTGCTCCAAAGGCTCAACCATATGTGCCTTTTCTATATCTCTTTCCACAAAGGCTTCTTCTGTAATCCACACAATTTCTCTGATAGCAGCATACATTGTCTTCAACTCTTCCAACGCCGCATCCGAAAACTCGATTTGCTTATCCATTAATTCCTCTGCCGAATCAATCACATTTACCGCATGGTCAGAAATTCGTTCAAAGTCTCCAATCATATAAAGAAGCTTCGTTACTTCTCTGCTGTCTTCCGCATCCATGCTCCTTGCAGACAGCTTTACAAGATAAGACCCCAACGCATCCTCATAAATGTCCACCTTATTTTCCAATGCCCTGATTTTTGCCGCCTTTTTCTCATCATAGTCATCCAGAAGCTCAATCGCATAATTGATTGCCGTAGAAGACAGTCTTGCCATTTCATCTGCCACCTCATAGCTACGCTCAATTGC